>CAZFMN010000112.1:0-6735 GCA_964520075.1 uncultured Halobacteriales archaeon | reverse complement strand
TGGCACCGTCACCGACCGGGTCCGATTCACCACCGTCACTCGCCGGTCGGGTGCCACCGTCACCGACCGGGTCCGATTCACCACCGTCACTCGCCGGTCGGGTGCCACCGTCGGCAGACGGGTCGGTGGCAGGGCCGCGCTCCTGACCACGTCGCTCCCGGGCGGACTCGTACAGTTCACGGTCGGTGCTGTCGTCGTCGGTCGTCCAGGGCTGGATACCGTCCTCGTGGGCCGCCCGCGAGATGGCGTGTGCCGCGGTCGGGTTGGTCACGAGGATGAAAAACAGGAGCAACACGGTCTTTGCCGTGGTGGTGCTCCACCCGAGCGCGAGCGCGACACCGGCGAGTGTAAAGCCCGCTCCGAGTGTGTCAGCCTGTGAGGCGGTGTGTACACGCGAGTAGATATCCGGCAGGCGAAGCACCCCGACCGTCGAGACGAGGGTGAAAAACAGGCCGAGCACCACGAGCAGAATCGTCGCCGAGGTCCGGGCTGTCTCGATCACAGTACACCACCCCGCTCGACGGTGAACTTCGAGATGGCGACGGCCATCAGGAAGTTCAACAGCGCGTACACCAGCGCGATATCGAGCAACGAGGGCTCACCGAGCGCCTCCGCGAGCAACGCAAGCACGATCACCGTGTTCGTCCCCAGAACGTTCACCGCGAGTACACGGTCCTGCGTGGTCGGACCGGTTATCGCCCGGTAGAACATCGCCACCGCGAGTAGCATGAGCGACGCCGCAACCAGCAGGAACACCTGGGTGACCAGACTCCCCGAGATACCGGGGATCACCCCTGCTCACCCCCGGTGTCCGTCTCACCGCCCGTGTCCGACGCGGGACTGGGTCTGTCATCCCCGAGTTCCCCGCCGTCGGGGAGGCTCTCCGCCCCCGTCTCCGCGCCGCTACCGGTCGCCTCCCGACCGGACCCGTCGGTGGCGACGAGTTCGGCCTCGCCGCGCTCGCGGAGTCCCGGCAGTCGCATCGCGCTGCGCCCGTAGAAGACGAACCTGACCGCCCGTTCGAGTCCGCCGTCGAACAGGTCCTCGCGGGTGGCGGGCACGAGCGTGTGCACGAGCAACTCGCGGCCGCGGACCCGGACGGTGAGTGTTCCCGGCGTGAGCGTGATGCTGTTCGCGAGGACCGTTATCGGGAGGCCACCCCAGACGGCGGGTCGAATCCGGGTCAGCCGTGGCTCGACCGGCAGTCGCGGGTTGAGGATAACGGCCGCGACGAGGACGTTCGTCTTCACGACCTCCCAGAGCAGGTACGGCACGTAGACCGCTCCGCGGAGGAGTCGACGGGGTGTCCGCCGGTTCAGGTCGCGTCCGAGCGCGACCCGCGAGAGACCGACCGCGACGACACTCGCCGACACCGCACCGGTGACCACGTCGAACCAGTAGATCTCCCCGGCCCAGTTGGCTGGACCCGCCGTTATCCAGGAGAAGTTGCCCGCGAGCACCTGGTAGAACCCGAACGAGAGCACGAACAGCACGACAACCTGGCCGAGGCTCGTCCGCTCGAGAAGCGGCGCCCGACGGGCCTGTGTCTGCACCGGAGCGGTCTCGACCGAGATACCCTCGAACCCGCCGAGTTCGCTCTCGAGCGGCCGGACCAGCGGCGCACCGATACCGGGGTCGTACTCGGGGTCGAGCACGACCCGCCCGGTGTCGCTCGCCCTCGCATCGTCGACGAGCAGTCGTGCGACGTCGGATGGGCTGAACACGTACTGGTCGGCCCCGAGGCTGGCGGTCTCGACACCGATGTCGCTCTCGCCGGCGTCCTCGCGTGCCCA
Organism: uncultured Halobacteriales archaeon; assembly: GCA_964520075.1. Lineage (GTDB taxonomy): Archaea > Halobacteriota > Halobacteria > Halobacteriales > Haloarculaceae > Halovenus. The sequence continues at coordinate 4,942 of CAZFMN010000112.1, read as the reverse complement.
GACGGCCACGCGGTCCAGCAGCGCGTCTGCCCCCGCGCGCTGGCCACCGGAGTCCAGGGAGCGCTCGGTCGGGTCGATGTAGACGAACCGGACACCCGGCGCTGTCTCGGCCTCGAGTGCTGTCTGGACGGCGTACTCGACCGTCTGCCGGAGTGTCACCGAGTCGGAGATGGGTACGAGCAGGCGGCTATCAGACACCGCACAGCCACCCCCGGCGACGGGTAGAACTGAAACGCATGATTGTCTGTATCACTCTCCGTGCTTTCTGACGAAAACCATTTCGCTCTTGTCTCCGATGGTCGACACTCGTGTCACCGAAGAGACAACCGGTCGGCCCGCGGACCGTCTGGCCCGCGGCAGTCGGCTTTGGACTCGTCGAGACGGCCATCCGGGAGAACGAGACTGTCTCTCGACCGGCGAACGTTCAGACGAGCACATTATTTCGATAGAGTAATACGACGAGCGGTCACACGTCCAGGTATGATGACAGCGGCCCGGTTCAGAGACAGCACGCAGATTGTCCTGCCCGGCGACGCGCTCGTCGGACTCCGGTCGACAATCGACGAGCGGTTCATCGTGACAGTCCGGCAGGAGAGTGACCTGGTCCGCATCATCGGCAGTCCGACCGAGATAAAACAGGTCGGCCAGTTTCTCTCGCGGAACGGTGTCGCCGTGGCGTAGCAAAGACTGATACTGCCTCCGGTCGTACCCGACTGTAGTCATGCAGTTCTGTGACGAGTGCGGCTCCATGATGAAGAAACAAGACGGGCGGATGGTCTGCACGAGTTGCGGGTACAGCGCCGAACAGAGCGCAGACACCGGGGCGTTCGTCACCACGGAGGAGCAGTCCGACGCCGAACTGGTCGAGTCATCGGCGGACGCCAACTTCGAGGGGAAGCCAACTGCCGACGACGTCACCTGCGAGGAGTGTGGCCACGGCGAGGCGTGGTACACGATCAAACAGACCGGTGCCGCCGACGAACCGCCGACGCGGTTTTTCAAATGCAAGGCGTGTGGTCACCGCTGGCGCGAGTACAGTTGATACTGTCGGACGTACCGTCGAACCAATCTTGGCCACTCCGGGGTAATGAACCGTTCGAGAGGCGGTCCACGCAACCGGCGACAAACAGGTATGTACTGTCGACGCCCTGACCACGCGAGAGGAGACCCGCGATGACGTTCGAACCCGGTCAGTATCCGGTTCTCCGCGAGACGACCGGGGAGTATCCCGCACAGCAGTCGTTTCATATCACCTACGACGTGCTGGCCGGCGGGACCCCTGGCGATGTAGACAGTCTGACGCTCGAACTGTCACCGGTGGACTCCAGTGGCGGGAACGGTATCCTCGACCGACTCTGGCGGTTCCTGGGAGGAAGCGAGACACCTAGCGATATCGAGCGTGACATGCTGATGTTTATCCACGAGACCGTTGCCCCGGGAGCCGTTCACACCGCGGCGGTTGCCGCGGACGACCGGACCAGCATCGGCGCGGCACAGGTTCTCTCGTTCCCGCACGCCGCGGAGTACCGGGCGACCGTCGGGTTCGACAGTCGCGAGTTCGTCGCTGACACGCGAGACACAGAGTAACCGACCACGGGTGGGTCCGGATTCGAGCTATCCGTTCCGGCTGTCACCTGTCTCGGCTCTTCCTCGGGGGTTCGGACCGCTCGACGGGTAACAGGACTACTCGACCGGTCGGATACAGCGCACCCGCGGGAGTTCGGGACCGACCGGGTCCCACGTTCGACCGCCGTCCGTGCTCACGAGCAAGCGCCCGCGGTCGCCCGCCTGCTGGAGGAGCAACGCACCGTCGACGACGGCGAACGCGAGCACCGAGGTGTTCGGGACTGTCGTCCGGCGTTCCCAGCCGTCGTCGTACGCGAAGACCCGGACATCGGTGTCACCCATGTCACCCGCCGCCGGTGCGAACAGCACCCCCGCTGGTCCGTACGCAAGATGCTTCACGTACATTCCCTCCGTGGGGTCGACGACCTCCCAGGAGTCACCGGCGTCACGGCTCTCGTAGACACCGGTCTCCGCGGCCGCGAACACGTGGTCGGGGTCCCCGGGTGTGACCGTGAGCCGGTGGACATCCTCGCCCCGGAGTCGGGACTGCCAGGTCGCGCCACCGTCTGTACTGAGCAACACGCCGCCGATCTCGACAGCCCCGTACAGTCTCTCCGGCCGGGTCGGGTGTGCGGTGAGACCGTGCACGTGTCCGGCCTCGAACGGCGCGTAACCGAAGCTCCACGCCTCGCGGCCGGCAACCTCGTCGATACCGTCCAGTCGGGTGAACCCGCCGTCCTCGCGGCGAAACAGACCCGGCGGTTCGGTGCCGACGTACAGCCGCTCGTCCGGGAGTCGGTCGACACCCCAGACCCACCTGTCCTCGAACCCGGCCGACTCGACGGTGGCTCCGGCGTCCTCGACCCGGTGGAGTCCACGACCCCCGAGGGCGCACCCGGCCCACACCGTGTCCGGACCGGTCCCCCCGACAGCGAGGTCCCGGACAGGGTTACCCGACAGCGCCGTCGCGGTGATACTCATCTCCGCAGCGTCGAGCACACGGACACCATCGTCGGTCCCGAGGTAGAGTCTGGTCCCGGCGAACGCGGTTACAGAACTCCGTGACGCCGGTGTGGTCTCAGACTCTGGCTGACCCTGTTCTCTGTCTCTGTGTGCGTCGTCGTCACTCATCGAATCGCGTCTCTGTCTGCCAGCCACAAGTACCTACGGCCGGTGTTTCTGCCGGAGCAACCCGGACAGCACCGACACGGCAGTAGGCTAAATCAGTTTCGTGGTTCCCGGGGGCGGCCGACAGTCACCCGCGGAGTCCGAGCAGTGCCTGTTCCTTGCCGCCGGCCTCGACCATCACGTCGGCCCGGTCACGGAGCCAGTCGGGTACGCGGGCGACGTGTTCGGCGTGGGCCTGTGGCTTCGCGTCGGTCCCGTGCAGACGGGCCGGTTCGGAGTAGTGAACCGCCGGCCGACAGTCCCAGGTCGTGGCGGCGCGCTCGAACCCCTCGCGGTACGTGAGTCCACGGTCGGAGAAGGAGTGGTGGTGGTAGTCGAATACGACCGGCACACCGACACGGTCGCTCACCTGCTCGACGAGGTCGGAGACCCCCCAGAGCCCCTCCTCGTCGTCGTTCTCGACGGTGAGGCGAGCACGGGCGCCGGGTGAGAGTTCGCGAACGGCCTCGCGGAACCGTTCGGCAGTCGCCGCGCGGTCGCCGTACGTGGCGCCGATGTGGACGTTGATACCGAAGTACGGCGACCGGTCCAGCCCCATCAGGTCCAGCCAGTCTGCGTGGTACTCGACGGCCCGCAGTGACCGCTCGACCGTGTCACGGGAGGTGCTCGCCAGCCGACACCAGTAGTCGGGGTGGAAGGTGAGCCGCATCCCGTGCTCGCGAACGTACGCACCACAGCGCTCGGCGAGTCGACGGAGTTCGTCGTACGCGTCCAGGTCCGCGAGCTCGAACTGCGAGTTCCACGGAACGAGCGTCGACGTCACCCGGTAGAAATCGATACCGTGCCCGTGGTTCCACTCCAGAATCGCCCGCAGGTCCCGCAGGTTCTCGCGGGCGAGTTCGGCCGCGTAGGCGGGACCCCGCTCCTCGAAGGTGGCCTTCTGCATCCCGCGATTGCACCGCAGTGGCTCCTCGCGGTCACGCAGCGTGTGGTTCATGCAGGGGTACCCCAGCATCTACCTGCTGTTCGGCACCCACAGGTATCACACCCGCGGTTCGGGTGCGGACCCGCTCACCTCCTGTCTCCGGAACCGTCGTCGTGCTGTGTCCTGCTGTGAGCGCACGTCTACTGCTCTTGGTGTGAGAAAAGACCTCTGTGTGCACGGCACAACGTCGTCCAGAACAGGCCTGATGCAGGTGGTCTGCACGACCGATTCCCCCAGTGCAGCACTACGACTCACGTCGCACGGTGTGCAGTTCACCGGCCACAGGTCGAGTCCTCGAGACATCGTCTCCCGTCCGAAACCGGACAACTGTCGGTGTACGTACAGCGGTCGTGTGTGGCTGCGAAGGATTTATTTTTCTGTATCGCCTTTGCCAACCTACTCGTCATGAGTCTGATGTCACTCCTGACAGACGGCGGCGGTCGAACCGGCGAGAAGCAGCACTACGAGTGCCGCGAGTGCGGAAAGAACCTCTCTGCGGGAATCGCGAACTGTCCCGACTGCGGTGGCGACGTTGCTGTTTTCACGTTCTGACAGACACACTGACAGCAGCAACGTGTAGCTTTCGGCGGATTTGATCTGACCGATTATACACCTGTCGATAGTTCCGGTCGTCAGAGAGACACCCTTCCCCCGGCGTTCACACTGTGTTCTCACGAACAGAAAGATTTAGAATCCATCTCTAACTGCAATCAGATGTGTCTGACGAGGAGAAACTGGAGCGCAGACAGGTGCTGTGGGTTGTCGGTGGTGCAGGTGTGGTCGCCGGACTGACGGGTGAGACCGTCGGTTCGAGTCTGCCCGCCTCGACCATACCGAACCGGCCGACCCCGACTCTGCTCTGCTGTAGCATCCTGTCGACAGTTCCGGACCGGACACGCATCGCGCGACCACCCTCGCGTCGACGGATTCGGTCCTCCCCGGGGTATCCCCGTCTGTCAGGACCCTGGTTGTCGTTACGGGACAGATTACGGGCGCACCGGAATCGGGCCACCATCTCCTGTCAGAACCCTAGTTGTCGTTACGGAACAGGTCGGTCCTGCCGTTCACACCGGCGCGTTCGGGCGGGACCGCTGTGGGTTTATCCGACCTCGTCCGGAGCACGAGTGACTCCGGGCTGGTGCTGAACCGCGCCGAGACGTGCTCGCGTCGCTGTGCGCGACTCGTCTGGTTCAAATCCTCGTCACCCACGCACCGCTCACGAGTTTGTTCGCGGTGCGATGGGTCGGGGCGGATTTGAACCGC
>CAZFMN010000111.1:0-6766 GCA_964520075.1 uncultured Halobacteriales archaeon | reverse complement strand
GCGACCGCGAGCGTCTCGACGAGGCGCTGTACCGACCGAGTGGTGAGACGGTCACTCGAGCGTGACAGAAAGAGGGCGTCGGTGTCCTTCCAGCGGTCGCGGAGATACCGGCGAAGGGACCGGACGGTGTCGCCGGCGAGTTCGAGGGTCGCGGGTGGCGGGCTTCCTTTCTGAACGGCGGCCGGCAAGTAAACCGTCCGGGACTCAAGATTGACCTGATCGACATCGAACGCGACCAACTCGCCGACGCGAAGGCCGGCGTCGTGGACGAGAGCGAGAATCGTCTCGTCGCGGTTTTGAACATACGTTGCCTTGTTTTGCCGCCGATTAATCGTAGATACAGAGGCTCTCACGAGAAGATTTCGTCAGGCTAACCGCCAATTGGACGCCATCTGGCCATATGTCGTCGCTCAGACAACTCGCACAGATGTGTCGAAAGCTTGCCAATCAACACGTTGACCATCCAGCCGTACCCGCCGCGCCGGATGGCGCAGACGGGTACGCCGGGTGGACACAGATCGGGCCGATTCTGTTCCGCGTCGAACTGGACAAGAGTCTCCAAGAAACTGAAGATTACCCCAATGAGATGCCCGGCATTCTGGCCGTATTTAATCTTGAAGAGGCACCGCACTACAGCTCACTCTGGCGGTGGGAAAAGGAATATCAAATACGGGAACTCCGCCACCTGCTCCCCTTCTCCGGACGTATCCGAGAGAGGCATCGCCGTCGTCATCAGAACAACGGTGCCAAACACAATAATTCTGACTCTTCGCCAGGCACTTATTGAATCAGTTACTACATCTTCTGTATTCGAACACCCGCCTCTGACATTGTGAGAGGAAGAATAGTCAGACCCACCCTAACGCTGTCTTGCGTTCAACAAGATATGTCTCCTCCTGCCGAGGTGGACTGCTGGGTATGAGCGTTGTCTGTTGTTTCGAGGTGCCGGGACTCGTATAGACTGAGTCATCGACGAGTGACGTCCGGCTTAGAACTCAATCGTCTGCGATCCTCTGATACGGTCGCGCGTAGTCTTCTCTACGACCTCCCGTTCACGAGCGTCTGTGGCGGTCTGGACGACACTGCCAGCGCTGCTCTCCTCGCTCGCTTGCTCAAGCGCACTCAAGATGCTATCGACTCTCAATGCAGGGACATCCGCCGTGATCGGTGCTCTGAGAGTACTGCAGTCGCTGTCTCGCGGTCTGTCGCCGTCAGCCAGAGCGAACTCAGGTCAGTCAGCCAGTTTCGTGAACAACCCCTGTCGGTCAACGATGGTGCGCCCGTCGTCGCCATCGGTGTCCGCGACCCAACCGCCCACTGTCTATCGACTCGGGGTTGGCATCCCGGACGGTGAGTGGACGCTCTATCTGGAAAGTGCCACCGCCGGAGAAACAGTCGAGAGTCGCTCTCAAGATGCGGACTCTTTGTGTGTCGCTCACAGCGTAACGTTCCGGTCTTGGATATTCGCGGTACCGTCGACGAGCACGACGGGTCCCCCCCTGTATCTCCGTTTGTATCAACTGATGGTACGGCAGACTCTGGCGTACTCTGCCACAATCGTCGCCTCCAGCGGCTCAGATGCCGGTGTGGAAACGTCACACTACTGCACGACCCCGACGCTATCGGCCCGTATCAGTTGTTGGCAACGTGGGTGATGTTATAGGCGGAGCAGGCGCAATACCACGGTCTTCAGGCCGTGGATACGCGCCGTCACTCTGATGCCGCTGTCCACTGACTACACCACTACTAGATATTCAACCGAGACCACAACTTTCACAATTCATGCCAGTATAAGCAGTTATAGAGACGTTCCACAATGCTGGAACTCCACCGCACCTACCAAGCGAAAATCTGCAACCACTCACAGGTTGGAGACTCGCTTGACCGCCACGGGTGGAGCGCCAGCAAACTCTGGAACGTCGGTAACTACCACGCCCGACAGGTGTGGGACGAAACCGGCGAGATTCCCGATCACAAAGACCTGAAACGCGACTTGAAACACCACCCAAAATACAACGGACTGCATTCGCAGTCCAGTCAGCGAGTTCTGGAGGAACTTGCTGAAGCTTTCACCGCGTGGTACAAGTCTGATGACGACCGGGCGAACCCGCCGGGCTACCGCAAACGCAACTACTACGACGACCAAGGCCGCCGCGTTCACGAAGAACATCCCCGTAGCACGGTGACGTGGAAACAGAACGGGTTCAAGCACGACCAGAAACACAGCAAGATTCGCCTGTCGAAAGGCGCGAATCACAAAGAACACCCACGAGCGCGAGAATATATGCTGGTCGAATACGAAACCCGTCCCGACGTGACTGTGGAGACTGTCCAGCAGGTGCGTGCCGTCTACGACCGGGCGAAAAGCCGGTGGGAACTTCACATCGTCTGCACAGACGAACTCGAAACACCAGCCCCACCTGGTGCGGAAACCGCTGGGATCGACCTCGGCATCTGTAACTTCGCCGCCGTCGCATACAGCACCGATGAAGCTGACCTGTACCCCGGCAACCGCCTCAAGCAGGACGGGTACTACTTCCCCAAAGAGATCGCCAAGTGCGACAACGCGGGCGGTGACCGAGCTACCCGACTCCACGCGAAATGGTCGGAGCGCCGCACGCAGTTCTTCCATGGCCTCGCTAAGCATATTGTCGACCGGTGTGTCGAGAAACAGGTTGGTCGTATCAACATTGGCGACCTGGCAGGCGTGCGTGAAGACGAGGATGGAAAGGCGAAAAACTGGGGCACACATGGGAACCGTGACCTGCACGGCTGGGCGTTCGACCGGTTCACCAACATCCTCGAATACAAGGCCAAAGCCGAGGGGATCAAACTGGACGAAGTGAACGAAGCGGGTACGTCGAAGACGTGTTGCGCGTGCGGGAAAACCGACGAGAATCAGCGCGTTGAACGCGGTCTATACGTGTGCGACGAACACGACGATGCGTTCAACGCGGATGTGAACGGTGCGGAGAACATCCGTCTCAATATCAATGACGAACCCGAAAGTAACTCCGACTCCTCGTCAGAGGATAGGTGTACCGGCTGGTTGGCACAGCCATCAGTCTACCTTCATGACTTGACTCGCGGATTCCAACCGCGAGACCAAGTGGTAGACTGCAAATCTTAATATCCCCACGCTCGGGATTCCTGCGCCTTCAGGCGCAGGAGGATGTCAATCGTGCCTATGTTGCTATTCGCCGCCGTCAGTGACGGGCCGGTCGGCACGGTAGTCGTCAGGGTCTCCGCCGAGATCCTCGGCCAGAGCAACACGGATGTCTTCGCGCTGTGCGTCCATCTTCTCACGCAGTTCCGCGATTTCGTCGTCAGTCATCGGTTGTTGATTCCGTGCCATTGTTCGTACCTGCTGGTGAATCGTTCGAGGTTCTTGGATAAATGGTCTTCGGCGCGGTCAAGCGCGATAGCCGCCGGTTGTGGAGGGGAGATGTACTCCGTCGCTTCCTTCTCCCCGTCACGGAAGATGTCGATGTGGAGCCCCTCTTCGGTGACATCGTGGGCGAATTCGCTCTCACCTGTGCCATCATGATCGTAGCGGACAACTTCCCGCCATTCCCCGTCGTGAGAGTATTCGAGTTGGACAACGAACCGAACGACAGCCCCACGTTCTGTGTCGAATCCGAGCCTGCGGCGGGCACGGTGGTTGACCGCAACAGTGAACTCGCGGTCGTACTCCCGCGGTTCCTCGCTCATTCTTCGTCACAGACGACCTCTCGAAGTTCTTCGAGTAGATCGGCTCGATGTTGTTCAAGAATCGAAACATCACCGTCGACACGCTCAATCTTGTTCCTGATTCGGGACGCTACGCGATACCTGTAGTCGTCTGAAACATCAGCTTCACCTTTGATGATTTCTCGTTCACGATCCGTTAGAAGCCCGCGCTCTGCCATATCGGCATTTTGCTTCGCCATACACATTACTCTATATGGTCTACCTTAGTTAGTGTACGGAATAGGGTAACGTTACCCGATAAGGTAACCTTTAGGTTGATATGCACTCTATGGGGTAATGTGAAGCGCGGGACGCCTCAGAAGGCGAGGCCGGTGCTGGAGACACCGACCCCGTGCTTCGCTGGAGACCAACGAGGGATGAGGGAATCAGACGCCAACGCACGAAAACGTACCGACCCTCGCCCGGCCTACATCGAGTTGGGCGACGACACCGACGGCGCGTCTCACGTCTACCGGACGACCGACGAGACGATCCACGTCGTTCAGGATGGCGAGCGCATTCAGCGATTCTCGCTCGGCGCGCGGACTGTTGATGACTACGTGAAGTTCGTCCGTGACGATGTTGAGGGGCGCGAGTGGGAGAACCGCCGCTACATCGCTGACGATGAAGATCCGTTCGCCGCGCTCAGTGAGGACATCGCAACGGAGATGGCGGCCTGATGCAGCGCCGAACCTTCCTCGGTGCAGTCGCCATTGCCACGACTAGACTCCCGATTTCCACCGACGGTGAAAGCGAGCATACGGCTGACGATGTCCACGAATCGCCCGACCTGAGCAACGACTACCCGAACACGCGCCGGATGAAAGGCGCCACCGGCCCCGCCGTCGAGAGACCGCTCTCACCGTCTCGCTCTCGGTACCGGCTCCGAATCGCCCACGCGGAGACATCGTGCCCGTGTTCACCACAGACAGGCGCTGTCCACGCGACGCGTCCCGGCCCTCACACGGAGCGGTCCCGTGGCTCGATCACCCCTCGGACTGGAGCGTCGACAGACGGCGTCGAATGGCGTCCTCGGGGAGCGACGGGACAATGCTCGCCCGCGTGACACCGAACGTCTCGAGACGTGCGCTAACGGGCGCGTCGACCTGTGCTTCGAGTAACGTGCGGTACATTTCGGTCTGTATTTCGTACCGCGCTCGGGCGTCCGCGGTCAGGTCGCCGAAGCTCATCTTGACCTCGAACACGACCCACTCGCCGTTGGCCAGTTCGACGACGATGTCTGCAGTGCCACCGATTTCGAACCGGCGATCGCCACACCGCCAGTGGCCGCGGAGTGTCTGCTCGATGTAGACAGCGCTGGCCGCTCGGAGCTGGCGCCAGAGTGTCGTGTCGGCGATCTGTGGGGCGAGCGTGTCGGTGACAAACGAAACGAGTGCCGTCCGGAGCGACTGCGATGCGTCTGGATAGCGGTCCCTGATGAGCGTCCTGGCGGGAGCCGTGGTCCCGCTCCAGGTGTCGTGGTACGCCCCTCGCACCTGTCGGACGAGGGTGGCGAGGAGCTCGTGGAGCACCCGCCCGAGCTTCTCCGAGTCGACCGCCGAGGTGTCGGACGGGAGGCTCGGCTCGACGGGGCTGGCCGTGCTGTGGAGTTGCTCATCCCGGAGGTACGCGACTCCCCACCGCTCGAGGTCGTCGGAGAGCGGCTTGAGCGCGCTCGGCGCGATCTGTCGGGGTGTGAACGGACCGACTTCCCGGGCGGGGTCACTCCGTCCCGTCCGGGGACTCCTCCCACGCGAGGTGGTTGACACTCCCACGTTCGCCGACCGATGCGGGGGTCCGGAGCCCCGCCCGAACGAACTCGATCCCCCGCCCCACGGCCGTCGACAACGACGCGCCCTTCGCGAGTTCGGCGGCGATCGCACTCGAGACCGTACACCCCGAGCCGTGTGTCGCGTCGGTGGCGACGCGGTCGGCGTCGAACGCCGTCACGCCGCGGTCCCCGTCTACGACCAACACGTCCGTGACGGTCCCGGAGCCGTCGTCGACGTGACCGCCCTTGAACAGGACGGCGTCGGCGCCCCACTGGAAGAACTGGTCGGCCGCGCGCTCGCGCGCAACTGTCGAAATCGGACGCTCGCCGACGAGTTCGGCCGTCTCGTCCGCGTTCGGCGTCACGAGGGTCGCCTCGGCGAACAGGTCGCGGTAGGCGTCGAGCGCCTCGGCTTCAAGCAACCGGTCGCCGCTGGTCGCGACCATCACCGGGTCGACGACAACGGGGCCGTCGAACGAGCTGAGGCAGTCGTGGACGGTCCGGACGCCCTCGGTCGTCGCGAGCATCCCAGTTTTTACCGCCCCGACGTCGATGTCGTCGACGACCGCCTCGTACTGTGCCCGTACCTCGTCGGGCGGGAGGGTGTGTGTCGAGCGGACGCCGGTCGTGTTCTGTGCGGTCGTCGAAACCACGACCGAGCCGCCGTACACCCCGAGCCGCGACATCGTCTTGAGATCCGCTTGGATACCGGCGCCGCCGCCGGAGTCGCTCGAGGCGATCGTCAGCGCGTACGGAACCGCTTGCGGGTCCGGGTCGACGCCCGTCATCGCAGGTGCATCCCCCCGTTGACGCTGTGGACCTCGCCGTGGGTGAACTCGCTGTCGACGAGGTACGCCACCGACCGGGCCACCTCCGAGGGCGGACAACTGTACGCTGGAAGATGGGTGTCGACCTTCTCGTGACCAAGGAAGTCAGTCGATTCGAGGTGGTCGACGATGACATCGTTCATCGACGTGTCAACCGGGCCGGGGGTGAGGGCGTTCACCCGGACGCCGTCGGGCCCGACCTCGCGTGCGAGCGCCCGTACGAACCCGTGAAGCCCCGCTTTGCTCGCCGCGTAACTGGTGTCGACCGTGCCCGCGGTTCCCCCGACGCTCGACAGGATCACGAGCGACCCGGCCGACTCGCGCAGCGCCGGGAGGAACGCGCGGGCGACGCGGGCGGTGCCGGTGAGGTTCGTGTCGACGACTCGGCCGAACTGTTCGTCGGTCGACTCTTCGAGCAGTTCTGGTTCGACGATGCCGA
>CAZFMN010000110.1:0-6827 GCA_964520075.1 uncultured Halobacteriales archaeon | reverse complement strand
GGACTCTCACGACCACGACCATCCTCACGACTCCCACGACCACGACAGCGAACGCAGTGGAGGAGTACTGGCCCGTGTGACAGGTGTTCTGCCGTTCGTAGGTGGACAGTCCCACACCCACGGCCACAATCACGACAGCGGGGAGGCGACAGAGCGGGGGTTGTTCGGCATCGCGTGGTTCGCGTTCGTGCTGGGGTTCGCACACGAGGAGGAGTTCGAGATAATCGCGCTGTGTGCCGGGTCGGAGTACTGTCTCGAACTGATGATGGCGTACGCGCTCACCGTCGTCGTCGGTATCGTCGGGCTGACGATGCTCCTGATCGCGGGCTACCAGCACTACGAGGAGCGTGTCGAGCGGTACACCCCGTATCTGCCGGTGGTCTCCGCCGTCGTGCTCGTGACGATTGGACTCGGGTTCGTCGCGGGAGTGCTCTGATGGCTGTCCGGGAGGTCGGGTCAGTCCCGACGGGACCGGTCGGTATCGGCCACACCGTCGGGTTCGCCGGTGTCCTCGTCGGCGGAGTCGCCCCGACCCGTGCCGTCACCGAGCAGGCCGGTCTCGTCGCTGTCGGCTCTGTCGAGTTGGTCGGCGATACGCTCCAGCTGCTGGGCCTGGCGGCGGTTCGAGGCGACAATCAGCTCGGAGAGCACCCCGAACATCACCAGTTGCACGCCGAAGAGCAGGGCGACACCGGCCGCGAGCGCGAGGACGCTGTGTGAGACACCACTGACGAGGTAGGCGTAGGCGACGTAGCCGGCGAGCATCACCCCGACGAACGCGCTGGTGGCCCCGACACTGCCGAAGTAGAACAGCGGGTTGTTTGTCTTCGCCATCTGGTAGAGTCGGAGGATGATGTTGCCGCCGTCCCGGACCGGCCGGAGGTTGGTCTCGGACTCCTCGGGGCGTGGCTCGTAGGTGATTGGGACCACCTCGACACGGACGCTGTGTTTCACACACTCGACGGCCAGTTCGGTCTCGATGCCGAACCCCTCGGCCGACAGCGACAGTGTGTCGAAGGAGTCGCGCGTGAACGCCCGGTAGCCGCTGAGGATATCCACGAGATTCTGCCCGTGGATGTACCGGAACGCGCGGTTGATGATGCGGTTCCCGACTTGGTTGAGCCGCGTCATGGCGCCGGGCTGCATGTTCGCGAAGCGGTTGCCGATGACGTGCTCGGCCCGGCCGTCGAGGATCGGGTCGAGCATCCGGCTGGCCTCGTCGGGTCGGTATGTCGAGTCGCCGTCGACCATCAGCACGACCGGTCGGTCGATGTACGCCATCGCCTCGCGGACCGCCTGTCCCTTTCCGCTCCCGCGTTGCTCCCTGACGCGTGCGCCGGCCTCCGCCGCGAGGTCCTGTGTGCCGTCCGTCGACCCACCGTCTATCACGAGCACGTCGTCGAACCCCTGCTCGCGGTACCCCTCGACGACCGCTGTGATGGTCTCCGCCTCGTTGTAGGTGGGTACGAGAACGCACACCTCCTCCTGGCGACTCATCGTGGGCTAGCTACACCTGTTCGACTCAAAAGGGTACGTGTTTGCGCCCCGCGCTGGTCGCCGTCGAGGGCGGTAGACGGCGGACACAAGCCGTTTGTGTCCCGGTCGCCTACACGGGGCAGTGACAGACAACACGCCCGAGACCGGCAACACCGACGCCGGAACGGCCGGCTCGGTCGACCCCTCCGGGGCCGACGACGGGAGTGAGGACCCCGGTGACGGCGGGAACAAAGGTGGCGACGACGGGTACAGCGGTGGAGACGACGACAGGACAGGGCAGTTCTACGACGCGCTGGAGACGCTGGGTCGGCCGGTTGTGACGGCGACCAGGTACGCACAGCTGCGCGACCAGTCACAGGCGGACGCGGCGGCGGAGCTCGACGCGCTGGCAGGGTCGGGAACGGTCGAGCGACTCGACGTCTCCTCGGACCCGGTGGTGTGGTATCCAACAGACTGGGCGCGGATGACAGACCGCGAGCGGCTGGTCGTCTTCCCGGAGCGGCGCACACTCGTCGCGGACCAGCCGACGCAGTTCACCCGGGCACAGCTCACCCAGTTCGCACACCTGCTCGACACCACCGGGTCGGGGTCGTACCTCTACGAGATACGCCCGGAGGATGTCTGGCAGGCCCCCTACGAGACGTTCGCGGACCTGCTGGGCACGGTCCGGTCTGTGCTGCCCGAGCGCGAACCCGCCCTGGAGGAGTGGATGGAGGACCAGCACCGGCGGGCCAGCCAGTTCACGCTCCGCACCCACGAGGATGGCTACGTCGTGCTGGAGGCGGAGTCGGCGGACGTGATGGGCAACGTGGCACGACAGAAACTCGACGACGGACAGCTGCGCGCCCCCGTGTCCGACACCGAGAGCTGGGTCGCCGAGGAGTCGCTCGCGGCGGTGAAACGGGTGCTCTACGAGGCCGGCTACCCGGTGCGCGACGAGCGTGACCTGGAACGGGGTGACCCGCTACCGGTCGAGCTTGACCTCGAGTTGCGCGGGTACCAGCAGACCTGGGTGTCGAACTTCCTGGAGCGCCAGTCGGGTGTGCTCGTCGGCCCGCCCGGCAGCGGCAAGACGGTGGCGGCGCTCGCCATCCTCGCGGCCGTCGAGGGGGAGACGCTGATTCTCGTCCCCGGGCGCGAACTCGCCGGACAGTGGCGCGAGGAACTGCTCGCGAAGACCACACTCGACCCCAACCAGGTCGGCGAGTACCACGGCGGCACGAAGGAGATACGACCGGTCACCATCGCCACCTACCGCACCGCGGGGATGGACCGGCACCGGCACCTGTTCGACAGCCGCGAGTGGGGGCTGATCGTCTACGACGAGTGTCACAACCTCCCGACCCCGATCCACCGACAGACGGCGGGGCTCCAGACACGCCACCGCCTGGGGCTGTCATCGACACCGGTGCGCGAAGATGATCAGGAAAGTGAGATATTCACGCTCATCGGGCCGCCAATCGGCACCGACTGGGACGGGCTGTTCGAGGCGGGGTACGTCGCGGAGCCGGCCGTCGAGATACGGTACCTCCCCTGGGACGGCGAGGACAGCCAGAACGAGTACGTCAGCGCGACGGGTCACGAGCGCCGGCAGCTGGCGGCGACCAACCCGGCGAAGAGAGCCGAGGTGCAGGCACTGCTCGCGGAGGCAGGCGAACAGCAGGCGCTCGTGTTCGTCGAGTATCTCGAACAGGGGCAGGCAATCGCCGACACGCTCGGTGTGCCGTTCATCAGCGGGGAGACACCCCACCACCGCCGCGAGAAGCTGTTCGAGCAGTTCCGCGAGGGGCAGCGCCGGACACTCGTTGTCTCCCGGGTCGGCGACGAGGGGATCGACCTGCCCAACGCGGAGCTGGCGATTGTCGCCTCCGGACTGGGCGGGTCACGCCGCCAGGGGACACAGCGTGCCGGCCGGACGATGCGTCCGACCGGTCGGGCCCGGATGTACGTGCTCGCGACCCGCGGGAGCCGCGAGGAGGAGTTCGCCCGCCAGCGGATGCGGTATCTGGCCGAGAAGGGCGTCAGGGTGACCGAACACGACGCCGGGCCCAACCTGGACGACACCGGAGCCGACCCGGACGACACCGGCCCCGATGACCCCCCCAACGGATAGCCCGCGCTCTCGGAACACACGCTCTCCGGGCAGAGTTACCTTCGAGAGCAACGGCTCCCGGGACTCGGGCGAACCCCGGTTCGGGTCCGACAGGTACAGAGCCGGGCAGTCTCTGCCTATCGTGGTCGGCGAGTTGCTCACGACGGCGGGGCGCGGACTCGGCTCACACGATGTTGCCGTCGAGGTCACGCGGGAAGTAGGTCAGCCGTTCGGTGCCGTCGTCGGTGACAGCGACGGTATCGGAGTGGCGGTAGCCGGCGTCGTCGGTGTACAGGCCGGGTTCGAGCGTGTAGATCTGGCCGGGTCGGGCGACCGCATCGCGGTCGGTGCGGCGCTCGCGGGTCTCGCAGTGGTCCGTCCAGCCGCGGTCGACGTAGGGAGGTTCGTGCGCCCCGAGACCGATGTTGTGGCCGACGTGGTGCTGTGCGAGGTCGGTCACACCCTGTTCCTCGAAGTACGCCCAGACGGCCTCGTCGACGGCGGCGAGTTCGACACCCGGTTCGAGTGTCTCCATCGCGATTGTCTGGGCCTCCACGGCGAGGTCGAAGTAGTGACGCTGTTTCTCGTCCGGGTCACCGACGAACATCGTCCGTTCGAGTTCGGACCGGTAGCCGTCGACGTTCGCGCTCGCACCGGTGACGAGCACGTCGCCGGTTTCGAGACGGCGGTTCGCGGTGTGCCCGTGCGGGAGCCGGGTCTGTGGCCCGGAGATGAACCCGGCGTGGACCGGGCCGGAGCCGCGCACCCGCGGGACGTACCGGTCGCCCAGCGTGTCGAGCATAGCGCGCGAGGCCTCCAGCGAGGCGCGCTGGCTAACCGTCGCCGGGTGTCTCCCCTCGCCGGTCTCCTCTGCGAGATACCGGTGTGCGAGGTTCGCCCACCGGGCGGACTCCCGCACCAGGGCGACCTCGGCGTCGGATTTCTCCCAGCGCATCCGGTCGACCCAGGACTGTGTCTCGACCGCTATCTCGTCGGTCAGCGGTGGCCCCTCGTAGCCCATCACACCCGGCGGCCCCTCCGCGTCCCCACAGAGCACCTCGACGCCCAGTTCGGCGAGCATCGCCGCAATCGTTCCGACGGGGTCGCCCTGCGGGTAGTCGAAGTAGGTCTCCACCCGGTCGATGCGGGGGTTGGCCGCGACACGCTCGCGCTCCAGTCGCGGCACCGTCATCGCCGTCCGGTCGGGTGTCACGACGAGCACAGTCGGCCGCTCGGTCTGGATGTGGTGAAAGCCGGTGAGATAGGCGATACCCGTCGCGCCGAACCACCCCGCCGCGTCCGCGTCGGTCTCGGCCAGGCGCTCGCGCACCGTCTCGAGACGGCGCTCGTACTCGCTGTCGGGCAGTGCCGTCGGCAACCCCGGACTGGTGTCCATACGCCCTGTTCGTGCGGGAGCCGAGTAACCGTTTCCCCGCGGGGTCGGTACCCAGTCGTGGCCGGAACTCCCGGAGGACGGAGCGGGTAGAGATGGACAACACTTTGATACCGTGTGTCTAACCGGCGAGCATGACACGGGTCGACCGCTCGACCAGGTGGACGGCATGAAGATACGCATCGACGACACACCCGACGAGGAGGCGGCGCGAGCAATCGCCAGCGCACTGTCGACACACCTCGACCGGCCGGTCGACCTGGTGGTCGACGAGGAACCCGTCGCGAGTGCGGGCAACGGTCAGTTCGAGGACCCTGTCGTGACCGACCGCGAACAGGCACTGCGCGACGACATCGAGCACATCCTCTCCGGTGGGCCGGAGCGCGGGCACGAGAAGATAGCGGAACTGGGCAAGCTGTTCGTGCGCGACCGTCTCGACCGCATCTTCGACGAGATCCGCTACGAGGACGGCACCTTCGCCCGCGCCGACGACGACGAACTCGCCGCCGACGGGATGATAACCGGTGTCGGGACGATAAACGGCCGCACGGTCTTTTTCTCGGCGAACGACTATACCGTCAAGGCAGGGTCGCTGGGACAGATGGGTGTCGAGAAGGAGATACGGATGGCCGAACGGGCCGTCGAGGCCGGCGCACCCATCCTGCGACTCATCGACTCCTCCGGCGCGCGACTCAACCTCGACGACCGCGACCCCGGGGACACCCACATGGACCGCTACACCGGCGGCAAGATGTTCTACAACCAGTGCATCCACTCCGGGCAGGTCCCCCAGATCGGTGTGCTCTACGGCCCCGACATCGCGGGGTCGGCGTACATCCCGGTGTTCTGTGACTACCTCATCATGGTCGAGGATATAAGCAGTATGGCCATCGCCAGCCCGGGTGTCGTCGAGGCGGTCACCGGCGAGCAGACCACAATGCAGGACCTCGGCGGACCCGACGTCCACGCCAGAGAGACCGGCAGTGCCGACCGTGTCGCCGCGGACGAGGAGGAGGCCGCCTCGATGGTCCGGGACCTGTTCGGGTACATCCCGCAGACACACAACGGCGAGTTGCCCACACACACGGCGACCGTGCCGGCAAAGAACCCAAAGGAACTCGACCGCATCTTCCCGGAGGACCCCGACGAGCCGTACGATGTCCACGAGGTCATCAACCACCTCGTCGACGAGGACTCCTGGTTCGAGCTCAAACCCCAGTTCGCGCCGGAGCTGGTGACCGGGTTCGGCCACATCGAGGGACAGCCGGTCGGGTTCGTCGCGAACCAGCCCGCCGAGAAGAGCGGCGCAATCTTCCCCGACTCCGCCGAGAAGGGGGCCGGCTTCGTCTGGACCTGTGACGCGTACGGGATTCCGCTGGTCTACCTGTGTGACACGCCCGGGTTCATGGTCGGCTCCGCCGTCGAGCGACAGGGCATCCTCCAGAAAGGCCGGAAGTTCATCTACGCCACATCGAACGCACAGGTCCCGAAGATCTGTACCATCACGCGCAAGGCCTACGGGGCGGGTATCTACGCGATGGCCGGCCCGTCGTTCGACCCCGACGCGACACTCGCACTCCCCAGTACGGAGATATCGGTGATGGGACCCGACGCCGCCGTGAACGCGCTCTTTGGCGACCAGATGAAAGACATGGACGAGGAGAGCCGCGAGCAGTTCGAGCAGATGATGCTCGACGAGTACGAGAAGTACATCGACATCCAGGCACAGGCCGCTCAGATGGAAATCGACGAACTGCTGCCCGCGGGTGATCTGCGCGGACAGCTCGCCGGACGTCTCGAGACCCTGCGGAACAAACGCCGCACCGTCCGCGACCGCCACCACGG
>CAZFMN010000109.1:0-6843 GCA_964520075.1 uncultured Halobacteriales archaeon | reverse complement strand
CGGCGATGCCCGACGACTTGGAGTGTCACGCGGTCCAGGCGTGGCATCCGACCGCCTGACGACCGGTGGACGGCTCTCCCGTCGGCTCCGGACCGGCGAACACGAGGGGGTCACACGCTACGGGGCGACGCCGACGGTCAGGAGCGTGCCGTGGACGCGGTAGCGGTCGACCATCGCCTCGCGGCTCTCCCACCCGGCGGTCGGGAACGCCTCCGGCGGCGGAATCTCGGTCTCGCGGTCCGGGATGGTGTCCTGTTCGGCGACGTGGAACCCGGCCTCCCGGAACGCCTCGCGGTACCGTTCGTGGCTCCAGAGCTGCATCTCGACATCGAGATTATCCTGCCACCCGTGGGTGTGGGTCGACTCCTCGAAGAAGTTCACCGCACAGTAGAACGTGCCCCCGGGACGCAGGAGCCGACGGACCTCCCGCAGAGCCTCGACCGGTTCCTCGGCGTAGTAGAACGCCTCCATACTCCAGACGTGATCGACACTGTCGGTCGCGAGCGGCAGGTGGTGGAAATCCCCCACCACGTACCCGATTGTTCCGTCGTCGGTGTAGCCGTCCGCGTTCCGGACCATCTCCGTCGACCCGTCGAGACCGACAGACAGTCCCGCATCCTGTGTCTCACCGAGTGCCCTGAGCGCGTAGCCAGACCCGGTTCCCAGGTCGACCACTCTGTCCCCCGGTTCGACAGGCATCCGCGCGAGCGCGTGCTTCGCGGTCGCCCAGTGTCGCTGCTCCATCCCGCGGTCCTCTCCGGACTCGGCCCACGCGTCGAACTTCTGTCGGGTGTTCATCGACCGCTGTAGTCGCCTCGGGGACAAAACAGTGTGTGTTCGCGCCCGGACGACGCGACACCGCGGCTGCCGGGTGGGAGACCACCACCGTCCGGGCCGACCCGCGGGTCGGGACACCCATCGAACGGTGTGTCGCGGTCCTCGCGGAACTGGCCGTCGGGACCGTCCGACGGCCGACTGTCTCGTCGCCTCGGAACCGGATAGAAACGCTCTGTGTCGGCGACTGGCTGGCGCGGGCGGCCGTGTCGGCCTACAGTTCGACGCCGCTCGGGATGAGGCTGCGCTGGCGGAGCAGTTTCCCCTCGCTGTCGTAGACGAACAGGGCGCTCATCTCGTAGACAACAGAGTCGTCCCGGTCGATACGGATGCGTACCCGGTACCGGGCGTCGTCGTCCACCTCCCGGGCGGCGGCAACGAGGTCCCGCATCGCGTCGGCGTCGACGTTTACCTCGAGCAGATACGCACCTGTCAGCCGGTTCGTGAGGCTGAACACGCCCTCGCTCGCGGTCTCTTGCTCGGTATCGGACGGAGCGAGGAGCCGGAACGCGGCATCGAGATCCGCTGCTGCCAGCGGTTCACCCTCGTCCCGGAGTCGGCTACCGAGTTCGTCTTCGGGGCCATCGTACACGATATCGAGCGTCGGGGAGTCACTACTGGGGTCCTGAACGGCCGCTGTGAACTGGTCGCGCCTCATCTGTCTGTACCTACGTGACGAGGTGCAATGAACGTAACGCCGCAACGACCGCGCTCGCCCGCCGGACACGCCGACAGCGCAGACGACCGGCGGCATCTGCGGGCCTGTCGACCCCGATACCGCCGGTATCCGTGGCTGTAGTGTGGTCGACCCCGGGTCGCCGGTGACGGCGCACACTCCGACGGGGGAGCGGACGGAACACACAGGACACCAGCGGATGACGGGAGAGTTCGCGGGAACCACAGAACCTTTTTGCCTCGGTGCAGAGAAGTGACGGCAGTCAGTATGCCCGAGCGCGAACCCCTCTCGGGGGCGGACAACGCCTGGCGACGGATGGGGACGACGAACAATCTGATGACGATAACCGGGGTGTTGACCTTCGAGGAGACGGTCGGGTACGAGGCGTTCTGCACCCGCCTGGAGGAGCGCCTGCTCAGGTTCGACCGGTTCCGGCACCGTGTTGGCGGCCAGAAGCGCCGACTGCTGTGGCCCTACTGGGAGCCGGTCGAGCAGTTCGATATCCACAACCACGTCTACGACATCGCGCTGCCGGAACCGGCCGATCAGTCGCGGTTCGAGCGGTTCGTCGGCACGCTGATGAGCCGGCCGCTCGGCGAGTCCCGCCCGCTCTGGGAGGTCTATCTCGTCGACAACGTCGGCCCGGACGGCGGGAACGCCGCGGTGGTCCGTATCAACCACAGTGTCGGCGACGGGTTCGCGCTGCTGTACGTGATGCTCGGGCTGGTGGACAACCCCGACGACCTGGAGTTCCCCATCGGCGGTGTCTCCGCCCCGCCGCCACCCGAACCGGACGGGAACAGCGAGGACAGCACCGACCGGAACCCCCACGTCGCCGAATCCGGGCACCCCGATGGAGGGACGGCCGGGTCCGGCCAGATGGACAGTTCGAGTAACACGGCAGCACGGGACCGTGGACACGGCGACGGCGAGGACCCGATGGACCGGGAGATAACGGGGTCGGGACTGCTCGGAACCGCAAAGACAGCCGCCCGCGCGGTGAAGACGGGCTACGACCTGCTGACGATGGCCGACGAGCCGGACACGTCGCTGACCGGCGAACTCGGTCCGACAAAGCGGGCCGCCTGGACCCGGCGAATCGACATCTCGCGGGTGAAGGCGGTCGGGGCCGCCCACGACGCGACGGTGAACGACATATTCCTGGCGGCGACCGCCGGCGCAATCCGGCGCGTACTCGAGGAGCGCGGCGAGGGGACGGCGGGGCTCGAACTGCGCTGGACGGTGCCGGTCAATCTCAGGCCGATGGCCGAGCGCACCGAGTCGCTGGGCAACTACTTCGGGCTCGTCTTCCTCCCGATTCCGGTCGGCACCCGGGACCTCGACAGACGCATCGAACTGGTCCGCGAGCGGATGGACATCCAGAAGGCGGGGGTCGAGGCGTTCCTGATGTACAAACTGCTCGAACTGGGGGGGTACGTTCCGGAGCCCGTCCAGCGGTACCTGATGCGCGTGTTCGAGGGCGCGGCCACCGGCATCGTGACGAACGTCCCCGGCCCGGTCGGGGGTGCGGAGTTCGCCGGCAAGGAGATCGGCGACATGATATTCTGGGTGCCACAGGGAAACGACCAGGGGCTCGGCATCAGCATCATCAGCTACAACGGGAGCGTCAGGGTCGGTATCGCCGCCGACGCCAACCTGCTCCCCGAGCCACGCCTGATGGCCGGCGCGTTCGAGACGGAACTCGACGACCTCTTCGAGGAACTCGACGCCTGACCCGTCTCCCGATGCCGGTGTAACCCTGCCCGGGCGGACGCGGTGCTGTCGCACCGAGAGACTGCTGTCGGCGTGAGCCTGTTCTGTCTCGGGTGGACGCGCCGAATCCCCGCGAGCCGCGGGTGCATCCACGCCGGAGCCCGCGGTGTTCGACCCGTTCAGGCGCCAGGACCGCGTGCGCTACCGACTGGGGCTGCCACGCCCCGCGGAGCGCACCCAGTCGGTCCGGTCTGTCGTCGGACTGTGACCGCGACACCGGACGCGGGCTGGCGGCGGTGGTCACGGGGGGTGGACCGAA
Organism: uncultured Halobacteriales archaeon; assembly: GCA_964520075.1. Taxonomy (GTDB): domain Archaea; phylum Halobacteriota; class Halobacteria; order Halobacteriales; family Haloarculaceae; genus Halovenus. The sequence goes on along the minus strand of CAZFMN010000109.1, from coordinate 3,301 downwards.
ACACCGAATAGCGAACCACGACAACAGTTCTCCATGAGCGTCGAGCAGGGACAGCGGACGACACGGGCGCTGGTGGCGGCAGTCCGGCCGGACACGTCGACGGACGGGACAACCGAGTGCACCCGCGAGAGCACAGTCGAGCGATGAGCCAGCCCCAGCTCGTCGAGGACCTGCTGGACGGCGACCATCGGGCGCTCGCCCGCGTCATCTCGAAGATCGAGGACCGTCGGTCGGGCTACCGCGACCTGGTCGCGAGACTGCACCAGCACACCGGGACGGCGGACGTCATCGGCATCACCGGGTCGCCAGGGTCGGGAAAGTCCACCCTGGTCGACAAACTCGCCGCGACCTACCGCGAGCGCGGGCTCACGGTCGGTGTCATCGCAATCGACCCCTCATCGCCGTTCACGGGCGGGGCCGTGCTGGGCGACCGCATCCGCATGGTCTCGAACATCGGTGACATGGACGTGTTCTTCCGGTCGATGTCCGCCCGCGGCACGCTCGGCGGCATCTCGACGGCCACCGCCGACGCGGTGAAGGCACTCGATGCGTTCGGCAAGGACCGTATCCTCGTCGAGACCGTCGGTGCCGGCCAGAACGAGATCGATATCGTCAGAACCGCCGACACGGTGACGGTACTCGTCCCTCCGGGGAGTGGCGACGACGTGCAGATGCTGAAAGCCGGTATCCTCGAGATCGGGGACGTGTTCGTCGTCAACAAGGCCGACCTGCCCGGTTCGAACCGCACCGTCCAGGAACTGCGCGAGATGCTCCAGCAGGGTGGTGGCGGGACACTCGACACCGCCGGCCACCACGGCACGGATAGTGTCGACGGAACAGACGAGGACTGGGAGCCGGTCATCGTCGAGACGGTGGCGAGCGACGGCGAGGGGGTCGAGGAGCTCGTCGAGACGTTCGACGACCACGCCGACCACCTCGACCGCACCGGTGACCGCGAGGCGAACGCCCGGCGACGGTACGCCGCCGAGATACGCCGCCTCCTCCGGGAGGACGTGAACGACCTGGTCGCCGAACAGTTACAGCGACAGGGGGGACTCGACAGACTCGTCGACAGCGTGCTCGAGCGCGAGACCAACCCCTACGCCGTCGCGGACGACCTCGTCGAACCAATCGCCGAGTGTGTGGACGACCGCGACGAGGAGTGAGCGGCCCAGTCGGGGGTATCTGGACCGAACGCCTCACGCACCGGTGCTCGAACAGTACCGGCCCGGTCAGGCGAGAATCGTCCGGAGTGTCTGCTCCGTGAGCAGCGTCGAGAACCCCAGCGCCTCGCTCACCATCCACAGGATGAACACGACGTACAGTCCGAGGAAGACGTACCCCTCGAGTTGCGAGATTTCGAAGTCGGTCGCGGCGAGAACAACGACCACGAGTGTGGTGTAAAACAGAAAGAGCATCAGCGGGACAGCGGCCAGAAAGCCGATGGAGACACCGCTGGCGAGGATGGCGCCGATGGGGAGCACCATCACCAGATTGAACGTGTTGGTCCCGAAGACGTTGGCTATGGCGGCCCGCTGGTCGCCCCCTTCACCCATCTCGACCCCGACCAGAAGATCCGGGAACGAACTCAGGATGGACAGCACGGTCACGGACATCAGGAACGGAGGCGCACCGAGGGCGTCCGACATCTCGAGGGTCATTCCGATCATGAACTCGACCCCCACGAGCACGACGGCCAGTCCGCCGACGAACAGCCCGAACTGTTTCGGGAGGTTCGTCCGCTGTCTGCCCTCACCGTTCTCGCTCCGCTTTTGCCCGCCGATGATCAGGACCAGGTACGCGAGATAGACGAGTATCAGTCCGACACCCATCTGTGGGCTTATCTCGGCGACCTCTCTGCCATCGGTGCCGATGACACCGAGCGTGATCACCGCGAAGAACCCGAGAATCGCGACGAGATAGAAGATGGCATCGCGGTAGACGATGCCCCGTGTCGTCGGCGTGTCACCGGTCTTCACCGCAACCGCACCCGGGATGACGAGGATGTTGAACACTGCCGTCCCGATCAGTGCACCGGCCCCGGTCCCGAACTCGCCGAGGACCAGCACCGAGATGACCGTTATCGCGAGTTCGGGAAACGACGTCGCAACCGCGGCGATGATACCACCCTGAATCGCCTGTGAGACACCGAAGTGGTCACTCATCTTCCCGGTCGTGGACTCGACCGTGTTCGCACCCTGCCAGGTCAGGACGAACCCGACCAGTCCGAGGACGAGCCACAGCACGAGCGACTGCTCGCCGAGGAAGCTCTGTACGAGTGTCATTTTGGCCCTGATACATCTCCTGTGGTAACGTCAGCTGACAGATTGCGGTCTCGTCTGTGGTTGCTCACGGGGACCTGAACTCCGTTCGTCAGGATTCAAACACGGTCCACACTTAGTGGTTGCGACAGATATCTCGTCGGCGGACCACGAGACAGTTTGTTCGGCAGAATCCCGGGTTTCCACCTCGACAGACCGCGAGAGCATCGTCCGACAGACCGCGAGAGCATCGTCTCAACGGGGTGATGGCGGAGACTGTGAGTTGCTACTCCGGACAGAGTGCCCGCCGATTGCTCCTCGCCCGATATCGGATACCTCATATCCGTGGAGCACCTACAGAAGGTGAATGGAATTCGAGGAGTTGCTTCAGGCGCGACGGTCAGTACACGAGTACAGCGACGAGACGATACCGGATTCGACACTGGAATCTATCTTCGAGGCGGCGACACTGGCACCCTCGGGCTACAATCTACAGCCCTGGGAGTTTCTCGCCCTCCGGGACGAAGAGCGAAAGTCCACACTCCGCGAGGTGGCGTACGGTCAGGACCACGTCGTCGAGGCCGACACGGCAGTCGTCGTGCTGGGTCACACGGACCCGATGGAGCACGCCGAACCGGTGTTCGACGACTGGCTGGCAAAGGGCTACCTGCCGAACGAGGAGGTCCGTGACGGTCTGGTGGAGAGCGTGGCCGACATGGCCGCGATGCCCGAGTCGGACCGTCGCACCTGGACGACCAGGTCGACTGCACTCGCCGCGATGACACTCATGTACGCCGCGCGCGACAGGGGTGTCTCGAGCTGTCCGATGGAGGGGTTCGACTCCGATGCACTCGTCGAGTCGTTCGACATCCCCGACGAGTACGAGCCGGTCATGCTGATCACGCTCGGCTACGCCGCGGACGGCACCGGCGATATCGAGAACGAGCGGAAGAAACGGCGGTCGGTCGACCAAATCGTCCACTACGACGAGTTCGAACCCGGTCGAGAGACGTACGCATCGGCTGACGACTGAGAACCCG
>CAZFMN010000108.1:0-6857 GCA_964520075.1 uncultured Halobacteriales archaeon | reverse complement strand
CGCTGTCGACAGAGAAGCGCTTTTGTCGCGCCCGACCACAGCCACAGCAATGACAGAGACACCGATCCTGGACAACCACCTCCACCTCGACCCGGTCAACGGGCGCGGCGCGGCGGCCACCGACGACTTCGTCGCCGTCGGCGGGACACACCTGCTCGTGCTGAACAAACCTTCCTGGGCGCTGACCGACGCCGCCGGCGACCCCGAGGGGTTCCGCGAGACGTTCGAGATTACCTGTGACGTGGCCGCCGCCGCCGCCGAGCGACTGCCCGGGACGGCCTGGCCCGTGCTCGGGGTCCACCCGGCGCTCGTCTCGCGACTCGTCGAGGCCGGCGACACACCGGCGGAGGCGGCCGACCGCATGCGGACGGGGCTGGACATCGCCGCGGAGTTCGTGGCCGACGGGCCGGCGCTGGCGCTCAAATCCGGTCGTCCACACTACGACGTCTCGGAGGCCGTCTGGGAGGCCTCGAACGCGGTGATGCAGCACGCGTTCGAGCGTGGCGCGGAACTCGGCTGTGTCGTCCAGCTACACACCGAGGGCGGCGAGGCGTTCGAACAGGTCGCGACCTGGGCCGAGGAGCGCGGTCTACCACGCGAGCAGGTTGTCAAGCACTACGCCGGCGGACCGATAGACGGCCCGGTGCCGAGTGTCATCTCGAACCGCGAGGACCTGGTGGCGGCCGCCGAGAGCGGCGACCCGTTCCTGATGGAGACGGACTTCATCGACGACCCCAAGCGGCCGGGCGCGGTGCTGGGACCGAAGACCGTCCCCCGGCGCGTGCGGTGGCTCCGCGAGGAGGGGTACGAGGACGCTATCCGGACCGCACACGTCGAGACACCAGCCCGCGTCTACGGCATCGACACCGAGGCGACGCTCTCGGAGTCGCCACGGGCAGACTGAGTCGCGTCTGCTCCGCCGAGTCGCCACAGACTGGCCGCGCAATTCGCGCTCTCCTCCCCGGCAGTTGCCGCTACCGGTGGGTGGTTGTACCGCGAGCGCCAGACACCTGTATGGACACGGCAGATTCGACAGACGAGAGGCCGGGCCCGACAGACCCGGAGCAGGCGTGTTTCGAGGCGGGTATCAAGTTCGGCTCACTGTACCACCAGTTCGCCGGCACACCGGTCAGCCCGGCGAGTGCGGCCTCGCTCGCGGCCGCCATCGAGGAGTCCATCGAGAACCAGCCCCACTGTGAGCGGGCCACCGTCGAGATGGATACCGACGCCCTCGCGGCCGAGATCGCCGACGGCAGCGCCAGCTACACCGAGCTCACGGGCCGGTTCATGGAAGTGCAACTGCGCATCGAGCGCGAGGGCTGTGTCGTCGTCGCCGAGATGGCGATGGAGAACGGCTACCCGCTGATGTCTCTGGCCAGTGTCGACAGGGCAGAACGTCGGTAGCGACAGCGGGACTCGACCCGGACTGTGCTGTCGGAGCCACGGGCACCAGTCGGCGGAGCTGTCGGTCTCCGGGACACCGGCCTGTCCGAACAGCCGTGCTCAGCCGTCGCCGTACACCCATCCGCCGTGGTGCCCGTACATCCCGTGTAGCGTAGTCGTATCCCTGCTCGACCCGTCCGTGTCGGTCTCGACCGCGTAGAGGTCGGCGCTCGCCCCGAGGTACATCCGCCCGTCCACCACGAGCGGGCTCGTCGTGGAACGTTCGCCGGGAACCGACCAGCCCCACGTTCTCTCACCGGTTGCCGTGTCGAGCCCGAGTATCTCGGGGTCGTGGAGTGATGGGGACGCCTGCCCGGCTGTCGAGAGAACGAGCGTGTCCTCAACCACCGTCGGTCGCATCCATCCCGACACGTCCCCGCGCTCCCACTGGACGGTGCCCGTCGCCGTATCCATCGCGTGTACCGTCGCACGGTCCTCCGGAGCGTCGCTCGTCCCTCGCGTTTGCATCGGCAGGTTGTCCGGTTCGACGCTGTACAGCGTGGTGTCCGCGACCACGAGCACACCCCAGGCGGACTCCGGCGAGCGCCATCGCCGGTCGCCCGTCTCCGCGTCCAGTGCCCGTATCTCACCGCTCGGGTCGGCACCGTACAGACTGTCGTCCGCGTACACCTGAACGTCGCCCGCCGTCTCCCACAGCTCCGTCCCGGCCCCGGAGTCGAGTGCGTGGGTGACCGTGGCCCCCCCGGCGTCGGCCACGGAGACGAACACGCGGCCGCCCCCGACGTGCACTCCGAGTATCTCGCCGTCCTGGCTGCCGAACTGCCAGTCCTCGTCCCCCTCTGTCGCCCGGAGTCCGTGTACAGTGCCCTCGTCGTGGACGAGGAGTGTCCCGTCGGCGAACACCAGCGGCGGGTCGAACGCCGCGAGACCGGTGTACCGCCACCGCTCGGCTCCGGTCTGTGTGTCTACCGCGTGTACAACCGGGTCGTCGGTCCCGGACAGGGAGTACGAGACGACGTAGAGTGTCCCGTCGGCGAGGACCGAGTTGGAGAACGCATTCCTGGAGGTGTCCGTGAACGTCCACCGCATCTCACCGGTGTCGGCGTCGAGTGCGTAGACCGCGTTCTCCCGTTCGGATGTCTCCGGTACGAGCAGCGCGTCCCCGACGTACACCGTTCCGTCGACGACCGTCGGCCTCGACAGGCTGCGTCCCGCCATCTCCGTGAACCGCCAGTGGACGCTGTCCCCGGACGAGAGCACGTCCAGACACCCGGCGAGCGCGGCGGCGCTACCGGCGAGAGCCGAGAGCCGAATCGCCTGCCGCCGCGTGACCCCGCCCCCGACACCCCGTTTCGAGTTCCCCGTCTCGTCCATACACGACTGGACCTTCTCGGAGAGATATACGTTTCGATGTGACACGTGCAAGAACCGGTCAGGTGTCCCGGGAACGGACACACGGGTCACGGTTGCGCGGTGCCGGTTACAGCGCCTCGAGGAGGCGGTCGATATCGTCGGCGGTGTTGACAGCGTGGACCGACACCCGGCAGGCGTGGGGGTCAGAGAGCGAGCGGATCTGGATACCCTCGTCGGCGAGTCGGTCGACCAGCCCCTCGGGGTCAGTTGCCTCGAACACCACGAGCCCCGAGCGTGCGTCGGGTGGACTCACGAGTCGGTCGCCCAGCCCGTCGACGAGGCGGTTCCCGAGTCGGTCGATCCGGTTTTCGACCGTCTCGAGACCGACAGCCTGCATCGTCTCGATTGCCGCCTCCAGGCCGACGTACGCTCCGACGGCGGTCGTCCCGAGTTCGAACCGGCGGGCGGTCTGCCTGAACGCGTAGTCACCGCCCCCCTTCGTGTCGGGGTCGACAGAGAAGTAGCCGACCCGCTGTGGCTGGAACTCGGTGGGGCTGTCGACGTAGAGAAAGCCAGCCCCCCAGGGGCCGAGCAGCCACTTGTGGCCGGAGGCGGCCACGAAGTCGGCTCCCCACGCCGAGACGTCGACGGGCATCTGACCGACCGACTGGACGGCGTCGACCAGCACCAGCGCACCGGCCTCGTGGGCCCGCTCGACCACCTCCGCGACGGGGAGCCGCGTCCCGTAGTTCCAGGCCAGCGAACTCAGACAGACCAGACGCGCGTCGGCCAGCAGTTCCGGCAGCGTGTCCATCTCGATGCGACCCCCTGCTGTCGGTATCTCCCGGAGTTCGACCCCCTCGCGTCGGCGCAGCTGCTGCCAGGGCAGTTCACCCGCGGGGTGTTCCAGGTCCGTCCGCACGATGACGTCGCCGGGTTCCCAGTCGATTGCACCGGCGACGTGGGTGATACCCTCGACGGTGTTCCGGGTGAGCGCAATCTGTTCGGCGTCAGCACCGAGCAGTGACGCGACCGCCTCGCGGGTGCTCGCCAGCGCGTCGAACGCGGCGGTGTACGGCCCCTCCTCACAGGGAGCGCGGTACTGGTGGTGGCGCTCGAACCCCGCCACCGCCTCGACGACCCGCTCCGGACTCGGCCCGCTCGCACCCGTGTTGAGATAGCAACACGACTCGTACGCCGGACACTCGGCGCGCAGCGTCTCGGGGTCCATACCCCAACCAGGTCACCGAGCGGTTTCAACGTGGGGATTGCCCCGCCCGGGTGACACCGGAACGAGTGTTTAAGAAGGGTGACGCCCGAAAAGCGGGTATGGATATCGCGGACGTGCCGGACGTGCCCGACTGGCTGGTGGGGCACCTCCGAGAGCAGGGTATCGAGTCACTCTATCCGCCACAGGCGGAGGCGGTCGACCGGGGTGTGACGGCGGGCGAGAGCCTGGTGGCCGCCATCCCGACGGCGAGTGGCAAGACGCTGGTGGCGACGCTAGCGATGCTCTCGGCCGTCGAGTCCCGCGGCGGGATGGCCCTCTACATCGTCCCGTTGCGGGCGCTGGCGAGCGAGAAGCGCGAGGAGTTCGAGCAGTTCGAGGCCTACGGACTCGATGTGGGTGTCTCGACGGGCAACTTCGAGTCCGAGGAGGGGTGGCTGGCGGGAAAGGATATCGTCGTCGCCACCAGCGAGAAGGTCGATTCGCTCGTGCGAAACGACGCCCCCTGGCTGGACGACCTCTCTGTCGTGGTGAGCGACGAGGTGCACCTCGTCGACGACGCCGAGCGGGGACCGACCCTGGAGGTGACACTCGCCACACTGCAGCGGCTGAACCCGGAGCTACAGACGGTCGCGCTGTCGGCGACCATCGGCAACGCCGACGAACTCGCCTCGTGGCTCGACGCCGAACTCGTCGACTCGACCTGGCGACCGATCGACCTGCGGAAGGGTGTCCACTACGGCGACGCCCTCCACCTCGAGGACGGCAGCCAGACCTCGCTCCCGGTCAGGCGAAGCGAGAGCCAGACGGCCGCAATCGTCCGTGACACCCTCGAGGAGGGTGGGTCGACGCTGGTGTTCGTCAACTCGCGGCGAAACGCCGAGTCGGCGGCCCAGCGGCTCGGGGGAACGACGGCCTCGTCTCTCGACCCCGAGGAGGAGGCGGCGCTCGCGGAGCTGGCGGAGGATATCAGGGACGTGAGCGACACCGACACCAGCGACGACCTCGCGGCGGCCGTCGAGCAGGGCGCAGCCTTCCACCACGCCGGACTCGCCCGCGAGCACCGCCAGCTCGTCGAGGAGGCGTTCCGGGACCGGCTGGTGAAGGTGGTCTGTGCGACACCGACGCTGGCGGCGGGCGTGAACACCCCGGCACGGCGGGTCGTCGTCCGTGACTGGCGGCGCTACAGCGGCTCGGTCGGCGGGATGAAACCGCTCTCGGTGCTCGAGGTCCACCAGATGATGGGCCGGGCTGGCCGTCCGGGCCGTGACCCGTACGGCGAGGCGGTCCTGCTGGCCGACGGCCACGACGAGCTCGACGAGCTGTTCGAGCGGTACGTCTGGGCCGACCCCGAGCCCGTCGAGTCCAAGCTCGCCGCCGAGCCCGCGCTCCGGACCCACGCCCTCGCCACGGTCGCCTCGGGCTTTGCCGACTCGCGGTCCGAACTGCTCGCGTTCTTCGAGGAGACGCTGTACGCCGAGCGGACCGCGAGCCGGAGCGAACTCGAGCCGATCACCCGGCGGGTCGTCGACTACCTCGCGACGAACGGGTTTCTGGAGCGAACCGGAACGGGAGCGGCGGCGAGCGAGGAGTTGCGGGCGACGAACCTCGGACATACCGTCTCGCGGCTCTACCTCGACCCGATGAGCGCCGCCGAGATGATAGACGGGCTCCGGTCGCTGGCGGGCACAGACAGCGAGCCAACCGCACTCGGGCTCTACCACCTCGTCTGTCGCACGCCGGATATGTACGAGCTGTACCTGCGGTCGGGTGACGAGGAGGAGTACACGATGCTCGCCTACGAGCGCGAGGAGGAGCTGCTGGGGCGGGCGCCCTCGGAGTTCGAGGACAGCTTCGAGGACTGGCTGTCGGCGCTGAAGACCGCCCGTCTGCTGGAGGACTGGGCCGGCGAGGTGGACGAGGACGAACTCACCGACCGCTACCAGGTGGGTCCGGGTGACATCCGGGGGAAGACAGACGCGGCAGAGTGGCTGCTGGGCGCGGCGGAGTCGCTGGCGGCCGAACTCGACCTGGGGGTCAGTGCCGCGGTTCGGCGGGCGCGACAGCGTGTCGAGTACGGTGTCAGGTCGGAGCTGGTGGAGCTGGCGGAGGTGCGCGGTGTCGGTCGCAAGCGCGCCCGTCGGCTGTTCGACGCGGGTGTTCAGACACCCGCGGACCTCCGCGGGGCGGAGAAGTCGGTCGTGCTCGGGGCGCTCCGGAACCGCCCGAAGACGGCCGAGACCGTCCTCGAGAACGCGGGTCACCCCGACCCCTCGATGGACGGTGTCGAACCCAGAGCGGAGCTGCTCCCCGACCGCGAGGTAACGGACGGCGGCGACACCGACGACGGCCAGTCGAATCTGGGGGAGTTCTGATGGAACTGCTCGAGGGTGAACGAGCGGGAGAGAGCGTCGACAGCACACTGTCCCGGGTCGAGGAGATACGCGAGGCGACCGATGCGACCGTCCAGCTGTTCGACGCCCGCTACGTGGTCGACCGCGAGCACGTCGAGCGGGCGGTCACCCTCGCGGACAGGGAGCGCGAGCGGGGTGAGGCAATCGCCCGCGACCCGGCGGTGGAGATACTGCTGTACGCGGCCGGTCGCCGGCAGATCGACCGGGCGCTGGGGATGGGGCTCTCGGCGGGGACCTGCCCCGTGGTGGCGGTCGTCGTCGGTGGCGACGAGGCGGCCGCCGCCGAACGGGTTCGAGAGATTCTCGACCCGGCCGAGACGCTCGGTGCGTTCGACGAGGAGCGGGTCGTCGACTTCTTCGAGGTGACAGCCCGGGAGCGCCGGGCGACCGCGGGCACCCTGGAAGATATAGTCCACGAGCGCGTTGCTCTGCTCGTGGTCGAGCGCTGATGACAGGGA
>CAZFMN010000107.1:0-7270 GCA_964520075.1 uncultured Halobacteriales archaeon | reverse complement strand
GCGGCGGTCGCCGCCGGGTGTCCGGGTGTAGTCAAGGTCGCCGCTTCGACACCACGGTTTGACAGTTTCGGGGTGGACGCCGAGTTCCTCCGCGAACTCGCCGATAGCGTACGACCGTGGCATCATCTTGTTAGTAATTGTTGTTTACTACTTCTTAAATATTCGGAATTCAGAAACAGTTACAAACCCTCCGCGAGTGTCGACCCCCGGGGTGAGTTCACTGTACCGTCCAGATCGGTCTGAGCGTGGACACTCCATCCTGTCGCGCCGGCATGGTACACGAGGTACCGGTCTTTTGTGCAAGACAGACCAACGGAGCAAATACAGGGACCCATGAGCGTTATCGTCGAGTTTCAGGTACCGTCAGTCGATTTCAGGCTCGGAGAGATCTTGCGGGTCGAGGGAGTGTCGTCGGTCGAACTCGAGAGCCTGGTGCCGGTCGGGCAGGCGACAGTGCCACTGTTCTGGATCTACGACGCGACAGACGAGTCGTTCGTCGCGTCGGTCGAGGAACACCCGGATGTCAACAGGACAGCCACAGTCGACACCTTCGAGGACAGGGCGCTGTTCAAACTCGACTGGGATGCGAATCAGGACCGCATCTTCGCCGGCATAGAGGAGTACAACGGACAGTTACTGAGTGCGCTCGGCACACCCGACGCGTGGGAGTTCGAACTCCGATTCCAGACCCACGCGGACCTCAGTGAGTTCACGAGTCACTGTGAGTCCGGTGGTATCTCGGTCGACGTCGCCCGGGTGTACAGGCCGACGACACCCGATTCCGGGCTGTGGTACGGGCTGACAGACCCCCAGCGCGAGGCGCTCGCGCTCGCCGTGCGGTCCGGCTACTACAGCATCCCGCGGGGCTGTACGACAAAGGATATCGCGGCGGATCTGGACATCTCCGACCAGGCGGTGACCGAGCGACTCCGTCGCGCGATCGCGTCGCTGGCCACGAACACGCTAATCACCGCCGAATCGACCGGTCGCGGTCGGAACCGGGGCTGACCGGCGCTTCCGGGTTGGCGGGACCCGGGGTCCGGCAGAGCGGGGGCGACGACGAACAGAGTGCTCTCAGTTCGCGCGGCGCGGGCACCGTCGTCGGCAGACAGTGTCTCGCGGCTGACAGCAACAGCCGTCAGAACAATAGTGGTGGGGAACAAAGACGAACTATGGGAGACGATAGCACAGTACTGGTAGTTGGCGGCGGCGTGACCGGAACAGGAGTCGCCCGTGACCTGGCACTGCGTGGAGTCGACGTGACACTCGTCGAGCGCGACGGGCTGGGAAGCGGCACCAGCGGGCGGTCCCACGGTGTGTTACACAGCGGTGGCCGGTACGCCGAGCGCGACGGTGTCAGTGCCAGAGAGTGCATCGAGGAGAACAGGACACTGCGCTCGATTGCCGGCGGATGCATCAGCGAGACGGGCGGGCTGTTCGTCCAGCTGGAGGGCGACGACCCGGAGTACTTCGAGCGCAAGCGGGCCGCCTGCGAGGAGGTCGGCATCGAGACCGAGGAGTTCGACGGGGAGACCGTACGCGACCGGGTACCGGCGCTCTCGGCCGACGTCGAGCGGGCGCTGACCGTCCCGGACGGTGTGGTGTTCCCGTCCCGACTGTGTGCGGCGAACGCCGCCGACGCGGAGGCACACGGTGCCACCGTGCACCCGCAGACGCCGCTGGAGGGGCTGACCGTCGACGGCGGCCAGGTGCGCGAGGCCGAACTCGGCGGGGCGGTGGACGACCGGGTCGCGGTCGACCACGTCGTGAATGCGGCGGGCGCGTGGGCCGGTGAGACGGCGGCGATGGCCGGTCTCAACGTGAACATGGCGCCCGCCCGCGGCGTGATGGTTGCCGTCGAGCACGACTCGGTCGGGCCGGTGATAAACCGGTGTCGGAACCCCGACGACGGTGACATCGTGGTCCCCCACGACTCGGAGGCGGTGCTGGGGACGACGAGTGTCCCGGTCGAGGACCCCGAGGAGTACCCGAAGGAGGAGTGGGAGGTCGAGCGGACAATCGAGGAGTGTGCGGAGATGGTGCCGTCGGTGGCGTCCGCGCCCGTCGTCCGGCGCTGGTGGGGGGTGCGCCCCCTCTACGCGCCCGAGGAGTCGGGCGAGGACAGGCGGCAGATCTCCCGCGGGTTCGCCGTCCTCGACCACGCCACCGACGGTGTCGCGAACGTCACGAGCGTCGTCGGCGGGAAACTCACGACCTACCGGCAGATGGCCGAGGACACCGCCGACCAGGTCTGTGACCGACTCGGTGTCGAGGCGGACTGCGAGACCGCCGACCGGACCCTCCCCGCCGCCGACGACCCCGGTCGACTCGACGAACTCGTCGACGCCTACGGTGGCGCCAACCCCACCGACGAACCCGTCGTCACACCGTAATCGGGTTCCGGGACAGCGACGGTCGGAACCGACGAGTCTATCGTCGCGTCACAGTCAGCGGAACCGCGACGGTCGGAACCGACAGCCCGAAGTTGCCACCAGCCCTGTGTTAGATAGTGCTGTATCAGCGTATCGCGGGGGTTCTCTCGCGGGCCGGCGTCATCGACCGCGAGCGCCTCGACCGGACGGTGGACCTGTCCTGGCCGCGCATCGTCACCGGGTTCGCCATCATGTCGAAACAGACCGTCGACCTGGCGCTGGTGGGCTGGGCGGTCGGTCCGGCGGCGGTGGCGGGGCTGGCCTACGCCTACGCGTACTGGACGGTGGCGAAGTTCGTCGGCATCGGCATCGCCGGCGGGGTGGTCGCGCTCGTCTCGCAGAACTACGGCGGCGGGCAGACCGGGCGGGCGTCACTCGTCGTCAAACAGGGGGTGTGGGTCGCGCTGGCCGTCGTGGTCCCGATAGGACTCTGTTACGTGCTGTTCGCCGACGGGTTGATCGGGCTGTTCGGGTCCGACCCCGAACCAGCCGGGTTCGGGTCGACCTATCTGGTGGTGGTCGCGCCGGCGCTCGTCTTCGAGTTCCTGAACCTCCTAATGAGCCGGACCTACGCCGGGGTCAGTGATACGTTCACCCCGATGGTGGTGCGTGCGACCGGCGGGCTGTTGAACATCGTCCTGAGCGGTGTGTTCGTCTTCGCGGGGATGGGTGTCAGAGGTGTCGCACTCGGGACACTGCTCTCGACGGCGGCGGTCACGCTGGTGCTTGGCTGGGGGTTGCTCGGTCGGGCGTACCCGGTTCCCGGGATGCGCGCCAGCCCGGTCGCGCTCCGGTTCGGCGGCCCACAGTTCGACCGCGACCTGGGTCGGCAGCTGGTCACCGTCTCGGCACCGCTCGTGGCCCGACAGGTCAGCAAGGTGGCGATGGTGTTCCCGTTGCTGTGGATCGCGAGCACGTTCGGGTCGGTCGTGGTCGCGGCACTCGAGGTGGGGCGACGGGTGCGTGACCTGCTGGTGAGCTTCGACTGGGGGTTCTCCACGGCATCGAGTACGCTCGTCGGGCAGGAGCTCGGGGCCGGTGACGAGGCCGAGGCGGGGGCCTACGGCGGCGCTATCGTCCGGCTCTCCTTCGTCGTACATCTCGTCGCGGGGCTCGTCGTGTTCCTCGCGGCACCGCTCGTCGCGCGACTGTTCGTCTCGGGGTCGGCTGAACTCGCACAGACGACAGCGTTCGTGCGGGTGGCCGCCGCAACCGCGGTCGTGTTCGGGGTGAACGGCTCGCTGGTCGGTGTCCTCCGGGGCGCGGGCGACACGCGCTGGCCGTTTGTCGCCTCGCTCGTCGGCCAGTACGGGGTCGCGCTCCCGGTTGCGCTGGCCGGTCTCGTGACACCACTGGGCGTGTTCGGCCTGTACGGCGCACTGTTCGCCGGCGCGGCCGTGCCCATCCTGGTGAACGGCTGGCGCTACCGGACCGGCCGGTGGAAGGTCGTCAGCCGTGCCTACCGTCCGACGGGTGGCTGAGTCTCGGACTCGCCGCCGAGTTCCGCGACCCGGCGCCGGAGGCGGTCGACCCGGCCGGCCGGCACCTCGATGTCGAGCAACACCGTCTCGTCGTAGGTCACCGTGTGGACCGTCGCCCGGTCGTGGAGCCGCGAGACGAGCGCGTGTGTCCCGTCGCTGTACGGCAGTGACAGGGCCAGCCGCGAACTCGGCAACACTGCCGCGAGCCGCGATCTGACCGTCGCGCCGTCGACGGGGTCTCGCCCGGCGACCGGACCGTCCGCCCCCGGGAGCACCGGCACGAGCGGCCCGTCGACGCGATCCTCGACCGCCCGACAGCACCGCTCGAGCGGGTCGCGTCGCTCGCCGACGACCACCGCCGCACTCGCATCCTCGAGCGCCGCCAGGGTCCCGGGCGCGGCCCCGGTGTACCAGTCGGGCAGGCCCGCAACCAGCCCTGGCGTGTCGGTCAGCGCCACCTCGTGCGGGCCGACGGTCGTCACGGCTGTCGTCGGCCGTGCGGGTCCGAACGGGCCGCCGGTCGCGTCGTCACCGGTCAGCGCCGTCCAGAGGGCCGTCGACGGCGCGGTCGGCGGTCCGACCAGCACGACCCGGGCGTCGACACCGCCGTGGGCCTCCGTGACCCGCTCGCGGGCCTCCGTCCGGAGCGTCTCGAGGTCGGCCCGGAGCTGCTGGCACCGCCGGTCGAGTTCCCCGACCCGGCCGCCGCTCCCGCCGGGGCTCTGTCCGTCGCTGTCACGCTCGGCACCGGCCACGCGCCGGCGCTCGACACGGGCGTCCCGGAGCGCGAGAGACTGCTCCGCGACGGGGTTCGCCGCCGCGAGGCGGCGCCAGACCACGCCACGCCGGTCACGGACAGTCACCGGTGGCAGTGCGGCCGCGAGGTCGACCCGCTGACCCGGGTGGAGCAGTTCGTCGACCCCCAGAACCGCCGCGTCGGTCTCGCGGAGTCGCCCGGCGATTCGGTCGACCAGCCCCGGCGGGAGATTGTACCGGCCGTGCTCCGGTCCGTCGGCGGTCAGCGCCGGTGTCGGCTCGTACCCCAGCGCGGCGACAGTCGCCTCGAACCACCCGGTGACGGGGCCGGTTCGCGAGGCCAGAAACGCCGTGTCGGTCATCGCCATCACGTAACCGGTCCTCCGGTATCAGCCCTCGCCTGTCCCTGCACTCACCGCCTCCGCGGGTGCCGACCAGCAGACTGTCCCTCCCGGGGAGCGATGCCACCGGAGGACACAGCCCTCTTACAGTTCGGGGACCTACGAGAGATATGCCGAGTGTCCTCTCGAACCCCGACAGGCGAAAGGTCGACGCCAGCGACGACAGCGAGTTCTACCGGTCACCACGGTTCGTGACACACGCCGACGACCCGTTTCTGGCACGGCTGACACAGCTGTACGCGTCGGTGGCCGACCCCGGTGACCGCGTGTTCGACGCGATGAGCTCCTGGCGGTCGTTCCTGCCGGAGCAGTCCTTCGAGCGCGTGGTCGGGCACGGGCTGAACGAGGCCGAACTCGACGCGAACGACAGCCTCGACGAGTGGTTCCTGCAGGATTTCAACAGCGACCAGTCGCTCCCGCTGGAGACGGACAGTTTCGACCTCGTCTGCTGTGCCCTGTCTGTCCAGTACCTGCAGTACCCCGCGAGACTGTTCGCGGAGTTCGGTCGCGTGCTTGACGACGGCGGGGCTGTCGTGGTGAGTTTCACGAACAGGATGTTCCCGACGAAGGCGGTCCGTGCCTGGCGCAAGCGGACGATGGACGACCGGGCGGACCTGGTGGGGCGCTACCTCGCGGCCGGCGGACTCTCCCAGACGAGGCGGGTGACCGAACAGCCCGGGTCGGACCCGTTCTACGCTGTCGTCGGTCGAGCGCGCTGAGACGGGGGGCGACCCCGCGCCGGCGACCACCCGACAGGAAGCAGTTGATATGCCTGGACCCCCTACAACGGATACTCAGATGTACGACGACTACCCAATCGACGACTGTCCGACACCGGACCCATCCTACAGCCCGGCCGAGGTGGTCTCGATACAGCTCGACGGGCTGGCGACGAACGACGACCCGGTCGAGAACGCGGGCATCGGGACGGCGTACAACTTCGCGTCGCCGGGGAACCGGCGGGCGACAGGCCCGTTCGACCGGTTCGTCCGCATGGTGAAGGGGCCACAGTACGCGCCGATGGTCGACCACGTCGAGGCGACCACCGGTCCGATGGAGCGGTCCGGCACCAGCGCCGAACAGCGCGTCACCCTCACCGGTCCGGACGGCCGGACGGTCACCTACGTGTTCGGTCTCTCCGAGCAGTCGGGCGGCGACCTCGACGGCTGCTGGCTCACCAACCGTGTCATGCCCGAGTGATACTGATTAATGCGACTGTTTACCGGTACGACCGCCCATCATCGGGCGGTCGATACCGGAATGACTCGCAAGAATCAGTGTGAGTCACTGGCAGGTGACGAGGTTTTGTCGCTCCAGCCCCACCAGCAGGTATGAGCAAACAGCCGGAGACGCTCGCCGGTGTGGCGGATGTCGACTGCACGGGACAGCGAGCGCTGGTCACGGGCTCGACCAGCGGTATCGGCCGTGTTGCGGCGCTCGCGCTCGGGCGACTCGGTGCCGACGTCGTCGTCCACGGCCGGGACGAACAGGCCGGTGCCGCGGTCGTCGAGGAGCTATCCCGGACCGGCGCAGACGCGACCTTCCTGCGGGCCGATTTCACCGACATCGACGCCGTCCGGGAGCTCGCGACGGCTGTGCGCGCGGAGACCGACGGGCTGGACCTGCTCGTGAACAACGCCGGCGGGCTGTTCCGTGACGGGGGGCTGACCGACCTCGGCGTCGAGCGGACCTTCCACGTCAACCACCTCTCGCCGTACCTGCTGACCGCACGGCTGCTCGACCACCTCGAACCGGGTGCCCGGGTGGTCACGACCGCGTCGGCGGCACACACCGGGGCGGAGCTCTCACTCGACCGGGTCCAGGGGGCGGACAGTCTGACCGGACTGGCGGCGTACAGCCACTCGAAGCTCGCGAACGTGCTGTTCGCGGCGGAGCTGGCACGGCGATTCGAGGCGACGGGGCGCGATATCACGTCGAACAGCGTCCACCCCGGCGCGATTCCGGGCACCGGGTTCGGTCGGTTCCTCCCCGGACCGCTGCCGGGGCTGCTCCGGCGACTCGAGGCTGTCCCCGGGGTGACCTCCGTCGCCGACGGGGCCGCCGAACTCCTGTTTGTCGGCCTCTCGCCGCGAATCGACGGGGTCTCCGGGCGGTACTTTGCGGACCAGCGCCCGCGGTCACCCTCGAAGGCTGCCCGCGACCAAGCCGCCGCCCGCCGACTCTGGCGGGAGAGTGCCGC
>CAZFMN010000106.1:5383-7285 GCA_964520075.1 uncultured Halobacteriales archaeon | reverse complement strand
GCGGTCGGATGCCACGCCTGGACCGCGTGACACTCCAAGTCGTCGGGCATCGCCGGGTCATCCGACATCACCGGGTCGCCCGGCATCACCAGTCGAACGCCCGGTGAATCTGCCGGCCCTCGTCGTTCAGCACGGGTCCGGTGACCTCGCTGACACCGTCCAGAATCGTCGCCGAGCGGACCGGCGGTTCGCCGCCGGTGAACGCCGCCATCTCGTCACTGCTGACGCTGTAGACGACCCGCCCGAACCCGGCCGTGGCCATCCCGCTCGCACACATCGGGCAGGGCTCCGTGCTCGTGTACATCACCGTCTCGGCGCGCTCCGGCGGTGTGAACTCCCGACACGCACGGTACGCCAGGTGCAACTCGGGGTGTCGCCGGATGTCTGTCTCCGAGTTGACGCGGTTCGACTCGGCCATGACCACCGAGTCCTCGCGCACGAGGACACTGCCGAACGGCCTGTCACCGCGGTCGACAGCCTCGCGAGCGAGTTCGAACGCCCGCCGCATGTGTGACTCGTGCCGGAACTCCTCGAACGAGGTATCTGACATACCTGTCACACGGGGCAGACAGACAAAAGCGTTCAGGCTCCGAACTGGGACACGAGCCACGCGACCACCGGGAGAGACGGGTTCGAGACCTGGGGGTCTGTCTCGGGCCGAGAGATTGCGAGCCGGGTTTAGACGTGGTGAGAACAGATCTGGCGGTATGACACACGAGACCCCGAGCAGAGGACGAGTCTCGCGACGCGGTTTCCTCGCCGCCGGCGCGGCGGTGGCGACGGCCGCTGTCGCCGGATGTACAGAGGGTACTGTCAACTGGTTCGCCGACAGGGTGTTCGAGGAGGTCAACGTGATGAACGGGCACGAGAGTAGGGTCACCGGGAGCATCACCGTCACGGGTCCGGACGGGGAGACCAGACTCGACGACGAGTTCGACGTCGCCACCGAGCAGGAGTACAACGGTGACGGTGACTCCCCCGTCTTCGGGGATGTCTGGGCCGGCCAGGGGTCGTACGACGTGACTGTCACGTTCGACGACCCCGTCGAGGACCTGACAGCGGCATCCGAGACGGTGTCGGTATCGGATCCCGACGACGAGATGCTGGTGGTCGCGATTGCGTTCGGCGATGTCGACGAGACGGTCGCGTTCCGGGTCGGTGACAGCCTCACCGATGCGGTCCCGGAGGAGGACGGCTGATACTGACGGACGAACACTCGTGGACTTTTCACCCGTCAGTATCGCCACCGGCGCCCGGGTGGTCGACGACGGGTGACCGCCCAGCAGACCGGGACTGTGCCGTCCGGTGGTTCCAGCGGCTCGACGGGGAGCCGATGGGGTCAGCTTTATCACGTGAACACACGAACGAATGTGTATGGACAGGGGTGGTCCCAGACTCCCGGAGACCCTCGATCAGGCACGGGATGTCCTGACGGATCAGGAGTTTTTCGTGCCGCGGTCGGAGCTTCCAGCGGAGGCAGACGCGCGGCGGGCCTACGTCCGTCGTCTCCACATTGTCCTCGCGAAAACCGCTCGCAGGTTCGAGCACAGCAAACAGGTCGTGGCGGGCGAGCAACCGCTCGACAGCGACCCCGAGCTTCCCGGGAGCCTGTCCGAGGCCGAGGCGTCCCTCGAGGACCGGTCGTTTTTTGTTCCCGTTGCCGACCTCCCGGACGACCCCGACCGCATCGGGGAGTACGTCGAGACGCTCCACCTCAGACTCGCCCGGGCAGCACGGGCACTCACGCACAACCGGCGGGTCCTGCGCGAGCGCGAGGGGTCCGGTGACGGTGACGACACCCCCGGCGAGCGACACACCAGCACCGACGAGGGGTCGACAGCCGAGGACGAGACCGGTGAGGAGCCGACAGCCGAGGACGAGACCGGTGAGGAGCCGACAGCC
>CAZFMN010000106.1:3448-5283 GCA_964520075.1 uncultured Halobacteriales archaeon | reverse complement strand
AGGACGAGACCGGTGAGGAGCCGACAGCCGAGGACGAGACCGGTGAGGAGTCGACGACCGGGGCCGGCGGGTCGGCGGATTCGGTGTCCGCGCCCGACAGCGAGACCGCCGACGTGGCCGGAGGAGCGGCGAGCGAGTCAACGTCTGCCGGGTCGCGGGCCGACGGGTCTGCCGGGGACGACGCGGAGACGGCCCCGGGTCAGGACACGGAGGAGGAGACCGGGACCGACACCACAGAGGAGAGCGGCGGCGAGCAGAGAGACCGGTTCGTCTACGGACAGTTCGACCGTTCGGAGGACGACTCCCCCGCAGACGATACTGTCGACCGTTCAGACAGAGATAGTGAGGGAGAGGCAGACGGCGAGAGCGAGGGGGAGGCGGAACCGCGCGGTCTGGACGAGATAGACGACACGGCCGGGACCGGCGATGTGGCCGAGGCAGACGACGAGACGGGGTCACGAACTCTGGACGGGACAGAGGAGACAGGGCTGGAGCGCCGACAGTTGCTGTTCGGCGGAGCGACGATAGCGGTACTGGTTGCAGCCGTCGGTGGTGGACTCGCGGTACTCCTGTCGGACGACGGCGACGGGGCGGCCGACGGGTCCGCCGACCAGGCGAACGGTGGGGACACCGACGGCACGACTCCGGAGAGCACGAACGGCGACGGGGGGGTCGACGACACCGGTAGCACGGCAGACGGTGGAGACGGCGGCGACAGCACAGGCGACGGCGCCGACGAGAACTGGACGTTCGAACTGGCCGAGTTCGAGGCCGACGCCACGCCGGCAGCGGAGTACGTCGAACTCGCCTACACCGGCGAGGGCGAGCAGGACATCTCTGGGTACCGCCTGTACGACGGCGAGGACGGCCGCGCACACCCGACCGAGCAGGGAACTCTCGACCCGTTCAGTTTCCCCGATGGGACGGTCCTCTCCGCCGATGAGTCCGTCCGCGTCTACACCGGTCCGGGGGAGTCCGGTGACGGCGTGTTCTACTGGGGCTACGAGGTGAACATCTGGAACCAGGACGGTGATACGGTCGTTCTCGAGGACACGACTGGGTCGGTGGTGTTCGAGACCCGGTACGGCCCACAGGGGTGAGCGGAACCGACCTCGTGACCGCTCCCCGACCGGGTCGCGGCCGACTGTGTACCGCCGACCTCTAACTCCTCCCGACCGGTACACCGCTCCCGTGTGCACGGCCGCTCCGCCGGCGTGTGGATGGGGGATACACTCTACGACGCTCCGCGCTCTGTGGTCGTCCACCCGGCACAGACACACCCCCGCGGCCTTCATACGGTCGTGCGCGAGGAACTACTGCCAGAGACAGGATCTCACACGTTCCGAGGCCGAATCGAAGCGAGAGTACTTCCCCACGACCCAGGCCGTGTCGCGTGTACGCGCTGTCACGCCGCAACCGACCACCTGTCGGTTCTGTGTTGAGTGTCACGAGCCGTAGCTTTAAACGACGGGCTATCCTACGAACGGTAGAGGTCGGATGGAACAGAGCCGATTCGTCCCGTCCTGCAGCGGTGGTCGGTCGACCCACAGCGGTCAGACAGCCCCCGGAGCGTGGTCGGCGACACCGGGTGCTCGACCCGTGGTGACCGCGCCTGCTGACCGTCTGCTACCCTGCACGTCACCGACAGCCTGCGTTTCCGTGACACGAGGCGGGCCCCCACACGCGGCCAAGGAGGCCAGCGACGGCCTGACACCGTCGTCGGCAGTCAGGTCTGTACAGACCACGAGCGGACGACCCGACACGAACCGGCGTATCGCTCGGCCGAACCACGAACCTGATACGCCCGTCGCCGGACCTGACACGCCCGTCGCCGG
>CAZFMN010000106.1:0-3348 GCA_964520075.1 uncultured Halobacteriales archaeon | reverse complement strand
ACGCCCGTCGCCGGACCTGACACGCCCGTCGCCGGGGACCACCACGCGCGTGGGGGCGGATGTCAGACTGCGGTGACCAGATAGAGACAGTATGGAGACAGTACCGGGAACCGTTCTGGCCGGGGAATCGTTCGAACCGGTCAGCGGCCGTGTCGTCGTGGAGAACGGCCGGATAACGGCCGTCGAGGAGACGGAGACGGCGTCGACCGACATCGTACTGCCCTCCTTCGTCAACGCGCACACACACATCGGGGACTCTGTCGCGAAGGAGGCCGCGGTTGGACTGTCCCTGGAGGAGGCGGTGGCACCCCCGGACAGTCGGAAACACCGTGAACTCGCGGCCGCGGACCGGACCGAGCTGGTGACGGCGATGCGTCGGACACTCCGGTTCATGCGACAGACCGGCACGTGCTCGTGTCTCGACTTCCGCGAGTCGGGGGTCCCCGGGGCCGAGGCGCTCCGGGAGGCCGGCGAGTCGGTTGCGGTCGACCCGTTCATCTTCGGCAGCGGGGACGAGTCCGTGCTCGACGTCGCCGACGGGTTCGGTGCGAGTGGCGCGAACGACAACGACTTTACCGAACAGCGCGCCGCGGCCGCCGAGCGGGGTCTCCCTTTCGCGATTCACGCCGGCGAACCGGACCCGACCGACATCCACCCCGCGCTCGACCTGGACCCGGACCTGCTCGTCCACATGGTCCACGCCGAGCAGGGCCACCTCGAACGGGTCGCGGACCAGTCGGTCCCGATTGCTGTCTGCCCGCGCGCGAACACGGTGCTCGATGTCGGACGAGCGCCGGTCGGGGACCTCCTCAAGCACACCACCGTTGCGCTCGGCACCGACAACGTCATGCTGAACCCCCCGTCGATGTTCCGCGAGATGGCGTACACGGCAAAACAGTTCGACGTCACCGCCCGGGAGGTGCTCGGCATGGCGACGACCGCCGGTGCCGAGATTGCTGGCCTCGACTGTGGTGTCATCTCCCCCGGCCGGCGGGCGGCGCTCACCGTCCTGGACGGTGATTCGGACAATCTGGCGGGTGCGACCGACCCGGTGCGGGCGGTCGTCCGACGCGCCGGTGGACTCGACGTGAAGCGTGTGATTCTCTGACCGCCAACGGAAGATAAATTACTCGAACCAGCGGTACCGGCAGTCACCCCGACGGTGAACTGCGGACGTCCAGTGACTTCCGGATGACCTGGGTGAACACGAGCGAGCACATGAAGTACCAGACAATCCACACTTCGATCGGTCCGAGGACGCCGGTGCTCCAGCTCGGCACCGCGCCGAAGAACGGCATCACGAGGACCGACTCCTGAACCGTGACACCGAGGTCGCGCACGAGCCAGAACATCCACAGGAACACGGGGATGGTGGACAGCATTATCCAGATCATCGGACGGAACTGCGCCTGGAGCATCCCGAGGTTCTCGGTCATCATCTCGACCTGTTCCTCCTGGATGCGTTCGAGTTCCTCCTCGTCGCCGCGCTCCTTTGCCTGTTCACGGCGCTCTTTCAGGTCGTCGGCTTTCTCCTTGTACTCGCTCATCACGCTGGTGTCCATCAGGTTGTCCTGGATGATGGCCGAGAACACGCCGGTCACGGTGGCGAGCACCAGAATGACCATGTAGAACGGCATCGCCGTCTCCAGTGGGCCGAGAAAGACATCGAGCAGGCCCGCGATAGAGGCCCGAACACCGGAGAAGGCGTACCCGACGAACAGTCCGACGATACCGAGCAGGGCCATCTTGTCGTACACGGTCCAGACACCGCCGCCGTCGTCGTCGCTCTCGGGGTCGGCCTCGTCGAGAGCGTCGCGGACACCCTCGGGGTCGTCGACGACGAACCCCTCGCCGTCGACGTCGACGAGCAGTCCCTTCTCGATGAGACGGCCCCACTCGCCCGAGGAGATGTCGTCACTGACATCGCCCCAGGTGACCACACCCTTCTCGTCGGCGACACCGAGCACCGTCGAGAGGGCGTCGGTCATCTGCTCGCCCTCCTCGGCGAGTTCGTCGACCTTCTTGCCCGTCCGTGGCATCACACGACAGTAGGAGAACGGAGCGTTAAGAACCTTCGACTTTCCGCTCGATTGCGGCGTCGATATCCGCCCAGACAGCGTCGGGTGACTGCTCGCCGTCGACCGTGACGTACCCCTCGTGGTCGCTGTAGCGCTCGATGACAGGCCCGGTCTCCTCCTCGAACACGTCGAGACGCTTCTCGACGGCCTCCCGGGTGTCGTCCTCGCGCTGGACGAGTCGCTCGCGCACCGCCTCGTCGTCAGGCATGTCGAACTCGATGTGGTAGTTCTCGCCGGTCTCGGGGTCGACCCGGCGACCGGTGAGTCGCTCGACGGACGTCTCCCGGCTCACCTCCAGCACGAGCACCACGTCGAGGTCGGTCATCTCGTCGAGAGCCTCGGCCTGGTCGACGTTGCGGGGGTAGCCGTCGAGCACGAACCCGTCGACCTCGTCGAGTGCCGCCTCGACGATGGCGTCGACCACCGCGTCGGGCACGAGTTCACCTGCCTCCATGTACGCCCCGGGTGTGTCGTACTCGAGGTCGAGGTGGCTGATGTCTCGCTGCTTGTTCGCCCGGAGCGCACCGCCGGTCGTGACGTGCTCGACATCGTACGCCTCGACGATACGCCGACTCTGTGTTCCCTTTCCTGCCCCCTGCGGGCCCATGATGACGATCTTCGGTTCCATGCCTTCGGTTGCGCGGGGAGAGATAAATGATTGTCCAAACGGGTGTGTCCCGACGCCGACCCCGGCCTGCCGTGTCGACACCGACAGCGAGGTGAGGGAGTCCCGACACCGGGGGCGACGGTGTCCGGGGCGGGTACGCCGGGGCAGGCCCTCTCAGTCGGTCTGGTCTATCGTCCGGCTGCCGACGACACCCACCAGAAAGGTCGCGACGGCGGTGAGAGCCACGAGCAGTGGGAGGTCGAGCGGCGGCGGCACGAGCACCGAGAACACGAGCGTGGCGACGATACCGAACACCATCGCGATCAGACCACTGACGACCGCGTCCCGGAGTTTCGACACGATGGCGGTTCGGACCGGCGGAGCAATGACTGTTCTGTTTGCCCGCGAACTGTCGGGGCGCTACTGTGTCCGCAGGTGATAGAAGATGTAGGTCTGTGCGTAGCCGGCGTACTCGCCGCCGAGACGGTCCCGGAGCGCCCGCGAGGTGTCCGCGTAGCCACCGCGGTCGCAGTCGGGGTAGTACTCCTCTATCGTCTGTCGTATCCAGGTGTCCAGCGGAATCGCCTGCAGGTACTCGAGGGAGAACAGCAACACGCAGTCGGCGACCTTCTGGCCGACACCGACGTAGCGGGTCAGCGTCTC
>CAZFMN010000105.1:0-7338 GCA_964520075.1 uncultured Halobacteriales archaeon | reverse complement strand
GAGGAAGTCGACGAGACGGAGGAAATCGACGAGACGGAGGAAGTCGACGAGACCGAGGAAGTCGACGAGATACGGGGTATCGGGCCGACGTACAGCGACCGACTGTCGGAGGTCGACATCGAGACCGTGGGTGACCTCGCGAAGGAGGACCCGGCAGCGGTGGCAGCGGCGGCGGAGGTGTCGGAGTCGCGTGCGACAGACTGGATCGAACGCGCGAGGAACCGGTGACCGCAAGAGAGTTACTCGTCGCACCCCTGCACAATACGTATGGAAATCGTCACCACACGCGAGGCGTTTGGGGCGGCCGCCGCCGACGGGCGACCGGGAGTCCGGGTGCCCGTGGAGGTGCGGGTGACGGTCGCGGACCCGTTTCTCGCCTACCGGCGGGCCCGGGGTGAGAGCCCGGGTGCGTACCTCGCCACCACCGGCGGACAGGAGGGGTGGGGGTACTTCGGTGTCGACCCCGAGACCGTCCACGAGGTCGGCCCGGAGGGGTCGGCGCTGTCGGAACTCGACAGACTGGTCGCGGGCGAGTCACTCCGGCGCGGCGACTGCACGGTGCCGTACCCGTGCGGACTGGTCGGCTGGCTCTCCTACGACGTCGCGCGGGAACTCGAGGCGTTGCCGGACAGCGCCGACCGCGACCGGGAACTGCCGCGCCTGCAACTGGCCCGCTACGGGACACTCGCCTCGTGGGAGGAGCCACGGGACAGTCCGACGACGCTCCGGGTGACCGCCTGTCCACGGGTCGAGCAACTGGACGAGACGGCTGTCGACGCCGCCTACGAGCGCGGGCGACAGCGGGCGCTCGCGCTGGCACACCGGACACAGGATGGCGACCCGTCGACCGGTGACCCCCCCGTTCGGACCGCCCGGGCACAGTTCGAGAGCGACTGCGGCGAGGCGGCGTTCGCCGACCGCGTCCGGCAGGTGAAAGCGTACGTTCGGGACGGCGACACGTTCCAGGCGAACGTCTCACAGCGACTCAGAGCGCCGGCGGCAGTCCACCCGGTCGAGGCGTTCGACGCGCTCCGGACGGTCAACCCGGCGCCGTACTCGGCGCTGCTCGAGTTCCCGGGTGTGGACCTGGTCAGCGCCAGTCCGGAACTGTTGCTCGCCCGCGACGGTGACCGGGTGGTCACCGAACCGATCGCGGGAACCCGTCCGCGCGGCGAGACCGATATCGAGGACGCACGGCTGGAGCGGGACCTGCTGACAGACGGGAAAGAGCGGGCCGAACACGCGATGCTGGTCGACCTGGAGCGAAACGACCTCGGGAAGGTCTGCCGGTTCGGGAGCGTCGACGTGACCGAGTACCGCCGGGTCGACCGCTACTCCGAGGTGATGCACCTGGTCTCGCTGGTCGAGGGTAAACTCGGCTCGGACCCCGGGATAAGCGACCTGGTGGGGGCGGTGTTCCCCGGCGGCACAATCACTGGCGCACCGAAACCCCGGACGATGGAGATAATCGACGAGGTGGAGGCGACGCGGCGGGGGCCCTACACCGGCAGTGTCGGGATATTCGGGTTCGACCAGCGGGCGACGCTGAACATCATCATCCGGACACTCGTCCGCCACGGGGCGGAGTACCACCTCCGCGTGGGTGCCGGTATCGTCCACGACTCGGTACCAGAACGCGAGTACGCCGAGACCCTCGACAAGGGCCGGGCGCTCGTGACCGCCGTCGACCGGGCGCTCGGTGACCGTGCCGACCTGCGGATGAAGACACACAGATGACCCGACAGTCCGATACCACGAGGCTGACAGCACAGGACACGCCGACCGACGGTGCGGGAACAGTACCGTCGAGGGCGGGAAACGGGGAGGAACACACGACCGACACGGCGACGCCGACGGTGCTGGTCGTCGACAACTACGACTCGTTTGTCTACAATCTCGTCCAGTACGTCGGCGAACTGGTTGCCGGTCCCGGGCAGGAGGGTGACCTGGTCGTCCGCCGGAACGACGCGCTCACCGTCTCTGATGTCGACGCGCTCGACCCCGACGCGGTCGTCGTCTCGCCGGGCCCCGGGACGCCACAGGAGGCGGGTGTCTCGATACCGCTGTTCGCCGAGCGGCGCTACCCCACCCTCGGGGTCTGTCTCGGTCACCAGGCGCTCTGTGCGGCGAGCGGCGGGACCGTCGGTCACGCCCCGTCGGTCGTCCACGGGAAGTCCTCGACTGTCACCCACGACGGGACCGGCGTGTTCGCCGGTCTGCCCGACCAGTTCGAGGTCGGCCGGTACCACTCGCTCGCGGTCGCACCGGGTGACCTCCCGGCGGAGCTCGTCGCGACCGCCCGCACCGAGGACGATGCCGGTGTGGTGATGGCTGTCCGGCACGACTCCCGCCCCCACGTCGGTGTCCAGTTCCACCCGGAGAGTATCCTCACCCACGAGGGGATGGAGATGCTCGACAACTTCCTGCGGGAGTACGCGGGTATCGACCCCGCACCGGCCGAGACCGGGGACTGAGCCGATGGCTGAGACGGTCTACCACGTCGACGGCGACCTCGTGCCCGCGGACAGCGCGACAGTCAGCGTGCGCGACAGGGGGTTCATGTACGGTGACGCGGCCTTCGAGACCATCAGGGTGTACGGCGGGACACCGTTCCGGTGGGCGGCACACGCCGACCGACTCGAACGGACCTGTGAGACGCTGGGCTTTGCCGGGGCGATTCCCGCGAGGACGGAGCTCCGGGCGCGGGTCGACGAGACGCTCGCGGCGAACGAGATGACCGACGCGTACCTCAAACTGTCGGTCACCCGGGGGGTACAGCCCGGGAAGCTGACACCTGACGAGACGGTCGACCCGACGGTGGTCGTGATGGTCAGCGAACTCCCGCGTGGTGGGAGCGAGGGCGAGCGCGTCTGGGATGGGCCCGCACAGCTACGCACTGTCGACACAGAGCGGGTACCCGACACCGCACTCCCGTCCGGCGCGAAGACACACAACTACCTGAACGGTATCCTCGCGCGACTCGAACTCCGCGGGACCGGGGCCGACGAGGCGCTCCTGTGCTCGGCGGCGGGCACGCTCACCGAGGGGGCGGCGAGCAACCTCTTCTTTGTTCGGGATGGGACACTCCGGACACCGACCGCGGCGTTGCCGCTGTTGCCGGGTGTCACGCGCGAGGTGGTACTCGAGTGTGCCGAGGAGAGCGGTCTGCCGGTCGAGACGGGGCGGTACCCGCTGTCGGCGCTGGAGGGCGCGACGGAGCTGTTCCTGACGAACTCCACCTGGGAGGTGCGCCCGGTCACCCGGGTCGACGACAGCGAGTTCGCGGTCGGCCCGGTCACCCGGCGACTGCAGGCGGCGTTCGACGAGCGTATCGAGCGGCTGTACTGACCGGGACTCGCCAGACAACGGCCCGGGGGCGGCACTCAGCCGAAACTGTCGAACGTCGACTGCCCGCCAGAGCCGACGTACTCGGCGGCCCGTTCGAGCGCCGCGGTGAACGTCTCGCGCTGGCCCGGGTCGTACAGTGTCGCGGCGGGGTGGACACAGACGAGCACCGGAACGCTCTGTCCGTCCGCCGTGAGACCGTCGAGGTTACCGGCCTCGGCGGTCACCGCGACCGACCGGTCGAGCAGGTGTTCGGCCGGCACCTTGCCGAGTGTGACCACCAGTTCGGGGTCGACCGCCGCGATCTCGCGCTCAATGTACCCGCGGCAGTTCCCGAGTTCCTCCGTAGTCGGGTCGCGGTTGTCCGGCGGGCGACACCGCACGCAGTTGCTGATGCGCACGTCCGCCCGGGCGAGACCGACATCTCTCAGCCCGTCGTCGAGCACGTCTCCGCTCCGGCCCACGAACGGTTCACCGCTCTCGTCCTCCTGTGCGCCGGGGGCCTCACCGATAAAGAGCAGGTCGGCATCCACCGGCCCCGTTCCGTCGACGATGCGACTCCGCGAGTCGACCAGCGCCGGACACCGCGTGCAGTCCTCGACACAGACCTGCTCGGAGTCCCAGCCGTCCTCGTCCATACCCACCGGAGTGTCGCCCGACACAAAGACCCTACCCCTCGTCGGTTCCGGACCCCGACGGGTGTGACAGTCGTCGAAGTTCGTCCGCCCCGCGGGCCGCGAGTCGTGCGACCCGGACCGGTTCGGGGCGACCACCCTCGCGGGTGAACGCGCGGACCACCTCGGCCCCGCGGTCGTCCGCGAGACCGACCGCACGGACAAAGAGGTGCTCGTCCCCGACCGTAACCGGGCAGCGCGGTGGTTGTGCGCGGTATGTGGCCAGACGACTGTCGCGGGCCTCTCCGGTGAACGCGTCCTCGATACCCGCCTCGAGCCCCTCGCTCGCCTCGAAACTCACGGAGAGTGCCGGCAGTCCCGTGTCGTCGTGCAGGCAGTGCAGGTCGAGCAGGTTGAACCAGGCCGGGGCGATACCGGCGACCAGCAGGAACTGTACGTCCTCGCGGTCGAGGCGGGAGAAGAGGTCCAGAACCGCGTCGGTCGCGTCGGTCCCGCCGACGGTGCAGGAACCGAACGCGAACCCGTCGACGACACTGTCCGCGCGGACCACACAACCGGCGAGCGTGCTCTCCGCACCACGGTACGACTCCGCGATGCCGAGCGCACGCGTCCCCGGTTTCACGTGTTGTCTTTTATATCCTCTAGCTTGTCGAGCAGTTCGTCGTTCGAGGCGGTGAACTCGAACTCGACTGCTCCGTCGTGTTCGTTCTCGTCTGTGTCTACGCCGTCATCCTCGTCGAGGTCGGCGTCGTACTCCTGATTGTCCTGTTCGCTTTCGTCGTAGCTCCCGAACCCCATGCAACTGTGCGTCAGTGCCTCACATACAAAAATGAATCGACGTCTGTGGAACTTGCTGGGTTTGCCCGGGGGGTCACGCCGGGTCGTCACCGAGACTCTCGCGGCAGGCGCCCTCGGCCCGGCGGAGCACCGCACGGACCGGCAGGTCGGTTCGCCGTGCGACGGCGAGTGCGTCGTCGAACTCGGCGCTGATATCGTAGATATCCTCGCCGATTCGCGCGATCTTCACCGTCACCGCGACGCTCCTGCCGTCGATGTCGAGCGTGACCTGGCGTTGCTCCCGGTCGGCGACGAACCGGTGGCCGCTGCCGTGTTCACGGACACCGAGCGTGCCGGTCTCCTCGGCGAGTCGGCGCGCGACACGGCGGGCGTTGCCGGGTTCGACGACCACCTTCACCAGATGTCCCGGGCGGGACTTCTTCATCGTCGTCGGGAGCACGGTCACGTCGAGTGCTCCGACCTCGGCCAGTGTCTCCTGGAGTCCACCGAGCGCCTCCGGTGTCGCGTCGTCGAGATGTGTCTCGAGTACCGTCACCGGTTCGCGCCGGAGGTCACCGGTTCCCGCACCCGTGAGCGCCCGGAGCACGTTCGGGTGGTGCTCGAACGAGCGGTCACCGGCGCCGTAGCCCGAGGACGCGACCCGGAGCGAGGGGAGCGACTCGACACCCTCGGCGGCGTGTGCGAGGATGGCCGCCCCCGTCGGCGTGAGCAGTTCGGCCTCGACCGGCCCGCCACGGAGTGACCAGTCCGCACGCGCCGCGAGTTCGGCCACCGCCGGCGCCGGCACCGGGTAGACACCGTGGCTCATCTCGACGGTCCCGCCACCCGCCGCGAGCGGCGTCGTCACCACCCTGTCGGGGTCGAGGTCGGCGAGCAACAGCGCCGCCCCGACCACGTCCGCGATTGCGTCGTCTGCCCCCACCTCGTGGAACGCTGTCCCCTCCAGGTCGGTCCCGTGGACACTGGCCTCCGCCTCGCCGAGCAGTTCGAACGTCGCCAGCGCGTCGGTCTCGACATCTCCCGGCAGACCGAGCGACTCCACCACCTCGACCACCTCCGGAAACGTCCGGTGTGGCCCGGTCCCCTCGGCGTGCTCGTGACCCCCGCTATCCTCACCATCGTAACACCCGTGCGGGTCGTGGCCGCTCTCTCTGTCGTGCTCGTGGTGCTCGGACCCGTGGTCCCCGGAGTCGTCCTCGCCTCCGCTGTCGGTCCGGCGGACCGTGACGTCGGTCGCCTCGATGCCACAGCGCGTGGCGGTCCCGATATCGTACAGCACGTCGAGATGCGCCTCGACGGGGTCGAGGACGGCGGGGTCCGCGCCCGCGGCGAGCAGGGCACCGAGCAGCATGTCCCCGCTCGCGCCTGTTCGGCCGTCGAACGCGAGTATCATGTCAGCGCCCGCGTGGCCGCGACGGCATCACCGAGTGGGGGGGCCTCGAACACCCGCTGTCCGGTGTAGGCGTTCGTCCCCGCACAGTAGAGCCCCCGGACGGTCTCGACGACGGTGCTGTCGAGCGGCTCCGGGCCGCGCTCACAGAGCCCCCGCCAGTCGGCGATTCCCTCCCGGGTCGCCCGGTTTTTCGCCGCCGAGACGGCCTCGACCCACCCGGACTGGGTCCGGCGGTGGTGCCGGCGCAGGACCTCCTTCGAGACCTGCTGGCCGTCGTGGGAGAACCTGTTCTCGTCGAAGGTGCCGACGACATCGGCGACGCGGACCTCGCCGTCGTGGTACAGACACTCGATCTTGCCGTCCTGGTGGACCAGCCCCGCCTGTGCGGCCTGCTCCGTGACCAGCCTGTTCACCTCGCGGGCGACCGATTCGAGCGCGTCGAGCGACGCGGGTCCGGCGAGACGCGTCGCCTCGGTCCGGTCGAGATACCGGTCCTGTTCCTCGAACTTCGTCGAGAACTCCACGACCGGTTCGGGCAGGTCGACCGCCTCGTCGGGCCACTCGGCGAGCGAGAGTCCGACGGCCTCGGGAGTCCCGCGTTTGCGCAACGACGAGCCAACCGGCACCCGGTTGCGGAACACCACCTCCAGCGGTATCAGGTAGTGCTCCCCGGTGGCCCCGAAGTAGTCCTCGTACGCGTATTCGCCGTCGGCAGCGGGCAGTTCGGGTGTCCGTGTCAGGTCGATTGCCATCTCGGTCGGCGGCGACCCGGCCGCGAGTGCCTCGTCGAGACCGACAACCGCACCGTCCGAGCGGACGCCGCGGTAGTGTGTGTCGACCCCGCGGTCCTCGAGCAGTTCGAAGTTGAACGCCCCCATCGTGCACAGCGACGCCCCCTTCTCGGGGATGGTGCCGGGCATCTTCCCCCAGTCGAACACCGAGTAGTCGTCGGTGAACACGAACGCGCCTCGACCGAGCGACCCGTCGGTCGGCGGCCGCTCGACCCTGAACTCCTTGACGCTCGTCATCGCCTCCCTGTTCGATACCGACGGTCATATGACTGTTCCTCGGCGGATACTCACCACACACGCCCGGGACACCGCTCTCTGTGGACCGTTCCTATTTTCAGCAGTGTTCAGCAGTGACCCGTTGGAATTGGGTGTACTC
>CAZFMN010000104.1:4164-7841 GCA_964520075.1 uncultured Halobacteriales archaeon | reverse complement strand
TAACCTGCGTCTCGAACTGGTCGATACCGCCGCCGGGGCAGACGTTTTTTCGACAGGAACGCCGGAGACGATGTACCACCTCGCGTTTCAGTCTGTCTGAACACCGCCAGATAACCGAGCAGAGTCTTTAATTCTCTCACGCCCGTAGTTTTGATGAGTTTATGAGGACCAACGAATGACATCACTCAGAGTGTGGAACAGCGTCGCCGCGGTGATCCACTTCAGCCAGGCGGTACTGATGCTGTTGATCTTAGGAGAAAGCAACTTCGGGCTCTCCATCACCCGACTCGAGTTCAACACGCAGGCCGAGACGTTGACCCCGGTGGCGGAGTTCCTCGATATCGAGTTCGAGGTCGGACTGCTCGTTGTTGCGTTTCTGTTTCTCTCGGCACTCGCACACACGACCATCGCGACAGTTCTGTACGGGCGCTACAGGGAGCACCTGGCCAACGGGATGAACCCGTACCGGTGGTACGAGTACTCCATCTCGGCGTCAGTCATGATCATCGTGATTGCGGCACTGTCTGGCATCGCCGACATCGGCGTGTTGTTCTCACTGTTCGTTCTGACGGCGCTTATGAATCTCTTCGGCCTGCTGATGGAGGAACAGAACGACGTACTGAGCGACAACCCGCTGCGGCGCCGGGACTGGCGGCCGTTCGCGTACGGTTGTATCGCCGGCATCGTCCCCTGGATTGTTATCATGGTGACAACCGGAGCGACGTACCTCGAGTACCCCGACGAGTTCCCACTGTTCGTCCTCGGCGCGACAGGTGTAACGTTCTTTTTCTTCAATACGTTCGCCGCGAATATGTACCTGCAGTACAAGAAAATCGGTCCATGGAGCGAGTATCTGTTCGGCGAGCGGATGTACATCGTCCTCTCTCTGGTCGCGAAATCCGCTCTCGCGTGGTGGGTGTACTGGGGGGTCGAGAACGCACCAATCGTGCCCGGTTGAGACAGCAACCTGACCACGACTTGGCGTCTCACACCGCCTCTCCCGGCCGGACGACAGTCGCAGACCCTATTGCGGGTTCCGGTCGCTGTCGGCGGGTCGCTCCGGGTTTCGGCCAGTTCCCCGCTCGTCTCATACTGCCCGCGGACGGCACTCGACACCAGCCGCCCCGACACACCGTCGAT
Organism: uncultured Halobacteriales archaeon; assembly: GCA_964520075.1. Lineage (GTDB taxonomy): Archaea > Halobacteriota > Halobacteria > Halobacteriales > Haloarculaceae > Halovenus. The sequence continues at coordinate 6,701 of CAZFMN010000104.1, read as the reverse complement.
TGCTCCGTGCGACACACGTCAACTGCGCCCGAACCGCGACACATCACACTGGTGTCGGTGTCCGCTCGGCGGCACTGACAGTTCCGGGTCGCTCGTCTGGTTCGAAGGCAGGTGCGTGCAAGCTACTTTATGCCGGACCGAGCATATCGACCGATGACCGGGGAGAACCCGGCGGAGCACGAGGTGGCGGTCGTCGTCGGTAGGCAGGACAGACCGCTCCGCTGTACAGCACGAGACTCGGCCACCCGACTGTGTTGCTCGGCCGGGGCGGCGGGCGCGCAGCGATGATGCGAGAGGTACACAATCTTGTCGACGTCCGCGAGGAGACCAGCAGCAACGAGTATCTCGGGACCGGTGAGGAGCAGTTGCGCGGGTACGACTGTAATCTTGAACGAGCGGTAATAAACGCACGTGTTATTCTCCTGGGGAAAAAGTCACCGAGAACATGCAGGAGAGTTGCCAGAGATATCGGCTGTGGGTATTCGACAAAATGCTTGATGGGACCGCCGAGATTCGAACTCAGGTCCGACGCACCCCATGCGCCGAGGATACCGCTACCCCACGGTCCCGCAGGTTAGGGGAGGCAACTCCGGGCATTAACCCCTTCGATTCGCCGTGCTACGGGGACAGCGGAACAGGACTCGGGAGAGTCACAGATCTCGTCGGGTTCGAGTCGGGTAGCAGTCGTCGCCGGAGGGGAGTCAGAAGCGAACACTTTTTGCACGTCTCACCGCGATATACGGGTGATGACGACAGACGAGTCCGAGTCAGGCGAGTCCAGCCCCGACGAGCAGACCCGCGCCGACGGTGGTGCGGCGGGTGCCGACGACGTGGCGCTGGACCCCTGGGGCTCCTCGACAGTCTCGGACTACCGGCGCCTGTTCGACCAGTTCGGTATCGAGCGCTTCGAGGAGGTGCTCGAGTCGGTGCCGGAGCCGCACTACCTGATGCGTCGCGGGGTCATCTTCGGCCACCGCGACTACCGGCCGGTCGCCCGCGCCATGCGCGAGGACGACCCGTTCGCGGTGCTCTCGGGGTTCATGCCGACCGGCGACCCGCACATCGGCCACAAACTCGTCTTCGACGAGATAATCTGGCATCAACAGCAGGGCGGGGACGCGTACGGTCTCATCGCGGACCTCGAGGCCCACAGCGCCCGCGGGCTCTCCTGGGAGGAGATCGATACACACGCCCGCAACTACCTGCTCTCCCTGCTCGCGCTTGGGTTCGACCCGGACGCGGGGACCCTCTACCGCCAGTCGACAAACAGGGAGGTACAGGACCTGGGGTTCGAACTCGGTATCGAGGCGAACTTCTCGGAGATGGGTGCCATCTACGACTTCGACGGCGAGACCGACGTCTCGCACATGCAGTCGGTAGTGACACAGATGGCCGACATCCTTTACCCGCAGCTCGGGGACCCGAAACCGACGGTCATCCCGGTGGGACCGGACCAGGACCCTCACGTCAGGCTGGCCCGGGACCTGGCCGCCCGGATGCGGTATTTCAGTGTCACGGAGGCGTACGCCAGCTTCGAGGCGGACGCCGCCGAGCATCACCTCGTCGCGTCCGCGTACGATGCGCTGACTGGGCGTGACGGGACTGACGACGATGCCGATGGCGCGGCCGGTGACCACGGGGGCGAGGACCCGGTCAGGTGTATCGAGGCGGCGGAGTTCCTGGAACAGCGGCGCGAACCGGGTGCGACAGACACCGAGGCGACGACACTGGACAGCACGATCACGATGCTGCGCGAGGCGGGGAAAGAGCCGCTCCGGCCCCGGGTGCGGGTCGTCGACCGCAACGCCACGCCGGAGGCGTTCGAGGCGCTGATCGAGGCAATCGAGGGTGAAAAGCGTGTCTACGACGCTCACATCGACAGCTTCGAACACTCCCGCGAGAGGGTCGAACAGCTCGCCCGCGAGGTAGAACTCGACCACGGCGGGTACGCGTTCCAGCCACCCTCGTCACTCTACCACCGGTTCATGACGGGGCTCACCGGCGGGAAGATGTCGTCGTCGGTGCCGGCCTCGCACATCAGCCTGCTCGACGACCCCGATGACGGGTACGAGAAGGTCAAAGCCGCCGCAACCGGCGGCCGGGACACCGCCGAGAAACAGCGCGAACTCGGGGGCAAACCCGACGAGTGTCCCGTCTACGAGCTGTACGCATACCTGCTCGCGGACGAGGACGACGAGTTCGCGAAGGAGGTCTACGAGGAGTGTGCCGGCGGTGAGCGTCTCTGCGGTGGCTGCAAGGAACAGGCCGCCGAACTGATGCGGGAGTTTCTCGCCGACCACCAGGAGAAACGCGAGGAGTGGGCCGACCGCCTCGACGAACTCGATATCCAGTTCGAGTCGGAAAAACCCTGAACGACCACAGAGCGCCGTTCGGAGGCGAACCCACAGGACGAGTCCAGTCCGGAGACGGACGATCAGTTACGCTCGCATCGTACCGCGTCGCCCCGTATCGCATCGCGTCGTATCGCGTCGCCTTGCACCGCGTCACGTCGCATCAAATCGCGTCGCCTCGCACTG
>CAZFMN010000104.1:0-4064 GCA_964520075.1 uncultured Halobacteriales archaeon | reverse complement strand
GCGTCGCGTCGCATCGAATCGAATCGTACCGCCCCAGACCCGGCGGTGGTGTGTCAACGTGTCGGAGGGTAGGTGTTCGGTCCGACTGTGGTCGGTGGCTACGGCAGTGTGACAGTGACCGTCTCGTCGTCGACAGTCACGCGAACGGTCGCTCCGGAGAGTGGCTGTGTCACCCAGGCCTGGCCACTCGCGTCGGTGGTCCCGGCAGACTGGTCAACCACGAGTAGCTCTGCCCCCTCGACGGGGTCACCACCGCTGGTCACCGAGACGCGCATCGGACCGGTCGGGGTGGTCGTCTCGACGGTCACCTCGAGGTCACCGCTCGTGTTGGTGAGTGTTCCGGATACCGGGACATCCGACATGGTAACAGTCTGTTGCTCGTGGAAGATATTCGTCGTGGCGCCGTCGAGGTAGCCGACGAAACTGCCGCCGATGGTGCTGCCCTCGACACCGTAGACCGTCGCGTCGAACGGCGGCAAGGAGAAGGAGAGTTCGACACCGTTGTCCCCGCCGTACAGTTCCTCGGCGCGGTTGATAGCGAGCGCGTTCGCGTTCTCGTTCTCGCCGGCCTCTTGGACGAACTGGTTGGGCGCGCCCTTCTCGCGCTGGTCTCTGAGCGTCGCCTGTCGCTGCATGTGAGTCCGGTTCGTGAGCGCGAGCACGAGTGAGTCGGTGCCGGCCTGTGCGTAGACCGTGCTCTGGGGGTCGACCTGCCCGTCGGCGAGCGCGTCGGTGACAGGTGATTCGAGGGCGAGAATCTCGTCGTCGAGCGCCTCGGACTGCTCACGCACGGCCCGTGAGCCGTTGACGCCGTCACTGCCGATGACAGCGGCCTCGACACGGTCGGCGAGTCGACGGTGTCCGGCGGCCGCCGCCTCCTGACGGACGAGTTCGCGGAGGAGCCGTCCGGTCGATATCTCGTCGGCACGGTACGTCGCGAGCAGTTGTGCGTGCTGCTGGTCGAGCGCCTCGGCACGCGCTCCGAGTTCGTCGGTGACCGCCGCCACGAGCGCGGCGGGGTCCTCGGCCCCGTCGAAGCGCTCTGTGAACACCGCTGCACGGTGACGACCCCGGAGGTTCTGCGCGTCGGCCGCCGCGGCCGCGGAGACGTCGATTCCCGGCCTGGTGTACTCCTCGCGGGTCACGGTCTCCGGGTCGGGCGAGAGATACGGCGGGTCCTGGCCGACAGTCTGCTGTGCGGTCACAGCCTCACCGGAGGAGGCGAGACCGACCGTCAGGCAGACCGCGACAGCGAGACCAGCCACGAGGGCGAGAGCGAGCGCGAGAACCGCTGGAGGGCCGGGTTGGTCCATACACGCCCGTAGCAGTGCGAACAATCAAAACGGTGTCGGGTCGTCCCCGCGCTCGTGTCATAGAAAGGATTTTGACCAGGGGGAGCAAGAATCACAGATATGTTGCGGTCGCTACAGAGAGATTCTGCCCTCCCTCTCCTGCTCGTGCTGGTCGCGCTCCTCGTGCTGGTCGGTCCGCCTCCGGTCGGGGGGGACACCCACGGTAACGGGTTCGAGGACGGCCAGACCGTGTTCCTGCTCGAACTCGACACCGAGGGGAACGCACACTGGCAGATCACGGAGCGAATCCCGCTGACTGACGAGGAGTCACAGGTGGCGTTCAGCGACGTGGCCGAGGAGTTCGAGGCCGGGGAGTTCGACCTCGCGAGCGTGGATGCGGTGCGGGCGGCCGCGGAGAGTGTCGACGGGTCGACCGCCCGACAGATGAGCGTCACCGGCCGCGAACGAACGAGCGCAATCGAGGGGCGGGGGGAGAACCGGACCGGAACACTGACCGTGTCGTTCACCTGGGAGAACTTCGCACGGATGGACGAGGAGGGCGAACTGTACCTCGACGACGTGTTCGGGACCGAGGGCGCGCTCTGGCTGCCGGGGCTGACACCGGACCAGGAGCTCGTCGTGGTCGCACCCGACGGGTACGCCGTGCTCGACGCGTCCGTCCCGCCACAGAACGGGGAACTCCGCTGGGAGGGGCCGGCGGAGTTCGACCTCGAGACACTCAGCGCAACGTTCGCCGGGGACGCATCGGACGGGGGTCCCGGCGACACCGGCGACACAGATGACACCGGCGACACAGACGACACCGGCGACACCGGCGACAGCAGCACCGGACTCCTGTGGCCCGTGGTGGCGGGTGTGAGCGTGGCAGTCGCGGTGGTGGCGGCGGCCCTGATGCTCTATCGCGAGCGCCTGGGTGAGGGGTCCGGCGAGGGGGTCCTCGGCGCGGACGGCGACGCGGGCGGGTCCGACACAGCAGCAACAGAATCGGCGACAGACGGCGGTGAGGGTGCGGGGGCGGAGACCGGCACCGACACCGCGGCGGTGGAGGCAGGCGGTGACGAACCGACTGGAACAGCGAACCCACCCGGAGCGACGACAGACCCCGGAGGTGGGGTAGACGAGGCACTTCTCAGCGACGAGGAGCGTGTCGAGCGCCTGCTCGAACGCAACGGTGGACGCATGAGACAGGCAGACATCGTCGACGAGACCGGGTGGTCGAACGCGAAAGTCTCACAACTGCTCTCCTCGATGGCCGAGCAGGACCAGGTCGACAAGCTCCGCATCGGACGCGAGAACCTCATCTCCTTTCCCGACGTGGACGTGACCGACTTCGACGACGAGCCCTGACGGTGTGACCCGACAAAAGAACTCCGTCCGCCGGCCACCACAGACACGACGGTGGCTGGTTCGACCGGGGACTCGCAGAACACACCGTCCGCCCGTCGACGCACCCACCGAAGGGGCGTACTGGCAGTGGAACGACCACGACTGGATACCCGCCGAGTCCGGGGGAACAGTCGCGTTCACCCGACCAACCCAGCCTCGGCAAACCCCGCAAGTTCACAGTCGGGGGAATCGCTCTGGTTGGATTACCCGCGGAGGAGTCCTCGTGAAAAGCGCGGGGAGGAGGTCAACGGCCGTGTGTCGGTGTGTCTTCTGGAGCGTGAGCCCCCGTGCCCTCGCCCGGACGGTCTGTTTCCCCGGACTACACAGACGGGTGACAGTTGGAAACGAACGTCCGGTGTCGACTCCGTTTCGGGTCGAGAGACTGCGAGCCGGGTTTAGACGTGGTGAGGACAGATCTGGTGGTATGTCACACGAGACCCCGAGCAGACGACGAGTCTCGCGGCGCGGGTTCCTCGCCGCCGGTGCGGCGGTGGCGACGGCCGCGGTTGCCGGGTGTACAGAGGGCACAATCAACTGGTTCGCCGACAAGGTGCTCGAGGAGGTCAACATACTGAACAGCACCGGGAGGGAACTCGATGGGAGTGTCACAGTCACAGGCCCGGACGGGGAGACCAGACTCGACGAGGAGTTCAGTGTCCACGCCGAGGAACAGGACGTCGACGAGGAGGGAAGTGGCGTCTACGAGGATGTCTGGGCCGGTGAGGGGTCGTACGACGTGGCCGTCGCGTTCGACGACCCCGTCGAGGACGTGACAGCGGCATCCAAGACGGTGTCTGTATCCGACCCCGACGACGAGATGCTTGTCATCGCGGTCGGGTCCGACGATATCGACGAGACGGTCGCGTTCCGGGTCGGTGATACTCTCACCGATGCAGTCGAGGGGGGCGACAGCTGACCGGTGTCACTCGGTGTGGTGACCTGACTGCCGCCGGACATCGTTTCGGCGTGTGCGCCCGCGGAGTGCTGATACACCCCCACAGCGTCCGTCGAGTGATACTGCCGGACAGACGCACGTGGAGAGTTGCTCCGACGAACTGGACAGAGCCGCGACGAACCGGACAGCAGGCTCTACTGGCGGCGACAATCCGCACGGATTTTCCCCCGGCAGTATCAGCAGTCGATAGACTCGGCGATATCGACCAGTTCCTCGCGAGGTAGCGACCCCCTGATAGACTGCGTGCTCTCCGGACACTCCCAGCGGAGCTGGCTCCGTCTCGGTGACTCCTCGTACACCCCGGTTCGGTCGCCGACCTGCACCTCCCGCCCGCCGCCGTCGACCGACAGGTCGTCGGTGACGTTCTGTCTCGACACCACGAGCGTGGCGACATCGCTCGTGTACCGGAG
>CAZFMN010000103.1:0-8030 GCA_964520075.1 uncultured Halobacteriales archaeon | reverse complement strand
CTTCCTCTCCGGCCGACTCGTTCGCTTCACTCACTCCTTGAGGCCGGAGGCTCCGCCTTGAAACCGCTGAACACGCTGGACCGGGGGAGACACGCTCCGTTCGGGACGACCGCGCCGGCGGAGCGAGGTCCACAGGACTTTGGGTGTCGCTCCCGCAGAGTGGGGTATGTACGAGGTCGAGATGAAGCTCCGGGCCGAGCACGACCGGGTCAGAGAGCGACTGACCGCGATGGACGCCGACCACATCGGGGGGGTCACGCAGGTAGACACCTACTACGACGCGCCGGACCGTGATTTCGCCGCGACAGACGAGGCGTTCCGGGTCCGCCGCGAGACCGACCACGGCGAGGACGCCGATGTCGCGGCCGACACCGGGGACGACGGGCGCGTGCTGTTGACCTACAAAGGGCCGCTGGTCGACGACACGTCGAAGACCCGGGAAGAGGCGGAGACCCGCGTCGCGGACGAGACGGAACTCCGGGCGATTCTCGCGGGGCTGGGGTACGAGCCTGCCGCCACGGTCCACAAGAACCGAGACCGGTACGAGGTGAGCGGTTGTCGCGTGACCCTCGACCGTGTCGACGAGGTGGGCGAGTTCGTCGAGGTCGAGCACCACGACCCCGTTGCCGAGACGGACATCGAGCGGGCACGCGAGGCGGTGACCGACCTGCTGGTCGAACTCGGTCTGGACCCCGGGGAGAGTATCCAGACGTCGTATCTCGGACTCGTCCTCGCGGCACAGTGAGTGTCGTCCGGCGTGTCTGCCGTCCGTCTGCCGGTGGGCGGACAGACGACAGACAGGGCACAAGCCTTTTTTCCGTTGTGTGACTTCGGTCTGCAATGAGCGGGCTTGCGACGGCCGTCGACGAGTTGATCGCGGATGTCGACGGCGTGTTGTTGTTCACGACAGACCAGTCGACCTACGAGCGGTTCGCGGACGGTGACCTGCCGGTTATCGTCGTCGGGACCGAGAACGCCGTCGGCGCGGAGAGCTACGTCTCGCTCCCGCTGGAGTTCTCCGCGCCCAGCGAGCGGGTTCGCTTCGGCATCGAAGGGGCGATAAATCAGGGCCTTCTGGCCGAGGACGAGGAGGTCGTCGGACTCACACAGTCGTTCAGCGAGAGTCGACTCGACACCGTCGTCCGGGTCCGGACCGACGAGTTCACGCAGACCGGTGTCTACGACCTGTTCGTCAACTCCCGGGCCGATGCCGAGGTGGTCCGGGACGTGTTCGATGTCGCAATCGAACTCGGCCGGAAAGGCCAGAAGGGGAAACCTGTCGGCGCGCTGTTCGTGGTCGGGGACGCCGGGACCGTGATGAACAAGTCCCGGCCGCTGTCGTACAACCCCTTCGAGAAGTCCCACGTCGACGTCGGTGACCCAATCGTGAACGTGATGCTGAAGGAGTTCTCCCGTCTGGACGGGGCCTTTGTCATCTCAGACAGCGGGAAGATCGTCTCGGCGTACCGGTATCTCGAACCCGGCGCCGAGGGTGTCGAGATCCCGAAGGGGCTCGGGGCGCGGCACATGGCCGGCGGTGCCATCACCCGCGACACCACCGCCGTCGCGATTGTCCTCTCCGAGAGTGACGGCATGGTCCGTGCGTTCAAGGCCGGAAGTCTGGTGCTCGAACTCGACCCGGAGGCGTACTGATGCTCGACGCACTCGACAGTATCAGCGACTCACTGGCCGCGGAGGCGGCGTTCACCCTCGCGGTCGCGGTCCTCGTTCTTGGGCTGGTCGCGTCGTACCTGGCCTGGCGCCTGACACACAGCCTCTTTCGACGGACGGGGCTCACCGACACTGTCGAGGGAACCACCGTCGAGCGGGCCGCCGGCCGGTTCGGCACCTCCACGGCCGGTGTCATCGGGATGCTGTTCGCGCTGCTCGTCTACGCGTTCGCGCTGCTCGTCGCGTTCAACATCACACAGGTGTTCGACGTCTCGGCGTTCTGGGCGCGACTCGGTGCCCTGTTGCCACAGCTGTTCGTCGCTATCCTGGCGCTCATAATCGGGTTCGTCCTCGGGGACAGGGCGAAACTCGCCGTGCAGGAGCGCCTGCGGTCGGTGAAACTGCCGCGGGCGGCGGTGCTCCCCGAACTGGTGAAAAACAGCATCTACTACGTCGCCGCGCTCATCGCGCTCGCACAGGTCGGCGTCGCCACCACCGCACTGCTCCTGTTGCTCGCCGCCTACGCGTTCGGCATCGTCCTGCTCGTTGCTGTCGCGTTCAAGGACCTCCTCGCCGCCGGTGCCGCGGGTCTGTTTCTCATCCTCAACGAGCCGTTCACCATCGGTGACGAGGTCCGCGTCGACGGCCAGCGCGGTATCGTCCAGGAGATGACGCTGTTTGTCACCCACGTCGAGGCCGACGGCGAGGAACACATCGTCCCCAACCACCAGGTGTTCCGGTCGGGTATCGTCCGCGTGCGTGACTGACTGTCTCCACTCCCGCACGACCGGAGAACCTGTACGACCGCGACGCACTCGGCGACATCACCCGACTGGAGACACCCGACAACCCGTTCACCGGACAGACTCGACACAGTTCGAACTGCACACCCGAGAACGGGTTCCTCGCGGCCCGCGGGTGACGTGTCGGGTCCCGCGTTCGGGGACGTCTGTCCGTCGGTATCAACCTGACGGCCGGAGCGGGGTAGACACACGTCGGCGAGAGTCGACAGTACGGCGGTGCCAAACGCCTATACCGGTGGGGGCCGACTCTCCGGTCGATGTTCGAGGAGATAATGGAGAAGTTCTCGGATTCACCGAGCCAGCAGCGTGTCATTCGGCTGTTGCTGGAGCGCGGGTTCTCGGTCAACGACGAGGGGCGGGTCGTCTCGGGCGGTATCGAGATCCCGAACACGGGGCTGGCGCGCGAACTGGGCGTGGACCGGCGGGTCGTCGACACCACGACCGACGCGATTCTCGACGACGACGAACTCCGGCCCATCTTCCAGAACATCACCGCGGTTCCGAGTCTGATGGACCTCGCGCCCGTGCTGGACCTTGCTGTCTGTACGGTCGCCGTCGGTGACGCCAGCGCGTCCGGTATCGTCGCCGCCGTCACCGGACTCGTCGCCGAGTACGACATCTCGTTGCGACAGGTGCTCAGCGAGGACCCCGAGTTCACCGACGAACCGGTTCTGTATCTCATCACCGACGAGCAGCTCCCGGGGGAGCTGATAACGGACCTCCACGAGTTCGAGTTCGTCCGCCGCATCGAGCTCGAGTAACCGTCGACCAGCCGCAGTCCGACTGTCACTCCGCGGGCTGTGGCGGGTACCAGGCCAGCGGGTGGTCGGCGGTGATACCGACACTCACCGGCTGTCCGTGCTCGAACAGTTCGACGTGGTTGTGGAGACACCGGACCGTGCCGTTCCCGCCCAGTTCGACGCGGTAGACGAAGGTTGGGCCGGTGTACTGACGGTTGACCACCCGCCCGTCGGCTGTTGCCTCGTTTGCCGGCACCGCCTCCAGGTCGTCCGGCCGCAGGAGCACGTCGATCCGTGCGCCGTCGTACTCCTCGACGGGACCGTTCAGCTGTGCGGCATCGAGGACACCGAGCTCTGTCTCGACGACGTCACCGCGCACCCGGCCGGGGAGGAAACTGGCCCGCCCCAGAAAACTCGCCACGAACCGCGACTCGGGGTTCTCGAACACCACCTCGGGCGTGCCGACCTGCTCTATCTGCCCGTCGTGCATTATCGCGACCCGGTCGGAGATAGAGAGTGCCTCCTCCTGGTCGTGGGTGACCGACACCGCGGTCACACCGGTTGCTTTCAGGATCTCCCTGACCTCCTCGCGCATCTCGACGCGCAGGCGGACGTCGAGATTCGAGAACGGTTCGTCGAGCAGGAGCACGTCCGGTTCGGGGGCGAGCGCGCGGGCCAGCGCGATGCGCTGCTGTTGCCCGCCGGACAGTGCGGCGGGCTCTTTCCCCCGGTGTTCGGTCAGGTCGACCAGTTCGAGCAGCTCCTCGACCCGGGCGGTACGCTCCCCGGGCGACCAGTCCCGGAGCCCGAACGCGACGTTCTCCTCGACGGTCAGGTGCGGGAACAGCGCGAAATCCTGAAACACCAGCCCGACGTCGCGCTCCTCCGCGGGGACGAACCGGTCGTCGGCGCTGGCAACGGCCTCCCCGGCGATGTCTATCCTGCCGTCGGAGGGCCGCTCCAGCCCCGCGAGCAGACGCAAGGTCGTCGTCTTCCCGCACCCCGAGGGGCCCAGAAGCGTCAGCAGTTCGCCGTCCCGGACCGACAGCGAGACGTCCTGGACCGCCTGCTCGGCCTCGTACGCGCGGGTCAACCCATGCAGGTCGAGCACCGTCTCGGCATCGTCACCCGGCGCCTCTGGCGTCGACCGCTCGACCGACCCGTGGCTGTCCGTGACACCACTGTCGCCGACTCGACCGACGAGGTCGCTGTGTGACATCCGCGGTCACCCCCGGTGTACACGCGCCCGTCTGTCTCGCTCGTTCAGCATCTCTCCTCCACATTTTTAGGCAGGCCAAAAGAACCTGTCGGTCGCTCCTCGCGCCGTCAGCCGACGGTGACACCGCGACCCGCCGTGGGTCGCCTCGCATCGTACTCCGAGACGAGGTAGTATCCGACCACACCGGCGAACAGGAGGATACCGACCAGCGGCCCCACGCCGACGGCGCCGGACTGCGTGGCCCCCGCGACGACGGCCGCGGCGAGACCGAGTCCGAGGGAGGCCCCGACCGAACCGCTCCGGGTCTGGAACCGGTCACCGCGGAGCCAGCCGAACCCGTAGTGGAACACGACGCCCACGAGGGCGGCGGCCCCGAGCACCGCCGCGACGGCGAGCCCCGACGGCGCGATGTCGGCCAGGGAGGTAACGGTTCTGAGCAAGAACGTGACGACGCCGGCGACGGCGAGTCCGTACGCCGCCCGGCGGAGGACCCCGGTGACCTGTCGCCCGGTCGAACCGACGGGGGGTTCCGGTGGCGGTGAGTCGGGTGTTCGCTCTGCCGGGCCGCCCGACTCGTCGCTCGCGGCGTGTGTCACGCGCTGTCCCTCGATGACGAACGTCCGGTCGTGGTGGGTCTCCGGGGGTGACCCGGAGTCGTCGGGTGCATCGCCTGTGTTCGACTCGGGGCCACTGTCGCCCTCGGGGTGCCAGGCATCCTGTCCCGGGACGATGTCGGGGTCGTGGGTCACACCGGGTGACTCGACGGTGACATCCGCGAACTGCACGGGGAGACTCGCCGCGGTGACGAAGTTCGCCCTGTCCTGGACCTGGAAGTGGAGGTGTGGCTCCGAGGAGTTGCCGGAGTGTCCACAGCGGCCGACCTGCTGACCACGGGTCACGCGGTCACCTGGTTCGACGGTGACACTGCCCGGTCGGAGGTGTGCGAGGAAACTGTACTCCGAGTCGGCGTGTCTGACGACCACGTGACCGCCGGGTATCGAGCGTTTCAGCGGGTGGGAGAACCCGCCGGCCCGGTCGGACTCGAGCACCGCGTCGAACGTGTCCACGACCACACCGTCGGCGGGAGCGAGCACCGGTTCGTCGTGACAGTAGTACTCCTCGGTCGCCGGACCCGCCTCCTCCGGCCGGGACCGTCCCTCCTCGTCGGTGATCAGGAGGTCGTACGCATACCGCTGGTTCGGGTATATCCAGGAGTGTGAGTGCTCCCGCTCGGGGCTACCGTTGACAACCGTCCAGGTGCCCTCGACGGGGAGACGGTAGTCGACCTGCTGGTCGTAGCTCTCGGCGTCGGGCAGCGAGCCACGGTAGCGGACGAACGTCACGAGACCACCCAACCCCTGGGCGATGTCCTGTGCGAACACGAGCGGGTTCAGCAGGGTCAGCGGGATCATCAGATACCCGACGGCGAACTCCCGGACGCTGCCGACCTGGAGCCAGTCGGTCGGTTCGGTCTCCTCGTCGGTCCCGCGGGACAGCACCGCGTCGACGAGTGGTCCGACGAGCATCCACAGGAAGAATATGTAGAAGATGGAGAACACTCTGAGAAGCACGAGCGAGTCGAACACGTAACTGGGCACGGACAGCAAGCCGAGCAACCCGAGCATCGTCGGGTCGAACCGGCGCAGCAGTTCCCGGAGCCGTGCGGTAACCGCCGTGCCGGTCGAACGATTCTCCGACACCGAGGCCGATTCCTGCGTCATACCCAACAGCAGGTGTGGAACGGGATTAACTGTTTTGAGAATTCAGTTTCACACGACGTGGTACCACGGCACAAGCAGAGAGACCGGTCGGGATGGACGCCACGCTGATTACGCCCGGTTCCTAACGGGGAGGTATGCCGGACGGGCCCACGGACGGGGACAGAGAGGCAGTCAGGGATGCACTCTCGGTGCTCGCACACGACATCAGGCTGGATATCGTGCTCGCGCTGCTGGATGGGTGGGCAGGGGTCCACACGGAGCCACAGAGCTTCTCGGAACTGATGGACGCCGTCGGGGTAGAGGACAGCGGGAAGTTCAACTACCATCTCGACAGACTGCGCGGTGTCTACGTCGAGAAGGTCGACGGGGAGTACCTTCCGACGGCGGCCGCAACAGCGCTCTACCGGGCGGTGCTGGCACACCGGCCGACCGAGGAGACGACACGGACAGGGACATTCGAGGAGCCCTGTCCGGAGTGTGGCGGGGGCGTGGTCGAGCGCTACGAGCGCTCGTTTCTGACCTACGAGTGCACCGACTGCGAGGACTGGCCGGGTGTGACCTACTCCTTTCCGGCGAACGGCCTGCGCGGTCGCACGGGACCAGAGCGCCGGCAGGCGGTCGTACACCGCGCCGGCTACCACGTCGGACTGGCCCGGGCCGGCCAGTGTCCGTTCTGTGCCGGCCGTGTCGAGGTGGCGTTCGACCCGGCGACCGACTGGGCCGAACAGGAGGGGTCGGCGCTGGTCGAACTGGGCTGTGACACCTGCACCTGGCGGGTCGTCGTCTCCGTTCTCACGCCGCTCCAGTTCGAGCCACGGGTCGCGGCGGCGCTGACCACCGTCGGTGTCGACCCGCCGCTGGCCGAACCCCACACGGTCGAGACCAGCGTCGAGCGCATCTCGGAGGACCCCGTCCGCCGGGCGGTCACGGTCGAGAGCGACGGGGGGGCCGTGACCGTCGTCGTCGACGACGAACTCGCCGTCCGGTCGGTCGACAGTGTGACCGACGGGTAAACTACCCCAGCGGAGTCTCACGGCCGCTCGGGCAGTCGCCCCTCGACGACGCCGGCCATCGGGCCGACCTGCTCGGTCTCGACGGTGAACCCGTGCGATTCGAGTGTGTCGACGAGATACTCGACCGTCGCTGGGTCGTCCACCTCGGGGTCGTAGTACTCGACCGAGCGGTTCGCCGCCTCGAAGACCACGACATCCCCGAGGACGAACCGGCCACCGTCCGCGAGCAGGTCGCGGATACGCTCGACCGCGTCGTCTTTCTCGCCGTCGTTGAGGTGGTGCATCGCGAAGTTCGAGACCACCAGGTCGACCGTCCCGGGCAGGTCGAGGTTTCCGCCGGGGTCGCGGAACATCCCGTGGCTGAACGTGACGGTCTCGACGCCGCGCTCGTCTGCCTTCGCCCGCGCCCGGTTGAGCATCCCGTCGCTGATGTCGACCGCGTAGACCCGACCGACCGCGCCGGCGAGACCGAGCGCCACCGCGCCGGTGCCCGTCCCGATGTCCAGCGCCGTCTCCGAGCCGTCCGCGTCGGCCAGCGCGCGCTCGACGACCCGGTCGGCGGTTGCGACGGTCCGCTCCGGCCGTGTCTCGTCGTAGTCCGTGCTCTGGTCGTCGAACCGCGACGCTGTCTCGTCGATTGTGCGCTTCATACACGACGTTACCACTCGTCTGTCCTGTCTCTTGCTGTTCTCCGCTGAACTCACGTCACATCCTGACGGCCAGAGCGCGGTCGCTCTGTGGCCCCGACCCAAGCGTGTCGGGTCGTGGCCGGACTCGTACTGCCGGAGAGAGGCCACCGGATGCGCGAACGGGGAGGGGAGCGAGGTCGACCGGAGGAGACCTCGACAGGCGAGCGGGGAGGA
>CAZFMN010000102.1:0-8031 GCA_964520075.1 uncultured Halobacteriales archaeon | reverse complement strand
TCGGTCCGGTGGGCATCGGGGTGTACGTCGACAGGTCGGGGCTCGCGGCCTCCGCGAGGTAGACCGGTCGCCGGCAGGGTCGGCCGTCCGGAACACACATATCGGTCGAGCGAGTATCTACAACAATGCGAGGGTGGGTACCGCTGGCCGCTGTCGTGTTGCTCGTCGCGTCCGCGGGATGTCTCGGTGCGAGTGACGGTATCGCCGGCAGTGACGGCGGTTCGGGGACACCCACACAGGCAGGGAACGGGTCCCCCTCGGGGGAACTCGAGGTCCACCACATCGACGTCGGGCAGGCCGACTCGACGCTCGTGGTCACCCCTGACGGGGAGACCGTGCTCGTCGACACCGGGGACTGGCGGTCCGACGGTGAGCAGGTCATCAGCTACCTCGAGGAGCACGGCATCGAGCGAATCGACCACCTCGTCGCGACACATCCACACGCGGACCACATCGGGGGACACGCCGCCGTCATCGAGCACCTCGAGGAGGAGAGCGACGGCGTCGGGGCGGTGTACGACTCCGGCCAGCCACACGACACCCAGACCTACGAGAACTACCTCGACGCCGTCGACGCGTACGGCCACGAACTGTTGCTCGTCGAGGAGGGTGACCGACTCCCGCTCGACTCCGAGGCTGTCGAGGCAGTCGTGCTCAATCCGTCGGCAGACAGTGACGGTGGGGAGTTCCACGACAACTCGGTTGCGCTCGCCGTCGAGTTCGGTGACGTGCGGTATCTGCTGACCGGCGACGCCGAGCGCGAGGCGGAGTCCCGGCTCTCCAGGGAGTGGGCTGGGCGACTCGACGCCGACGTCTACCAGGCCGGTCACCACGGCTCCAGCACCTCCTCGACGGGGTCGTTTCTCGACGCGGTCGAGCCCAGGGTAGCTGTAGTGTCGAGTGGCTACGACAGCCAGTTCGGCCACCCCCACGACGAGGTGCTCGAACGGTTCGCCGAGCGCGGTATCGAGACGTACTGGACCGGTGTCCACGGCGATATTGTCGTGACGACCGACGGTACAGAGGTGACGGTCAACCCCGCCGAGTCGTTCTCGACGGACCCGATGGACCTGCTGGCCGAGAAACACAGCGACGACCGCGTCGGACAGATGGCGCTCACGGGCGGGATCGATATGCGTCTGGCACGTGGAACCTGACGATGGACGGAACGTTCACCGGTGTGGTCGACAGAATCGTCGACGACACCACGGCGGTTGTCCTGGTCGAGGACGGCGACGAGGTTGTCGAACAGGTGACCGTGCCGGTGGGTGAACTACCCGCGGCGGTCCGGGGTGAGGGTGGCCGGTTGTTGTTGCGGTTCAGCGATGACGAACTCGTGTCGGTGGAGCCCGAACCCGAACCCGAACGAGCAGACGAGGGTGAGTCGGTGCGGGAGAAGTTCGACCGACTCTCGCGGCGACTCTCGGAGGAGTGACCACAGGTCCCCCGTCGCCTGGCTTGGACTGCTCGCCTCGCTTCTCGAGTGTCACCGTGGCAGCGACAGGCGGAGTTACCGCCCGCCGACGCTCACGTCGTGGCGGTAGGCGTGGAGGAACATCCCCCGGTCGGGGACCTCGTAGACCACCTCGAGCGTGTCCCCGGTGTGGGTGAACTCGGCGTCGTCCGGAAAGACATCCCGGAGGGCGAGTTCCCACCCCTCGCTGTAGGTCGAGTCGACGCGCACCACCAGTTCCTCGGCCGGTGTCCCGGTCCCGGCGCCGACCAGAGTCTCGGGGTGGAGGTTCTCGGCGGACCTGGCCGAGATGTCGAGACGTCGGTCGGCGAGTAGCTGTCCGGTGACGCGGGTGATATGTAGCGTGAGCGACTCGACCCCCCCGTCTGTCCGGTGGGTGAACTGGTTCGTCCGGACGACCCCGGGGGTCGCGGTTGCGTCGGGTGCCGACAGCACCAGCCCCGACTGGTAGGCGATGCGGGTCTCGGAGCGGGGGTTCTCGTAGGCGACGAGACCGAGTGACGTGTTCAGGAGCTCTGTCTCTGACCCGTTCGCCCGTGTCGAGAGTGACAGTCTGCCCGCGTCCGCGTTCGTCTCGACCCACTCGCGGCTCTCTGTCACCCCGGTCAGCGACAGGTCGACCGTGGTCGTTCCCGCGGCGGTGTCGCTGTGGACGGTCGCCCTGTCGACGGCCTGTGCGAACCCGGTGAGGTCCCGCTCGACGGCGGTGTCCGAGATATCTGTGGTGGTGTCGGAGACACCCGTGACGCCGAACCCGACGATGGAGACGACACCCGTCAGCACGATTGCGAGGACCAGTATCACACCCAGCACGTGCGAGACACCCCGCCGGTCTACCGACAGACGTCCCGTCGCTTCGGACACCGTCGCCCGGAGGGTATCGAACAGCCCCACGCGGGCAACAACTCCGGTCGAGGCCGACTCCACGGGTTCTCTTTCTGTCATCGTATCACACCCGCCAGAGTTCGATCTGTATCTGTACGGTGGTGTACCGCGAGGTGGCGACACTGGTCGCGTCCGGGGCGTAGAACACCTCGGAGCCACACGCGCTGCTGTTGTCGAGTTCGGCGAGCGTGCAGTTCCCGGCGCTCGCCTGTGGCACGTCGTCTGCCCGCAGGAGCACCGTCGTCGATGCGGTGACGCTGTCACCGCCCGGCGGCCCCTGGTAGACGACCGGCCGCCGCTCGGTGACACCCACCCCGGTATCGTACTCGATGTGGATGTTGTACGCCACGGGACGCTCGCCGAGCGTGTCGTTCAGCAGCGTCGCGAGCGGGTGTCCCCCCGCACCGTCGAAGGTCACGTAGTGCGGGTCGCCGGTGAGGTTCGCCTCGGCGTCGACGAACGCCCCGGCCGAGGTGTTCCAGTACAGCACTGCCGCGGTGAGATTCCCCTGTGCGGCGGCGAGATCGAGCACGTCGTCGCCGGCCTGCTGGAGCTGTGTCTGTGCGAGTTCGGCCTCGGCCTGCTGTGTGCCGATCGGAAGCACCGACGCGACCACCACCAGCGCCGCGAGCAACAGCAACACCGCCAGAAACGCCTCCAGCGTCCACTGCACCCCGCGGGTGTTCCCCCGTAACTGCTGGCCCCGTCGGGTGTCACCCGCGCCGGTCGACCGGTGAGACGGACCGGACACGGCTACCACACCCTCACGAAGACGGTCTGGTACGCACCGCCGCCGAACGTGACGAACCGGTTCGACTCGAAGACGGGCGCGTCGGGCGGTGGTGACGGCCCGAGGGCGTACTCGACGGTACCGTTCGTGACGATACGCCCGTCGTCGACGACGGTGACGTTCACGCGCAGCTCCGACTCCAGTCCGAGTGACCGCCGGAGCCACCCCTGCTCGGTCGTCGCGTTGTCGACGACACCGTCGGCGCGGGTACAGACCTCGCTCTCGTTCATCCCGAAGTACGCGTCGGCACACGACCGGTCGAGTTCGATATCACTGGTGTCGTTCACCAGCAGGTCCCCGACGAGTCGCTGGTCGGCGTTCAGAGCCGCCCCCTCGCGGTCTGGGCTGGAGTCGATCCCGATACTGAACAGGACGCTCCCGCCGGCGAAGAACAGCCCGACACCGAACAGCAGGATTATCATCCCGTTGAGGAAGTCGATCTGCTCGGCCTGTCCCCGGTCGGCCCGCGACAGGCCGCCAACCGAGCCTGTGCCGGTCTGTGTGGTCTTCCGTCTCATTGTCAGGCGAGGAGACCGGCGAGCGCCCAGGCCAGGAACGTGACCCCGACGAACCCGATGGCGTACTTCAGCCCGGCGTAGGCCCGGCCGGTCTGGACGTACCCGCAGATGACACCCGCACAGCAGCCCTGGATGAGTGCGGCGTGCAGGTACAGCATCGAGAGTAGCGACGGGTTGAGCGAGCCGAACTCCGCGAACGCGGCGTCGGGGGTCTCGCCGAGCACCCCGACGATGGTGTCGATGAAGAACTTCTCGAGCATGAGCAACACCGCCACGAACACGACGAAACTGACCGCGATGATGACCACCTGCATCCGCGTGCGGGTGCGCTTCTCGCGCTCCAGGTCGTCCTGGATCTCCGAGAGGTCCGCCGCCGTCGTCAGAACGTCCGTTATCTGGTCGCTCGTCTCCTGGGCTTTCTGGACGAGTTTGACCGACCGGGCGAGTCGGGGGATGCGGTACCTGTTGTTGAACTCGACGAGGACGGCACCGAGTGAACTGCCGAACGTGACCCGCTTGTACATGCTCGTCAGCTCCCGGCCGAGACGGCTGGTGTTCTCCTCGCCGGTGATGCGGACCGCCTCGAGCAACGGCTGTCCGGTCGCGTTCGCGTTTGCGAGTTTCCGCAGGTCCGAGGTGAGCGTGTCGGTGACCGATGCGATTGTGCGCTCGCGCCACTCGTGGAACACCGCGAGCGGTGTCGCCACCAGCAGAAACGGGAGTCCGAACCAGACGAACGACTGTGTGAGTGTCCGCTGTCGCATCGCCGCGGCACTCGGTTCGGCCACCCCCTGCAGGACCAGCGCGAGGAGGGCGACAGCCGCGAGTGGGGCCGTGACCGCGAGCGTGTACCGCGGCGAGGCCCGGAAGACGGCGAGTGGGTCTGCGAGCAACTGCGAGACGCGGTGCCGGAACTCCTCGGCCCGAATCTGATGTAGGAGTCGCTCTCCCGGTCTGGTCTCGACGTGTGCATCGACCACACCCAGGTCGCGAACCGACCCCTCCCGTGTGACCCCGGTCACCGCACGCTCGCCCGGGTCGAGACGACCGGTGCCGACCTGGTCCTGCATCGTCACGCTCACCGCGAGAAAGTACAGCGCGTTCAACACCGGCAGAACAACGTACACTGTCACCAGCAGCATGAGCAGTTGTTCGCTGCCCAGAAGCGACGTGATGACGAGCACGACGACCAGGATGAGCGGAAGCACCGTCAGCGAGATGTACACCTCCCCGAACACCTCCAGCGTGTTGAGCAGGTCCTCCTGTTTCCGCCGGCGCTGCTCTATCTGGTGTTCGGTCTCCGTCTCGAGGAAGTTCGTCAGGTCGCCGCCGCTGTTCACCACCGAGAGCATGTCTATCAGGAACGTCGAGAGCTCCTCGCTCGGGGTCGTCCGGGCAACGTTCTCGACGGCGGTCTGGTAGTCGACGTTGAAGTACTCCGTCTCGTGGGTGAGCTGCTGGAACTCGACGGCGGCCTCGCCGTATGTGTCCTCGGACTCGGCAACGGCGCTGAAGATGTCGAGCGTGTCCATCCCGCCGACCGACAGCGAGTACATAAATCCCACGACGTCCGGCATGACGAGGTCGATCTCGCGGCGGCGCCGGTAGATCGGTGCCGCCGGGTAGTAGATGGCGACGAGAAGCCCGACGAACAGGCCGAGCACGGCGAACAGTGCGAGCCACGACCCGACGAACAGACCGTGACCGAGCGCCGACAGCACGAGTCCGAGCGCCTCGCCCCACCCGGTCTCCGGCGGGGTGAGTGTCGCCGGCAGTCCGGGCCGGCCGACCATCGTCAGCACGAGCACACCGACCCCGCTACCGAACAACCCCCCCAGCAGCGTCCCCAGCGCGAGCGCGTTCGAGAGGTAGATCTCGACCGGTGTCGACACCTTCGCCTGCGCGAGACGCATCTCGAGCCGACTCACGAAGTGCCCCCGCCCGGCAAACAGCAACCGGTAGACCGGGTGAAAGACCTGCGAGAGCACGAGCGCGACACGCTGGTGATAGCCACTCCCCGCGACCCGCTCGGTGACGTCCTCGCCGTACCGCTCCTGTCCGGTCGCGCGCGTCGGGTCGTCGCGTCGTTCGAGTGTCACGTCCGGTCACCACCCTCGTCTCCGTCCTCGGACGAGGCCGACGGTTCGGGGGAGGGGACACGCGTGACATCGTCGTGCCCCGGTGTGGACCCGTCCTCGCCCGTCCCCGCCGACGGAACCCGCTCGGATGTCACCCCGTCGGCGCCCGGAACCGACCCACGACGGTCCTCTCCTCCGTCTCCTGGGGGTGTGTCCGGGGACCCGGGGGAGTCACCATTCGTGTCGTTTCCGGACTGTCCGGTGTCCTCGAACCCGGCCGCGACCGGCGTGTCCCCACGGAAGGCCCCGGTCTCGCCGTCCTCGTACTCCGCGAGGAGGTCGGTCCGGTCCTCGAGGAGGGACTCGACCTCCGCGAGGAGGCTCGGGTCCGGCGACGGGCGCGGGACGAGCTCCTCCACCTCGTCGTCGACGTCGATGTCGATCGTCCGCATCGTCGTGAGGTCGTCGATACGCGCGGCGAGTTCGTCCTGGCTGACCAGCGACATCGTGAGGTCGGGGCTGTGCACGTACGCCTGTATCGTCGCGGCCACACCGGCGTAGGTGTCGATGCCCTCGCGAACGAGGTAGGAAAGGAGTGCCTCGCGCCGGCGCCACTCGCGGCGGAACTCCTCGGCTGTCCAGCCGTTGTCCCGGCGGACCTCCTCCATCAGGTCCGTCCTGTCGGTCGTCGTCGGCCGGATCTCGTCGGTGACACTGTCCCAGTCGTACGTTCTGTCGACGACGAACTCGTCGAGTCCGGCGTCGTACTCGTCGATCTCGACGAGGCTCTTCGCCCGGCGGACCCGCCTGCCGTCGACCGTTGTCGAGGTCTGTGTCGCGACGATATCGACCGCGCTGAACATCGAACTCGCGACGCTGATCGGCTCCGAGGTGAACCGCCGTATCACCTCTCTCGGGTCGTTCGCGTGGAAGGTGGTGCAGACGGTGTGCCCGGTGTTCATCGCCTGGAACAGTGTTCGGCCCTCCTCGCCACGGACCTCACCCATCAGGATGTAGTCGGGGCGCTTGCGCAGTGCGTCCTCGAGCAGGTCGAACTCGTCTATCGCGCTGCCGTCGTCGGCCTGGAACGGTTCGCGGGTGGTGGTCGGGACCCAGTTGCGCTGTGGGATCAACAGTTCACGGGTGTCCTCGATGGAGACCAGTTTCGTGTCCGACGGGATGAAAAGCGACAGCGCATTCAGTGTCGTGGTCTTTCCCGAGGCGGTGCCGCCCGCGACGATCATGCTCTTGCCGCTCTCGATTGCGAGCCAGAGATACACCATCTGTGACAGCGAGTACGTCTCCCAGGCCACGAGGTCGACGGGTGTGAACGGCACCTCGCGGAACTGCCGGATGGTGAAGTTCGTTCCGCGGTCGCTGACCTCCTGTCCGAGGGTCAACTGCGCGCGCGAGCCGTCCTCGAGGGTCGCGTCGACGTTCGGCTGGCGCTTGCTTATCCCCTTCCGGGCGCGCTGTGCCAGTTCGATGACGAACTCGTCGAGCTCGTCGTCGCCGAAGGTGACGTTCGTCAGCACCTGTCCGTAGCTGCTGTGGTAGACGAACACGGGCTCGTTGTAGCCGTCACAGGAGATATCCTCGACGTGAACGTCGTGTTTCAGCCCGTCGATGCGGTCGTAGCGGATGAAGTTGCGAACCAGATAGTAGACGAGCGTCTCGACCTGGTCGTCGGTCAGCGACCCGCGCTCGCCGGTCTCGGGGTCGCGCTCGACGGGGATGGGGTCGACGGTGTCGTCCCCGCGGGCCTGCTTCGCGGCGCGCCTGCGCAGGAGCGATATCAACCAGTTCTTCGCGCGCCCACCGAGACGGTCCCTGTCCCCGGGCGGGTCACCCGAGAGCAGGTTGTACCGGTGCATCAGCCGGATCGTCTCGTCGCGGACCACCTCACCACGGTCGGCCGGCGAGGCGTCGGTCGCCACCGTGTCGTAGTCGATGCTGAGCTTGAGCTTGTCCGCGAAGAAATCCACCAGCGCCCGCTCGGTATCGGTCAGCGACGGCTCCACGAGGTAGTAACGGTGCTCCTGCTGGGCGACGTTCCGGTAGAGCACGACGAACGCAAAGGGCTTGTTCACCCAGTACCGCTCCAGCTCCTGGAGGTCGGATTTCTCCTCGTTCGGAACCGCCGCCTCCAGGTCCGCGTGCCCCACCAGCGTCGGTGTGCCGTCCGACAGCGTGAAGAACGCACGCTCGTCTATCCCCTCCGGTACCCCCAGTCTGCTCTGTGGTAGCGTATCCGAGCCTGTCATCCCTTTCTCGCTGAACTTACTC
>CAZFMN010000101.1:0-8099 GCA_964520075.1 uncultured Halobacteriales archaeon | reverse complement strand
GGGCTCGCAGGGTCCGTGGGCGGCCAGACACGACGCATCGACGAGGGCTGTCTCAGAGCGAGGCCGCGTCGCGCACCGCCGCCCGGTCGATGTCGTCGACATCGTCGATACCCGCGAGCCCCATCGTCAGGTCGAGCTGTGAGATGGTGTTCTCGAGGACGTGCTCGACGCCGGTCTGACCGGAGTGTGCGAGCCCGTAGGCGAACGGGCGGCCGAGCATCACCGTGTCCGCACCGAGTGCGAGCGTCTTGAACGCGTGTGAGCCGCGTCTGATGCCGGAGTCGAACAGCACGGTCGTCTCGTCACCGACCGCGTCGGCAACCCCGGGGAGCGCCTCGATGGCGGCGATGGAGCCGTCGACCTGTCGGCCACCGTGTGTGGACACCTGCACGGCGTCCGCGCCGGCCTCGACCGCGAGTCGGGCATCCTCCGGGTGCAACACCCCCTTTATCACGATGGGGAGGTCGGTCTGCTCGCGGACGAAAGCCAGGTCCTCCCAGGTGAGCGAGGCGTCCCCGAAGATGGAGAGAAAGCGGTCGACGGCGGCCTCGGGGTTCTCCTCGGGTGGTTCCGCCAGCGAGTCGCGGAACGCCGGGTCCGAGAAGTAGTTCGCGACCCCCTCACCCTCCAGGAACGGGTAGTAGCCCTTCCGCAGCAGTCTGTCACGCCAGCCGAGCGTCGGTGCGTCGACGGTGACCACGATTGCGTCGTACCCGGCGGCCTCGGCCCGGCGGAGAAACGAGCGTGCCACGTCGTCGTCCGCGGCCCAGTAGTACTGGAACCACTTCGGGGTGTCCCCGAGGGCGTCGGCGACCGCCTCCATCGGTGTCGACGACAGCGACGAGAGCACGAACGGGACATCCAGTTCTGCACACGCCCGGGCTGTCGCGAGTTCCCCCTCCTCGTGGAGCAGGCTCTGCACGCCGAGCGGGGTGACCATCAGCGGGTACTCGTGGGTCGAACCGAGGAGGTCAGTCGAGAGGTCGCGGTCGGCCACACCCCGGAGCATCCGCGGCACGATCCGCCACCGCGAGAAGTCCTTGTTCCGCTCGAACGTCTCCTCGGTGCCGGCACCGCCGTGGACGTAGGCCTCTGCCTGCCAAGACATCCGCTCGAACGCCTCCTCGCGCAACTCGCTGAACGACACCGGAAACTCCGGTGACTGGCCCTCGAACATCCCCTCGCGATAGATGCGCCGAATCTGCTTGACACCGAACTGTTCGCTGTGCACGTCCGCCGGGCTCTCTTCGTCCATTACCGGGTGTCTGTTCCCCCACAGACAAGAATCTGGCCCTGGCCACAGTCTCGATGGCACTCGGCCACCGCCGGACCGGGAGCCCCGGCCGACTCGCCCGTGCCTCGATACCCCCGCGAACCGACCGACACCTCTCCGGGTTCACGATGAAACGTATCTCACCGTCGATGTCACGCGCGGGTCTCGCCGCTCGGAACAGGGGGTCGGTCACCGTCGGTGTCGCCGCTCGAAACGGGCAACAGGTCACAATCGATATCGCGTGACAGGTGTCCCCGCTCAGGCGGAGTCGGTCACGGTCAGCGTCGCGGCGTCGGTCACCGTCGAGCCGTCGCCACCGGTGGCGGTCACGCTCAGTCTGTACGCGCCACCGACGTACCAGTCGGGGAGCGTCACCGAGACTGTCGGGGCGACACTCGCCTGCTCGGTCCCCCACGAGAGTTCGAACTGTCCCGTCGAGTCGACGCTGTCGGTGGTCTCCGCCCCGTCCGGGTCGGCGGCATCCACCGTCCAGTCGGTCCAGAGGCCGTCGAGCGTCACCGTCTCGACAGCCGACGCCGGGACGGTGAACTGCGCCGTCCCCCCGGGTGGGGCAGTCTCGTCGGACAGTGTCACCCCGAGTTCTGCCTCCCCCGGGACGGTCACGTCGACGGTGTCGGTCTCACCCTCGTAGGTCGCCGTGACGGGCACAGTCTCACCCGGAGCCTCCGCGATTACCTCGGCCGCCGTCTGGTCGACGGAGACCACACCGGGGGTGGCGCTGGTCACCTCCGCTGTCCCGGTGACCGTCTCCTCGCCGTCACCGAACACCGCCGTCACGCTGTACGGGGCCGTCTCCCCCGCCTGGAGGGTGACACCCCCCGATTGGCCGTCGACCTCGAACTCGACTGCCTGTGGTCCCGACTCGACGGTCACACCGACGCTGTCGGTGCGCTCCCCGTCCGAGGCCTCCAGTGTCACGGTGCCGACCGCCGCGCCCGTCACCTCGGCGGCGCTCTCGTCGATACCGACCGTCGCCGGGTCGCCGATGCTCACGTTCACAGCGACCTCGTCTGTCACGTCCTCGGTGGTGCCGTCCCCGAACACGGCTGTCGCGGTGTACGGGGCCGTCTCGCCCTCGCTCAGCACGGTCGACTCGGACTCGCCGTCGACCGCGAAGGTCAACTCGGTCGGCGGAGCAACCGCGGCGGAGTCGACACCGCTCAGTCCGACGACCTGCTCGTCGGTCCCCGCCGCCAGCACGAACGCGTGGACGCTGTAGCTCCCGGGGTCGACCCCCGACAGGTCACCCTCGAACGCGCCCCCGGTCTGGGTCAGTTCGACAGTCGTCGCTGTGGTCTCGTTCCAGACGAACAGTCCGACGACACCCATCTCGGGCGGGTCCTCGACGAGTGTGTCGACGGTGACCGTCACCGACGGCACCGGGTCGGACGTGACCTCGGCGAGTGTCGCCTCGTAGCCCTGGACACACAGGGGCTGGAGCGCCCGCGGGTCCAGATTCCCGTCGGTGTTGAGGACGGCGTAGGTGCCCGGGTCGACACGGTCGCCGTCACCGGCACCGCTCAGGTCGAACTCCGCGTAACTGTCACTCCCGTCCACCTCCGCCCCGCGGAGAGGGTCCCCGCTCTCGTCGACGATGCCGAGATAGTGGGTCTCGATATCGGGCGAGTACGCGTCGACGAACACCAGTCCACCGGGGTCTGCCCTGCCGAACCTGTCGTAGGGGAACGAGGTGCCGTCCCGGTCGAGGTCCCCCGGTGGGGTCTGAATCTCCGGGGTTATCTCGTCGAACCCCCAGTCCGGGTACTGCTCCGCGACGGTCACCGCGACGGTGTCGGTGAACCCGCTGTCTGTTGCCGCCAGTGTCGCTGTCCCCAGGTCGACACCGGTCACCGCCGCGGTGTCCGCGTCGATTGCGACCGCCCCGGGGTCGCCCGCCGTGACTGTCACCGTCGCCTCGTCGGTCACGTCCGCCGTGCTGTCGTCCTCGAACAGCGCGGTCACCGTGTAGGGGACTGTCTTCCCCTCCTCGACGGTGACGGTGTCAGACCCACCGTCGACTGTGAGTGTCAGGCCCGTCTGCGAGGGCGCCTCGACGGTCACGTCGACGGTGTCCGTGATTCCGTCGTCGTCTGCCCGGAGCGTCACCACCCCGGGGGTCGACCCCGTCACCTCGGCGGCGGTCTCGTCGATGGCGACCACCCCGGGGTCACCGTCGGTCACGCTCACGCTCACGTCGTCGGTCACGTCCGTCGTGCTGCCGTCCTCGAACACCGCGGTGGCGGTGTACGGGACCGTCTCGCCCTCGTCGACGACGACCGATTCGGACCCGCCGTCGACCGCGACGGTCAGCCCCACCTGCGACGGTGCTCCGACGTTCACCTCGACGGTGTCGGTGAACCCCCCGTCGCCGGTTTCGAGTGTCACCGTCCCGGGTGCCGCACCCGTCACCTCGGCTGTTGTCTCGTCGATGTCGACCGTCGCGGGGTCACCGTCGGCGACGGTCACCGTCACCTCGTCGGTGATGGGTTGCTCGCTCCCGTCCTCGAAGACGGCCGCGGCGGTGTACGGGGCCGTCTCGCCCTCGTCGACCGCGACCGACTCGGACCTGCCGTCGACCCTGAGCACCACCCCCACCTGCGACGGGTCCCCCACGCTCACCTCGACGGTGTCGGTGAACGAACCGTCCTCTGCCTCGAGTGTCACCGTCCCGGGTGCCGCACCCGTTACCTCGGCGGCGGTCTCGTCGATGTCGACAGCCGCGGGGTCACCGGCGGTTGCGGCCACGGTCACCTCGTCGGTCACGTCCCCGGTGTCACCGTCCTCGAACACGGCTGTCGCGGTGTACGGGGCCGTCTCGCCGTAATCGAGGGCCACGCTGTCGGCCTGTCCGTCGACCGCGAGGGACAGGTCTGTCTGCGGGACCACCGCGGCGGAGTCGACGCCGCTCAGTCCGACGACCTGCTCGTCGGTCCCCGCCGCCAGCACGAACGCGTGGACGCTGTAGCTCCCCGGGTCGACCCCCGACAGGGTTCCCTCGAACACGTCCCCGGTCTCGGTCAGTTCGACCGTCGTTGCTGTGGTCTCGTTCCAGACGAACAGTCCGACGACACCCATCTCGGGGGGGTCCTCGACGAGTGCGTCGACGGTGACCGTCACCGACGGCACCGGGTCGGCCGTGACCTCGGTGAGCGTCGCCTCGTAGCCCTGGACACACAGGGGCTGGAGCGCCCGCGGAGTCAGTTCGGCGTTGACGACGGCGTAGGTGCCTGGGGTGAGTCTGACGCCGTCACCGGCGCCGCTCAGGTCGAACGTCGCGGTACCGTCCGCCCCCTGTCTCTCCGTGCTCCGGAGGGCGTTCCCGTCGGGGTCGGCGACCGCGAGGTAGTGGCTGTCGACCTCGGGGGTGTACGCGTCGACGAGGACGGTCCCGTCGGCGTCGACCCGACCGAACCTGCTGTAGGGAAACGAGTTCTCCCCCCCGTCGAGTTCCCCCGGTGGGGTCGGAATCTCGGGGTCCACCTCGTCGAACCCCCAGTCCGGGTACGGGTCGTCCCGTGGCGCGGGTGGGTCACCGCTGTCTCGGTCTGCTGTCCACTCCCCACCGAACATACCTGTACGGGTTGTCCCTCGTGCACTTAGCTACTGCGGAGACACACCGGCCAGAAGCTACTTAGACGGGCACGACCTACAGTGGAGTCCCGATGAGCGACGAGTACGAGTTCTGGCTGCTGGACCTCGACGGCACGCTGGTCGACGTCGAGGACACGTACATCCACCAGGTCTGTCGCGAGGTGGGTGACAGACTGGGTGTGTCCGTCAGCGACCGTCAAGCGGAGCATCTCTGGTACGGGTTCGACGACACGCGCGAGCGGGCACTCGCCGAGGTCGGCCTGGACCCGGAGACGTTCTGGGCAGCCTTCCACAGCGTCGACGAA
Organism: uncultured Halobacteriales archaeon; assembly: GCA_964520075.1. Taxonomy (GTDB): domain Archaea; phylum Halobacteriota; class Halobacteria; order Halobacteriales; family Haloarculaceae; genus Halovenus. The sequence continues at coordinate 2,909 of CAZFMN010000101.1, read as the reverse complement.
CCGGGCGCACGGGCGGCGGCCACACACGTCTACCCCGACGCCCCCGCGTTCGTCGCGGCACTGGACGCCCCGACAGGGCTCGTGACACACTGTCAGGCGTATCTCACCGGACCGATACTGGAGCAACTGGGGATCGACAACTGGTTCGACACGGTGGTCTGCTGTGACGAGGAGACCGGGTGGAAACCGGACCCGCGACCGCTCGAACTCGCGATGGAGCGACTGGGCGTGGCGGGGAACGGGGGCGCCGGGGCGATGGTCGGGGACGACCCGCGGGACGTGGCGGCGGCGCACAACGCCGGTCTCGACGCCGTCCACGTCGACCGACACGACCAGGAGCGTCTCGGCGGCGGGGTCGAGAGCGGCCGGCGCGTGACCGCGCTCACCGACCTCGTCCGGTGACAATCCGGGGCCTTTTTCGCCCGCGGAGTCGTACGTGTGGTGATGTCAGCGCTCCGTGACGCCCTGCGTGACCTGCCGGAGGCGGTGTTCGCCGACCTGCTGGAGAGCGAGGACGCGTACCTGCTGGTGGTCGACCTGCCGGGAACGACCGCCGAGACGGTGGACGTGAGCGTCACCGCCGGGGAGATACAGGTCGAGGCGCTCCGGGAGAAGGAGGTGCCAGAGGGGTTCAGCTACGAGTCCGAGCAGCGGTCGCTGTTCCTCGACGCCGACCTGCCGGTGCCCGGCGACGCGAACGGACAGGAGGCCTCGGCGTCGGTCGACCGGGGTGTCCTCGAGCTGCGCCTCCCGAAAGGCGAGGAGGAGACTGCCACGACGATTACAGTCGAGGACGCCTGACGGGGGCTGTCGGGTGAACCTGCGCGCATACTGGCGGTTCGTGGTCGTCGCCCGGCAGTTCCTGCCGTTGCTCGTGGCGTACGCCCGCGACCGGCGGCGGTTCCTGCTGTTCGGTGGGAGGCGGGAGGTGAGTTCGGACCAGCGCCGGCGGCGCGCACAGCGGCTGCTGGAGTCGATGCTCACGCTCGGGCCGACGTTCATCAAACTCGGACAGCTGCTCTCGACCCGGCCGGACGTTCTGCCGCCGGAGTATCTCGCCGAGTTCACCAAACTCCAGGACAGCGTGCCGCCGGCCGACTGGTCGGAGGCACGGACCGTCGTCGAGGCGGAACTCGGCCCGGTCGAGGAGGCGTTCGACTCGTTCGACACCGACCCGATAAGCGGGGCCAGTCTCGGTCAGGTGTACGAGGCCGAGATAGACGGCCAGGACGTGGCCGTGAAGATACGTCGCCCCGGCGTCGAGCGACTCGTCGAGGCGGACCTGCGGGTCATTCAGTGGTCACTGCCGCTACTGTCGCAGTTCGTCGACGACGTGCGCTCGTTCTCGCTCTCGACGCTCGCCGAGGAGTTCGACAGGACGATTCGCCAGGAGATGGACTACAGCCGCGAGGCGGAGATGCTCCAGGAGATTCGGGGGAACTTCGCGGACAGCGACGACGTGCGTATCCCGTCGGTGGTGGAGACACGCTCGACGGAGTCGGTGCTCACGATGGAGTACGTCGAGGGGACGAAAATAAACAACCTCAGGCGACTGGAGGAACTCGGTATCGACCGGACGGAGCTCGCGGAGCGCCTGCAGTTTCTCTACCTCCAGATGATAATGGACGACGGCGTCTACCACGCCGACCCGCACCCGGGCAATCTGGCCGTCGCCGACGACGGGACGCTCGTGCTCTACGACTTCGGGATGAGCGACTACGTCGACCCGTACATCCAGGACAACGTCGTGGCGTTCTACACCGCCGTCGTGCGCGAGGACTTCGACGCGATAATCGACGCCCTGGTCGAGATCGGCACACTCTCGCCGGACGCCGACCGCGACCTGATGCGGGAGATCCTGGACGTGGCGATGACCGACCTCCAGGGCGGCGACGTCGACCAGTACCGCATCCAGCAGATACTCGACCAGGTCGAGAACACGCTCTACGAGTTCCCGTTCCGTATCCCCGCGAATCTCGCCCTGGTGTTGCGGGTCGCCACGGTCGTCGAGGGGGTGTGTGTGGCGCTGGACCCGGAGTTCGACTTCATCGACGCGGCACAGACGTACTTCAGACGGGAGGGGTATCTCGAGGAGGGGGCCCGGAGGTACGTCAGGGACCGTGGCTCGGAGGTGCGGGCGGCGGCGGGCGCGTCGGTGCGAGTGCCGGTGAAACTCGAGTCGGTGCTCGACAAGATGGACCGGGACGACCTGCAGGTCGATGCCGCGCTGCGCGACCCGGAGGACCAGTTCGAGCGCCTGGCCAGGCGGGTCGTGCTCGGTGTCGTGTTCGCCTCGGGTGTCGTCTCGACGACGATACTGTGGACCGCCGACCAGACCACGGCGGCCGCGCTCGGTGCCACGGCCACCGCGGGTGTCGGCTACCTCCTGTACCGGTCGTTCCAGACCGGTATCAACCTGTACGCGGACTCGGACGCCCAGTTCACCCGGCAACGACTCGACGACGGTGACGAGGAGGCCGCGATGGGGTTCGGCGGGACCGGCGACCCGGCCGTCCACGAGGACATGCCCACCCCCGGCAACGTGGACGAGGAGATGCGCGCCGGGTCAGTCGACGAGATGGCCGATGCCGACGCCGAACCGGGTGAGGGTGAGAGCCCCGTCGACACCGACCACGAGGGAACCGGGAGCGAGGAGAGAGACGAGACGGGTGACGGGTCCGGTGACAACAGCGAGGACTCGACGGGCCGAGGCGAGGATGGGGAGGACTCGACGGACCGAGGCGAGAGTGGAGAGGACTCGACGGACCGAGGTGAGGATGGCGGGGACTCGACGGACCGAGGCGAGGATGGCGAGGACTCGACGGACCGAGGCGAGGATGGCGAGGACTCGACGGACGGGGAGGACGGATACTCCGGGCGGCCCAGGTGACCGTCGACGCGGGAGGGCG
>CAZFMN010000100.1:0-8507 GCA_964520075.1 uncultured Halobacteriales archaeon | reverse complement strand
CCGTCCCGGCCCGGGTTAATCCTGTCCGAACGTCTGTCCGGCTCCCGGCGCGATGGCACGACTGCCGATACCGGGCACGGTCACGCTGGGAGCCCGGGTAGAAACACACCGACAGACCACCCGGGACGCCTGTGTGTGACTGTCCGACCGCCGTGCCCTCTCTCCCTGTACCGGACCCAGACAGGGTTGCGCGGACGAACTGCTCGCCGGCTACTGCTGTGCCGTGTCGTCGGGCTGGAGCGCTTGCAGGGCCTCGTGGTATCTCTGTAGCCGTTCGAAGTCGCCGACATCCAGATCTGAGAGTCGTGTCAGGTTCATGTTGTCCTCGATATCCGCGCGTTTGACCGCTCGGGCGGTATCGTCCTCCGCTGCCCGGGCGACAAACTCCTCGACGTAGTCCTCGTCCTCCCGCCTGGTCAGACAGTCCACCGCGTCACGAACGTCCGCTCCGAAGCGACCCTGTATATGTTCGAGCGTGTACGGTGAATCCTCGACGACGTCGTGCAACACGGCGACGACCCGCTCGGTATCGGTGTCCATCGCCCGCATGACACGCAGTGGGTGTCTGATGTACGGCTCTCCGGCCTTGTCGGTCTGTCCCGCGTGGGCATCGACAGCAATCTCGATTGCGCGCTCGAGGTCGTGCATACCCGCCGGTACACGCGGGACTGTGTTAGTTTGTCCACCCTGCACCGGGCCGCAGACCACGGAGGTGTCTGCAGGTGTCTGGTCCGTCGGGGCCCCCCGTGACACGTCGGGGTGCGCTCGTCGGAGTCGTCGTCACGACGCCCGCGCGGTCGGTTCGTGGAGACGACAGCGTTGAGCCTCTGGCGAGCGTACAACTGGTGGCACAGTCTGGGGTCGCTCGACACCGTATCAGTCCTCCAGCGCATTGACGGCGATTCGCGCGGCCCTGCGCACGTCCCCGTCAGGGTCGTTCGCGGCGAGTTCCTCGAGTTCCGACACCGTCCGGTCTGCCTCCAGGTAGTTCAGCGCCCAGCAGGCGTTTACTCTGGTTCCGGCCAGACTGTCGTCCAGACGTGCCACCAGTGCGTCGGTCGCCGGTTCGACAGCCGCCGGATGCTCGTCTGCGACCCGGGCGAGTAGTGACGTGACGTTGTGACGCACCTTCGCGTCGTCGTCCGCGAGTCGTTCGGTGGCCTGCGGAACGACCGACCGGAGTTCACCGGGGTACTCCTCGGCCAGGTCGGTGAGCAGTGCGGTCGCGTTGGCCCGCAGTCGACTGTCGTCCGCGTCTATCAGCGAGACGGTCGTCGGGATGGTCTCCTTCGCGACACCCGGATAGCTCTTTGCGACCCGCCCCAGAGCCGCCAGCACACCGACATCGGGGCTCTCGTCCTCCAAGAACGACTCGAGTTTCGGCACCACGGTGAGCAACTCGTCGGGACTGGTCTCGGCGATGTGGGCGAGGGCGTTCGTGATGGGTTTCGGGTCGATCCCCTCGGCCCCGAGGAGGTCGGCGAGTCGTAGCACCGTGTCGAGGACAGCCTCGGGGTTGGTTCCGGCGAGCACAGCGACGAACTCGAGTGCCTCGGCGGTCAGCATCGGCTCGGTGTCGGGTGTGAGTAACCCGGTGACGGGAGAGACCGCCGGTTCGACCGCCGCCGGGTCGGTGTCGGCGACCTGCTTGAGAACTCCGACGGCCTCGCCCTGAACCGCCGGCGGTGTGTCACCCAGTCGTGCAACCGCTGTCGGAACCGCGTCGGTCGCCTCGCTGGGGTGTTGGCGGGCGATTGCTGCCAGATGAGCGAGCGCGATGCGGCGCTGTTTCCCCGTCTCGGACTCGACTGTCTCACACACCTCGTCGAGACTGTCGGGGGTCGGGTCGTCCGGAATCTTCCCGAGGTCGTCCGAGCCGTAGTACCGCCCCTCGCGGTCGCGGATATCCCACTCTGTCATGTTGGTATCCTCCCGAACGGACATCTCAGACAGCTTCAGCCGGTTTGTGTGCGTGTGCGGGAGTATCCGCTCCCCGGGTGGTTTCATCATGTCCCACTCGACCTGCTGGTAGCCGACATCCGGATAGGACTGCTGTTTCCGTTCCTGCACCGTCTCTATGGTGGACTTCTCCTCCGGGTCGGAGGCGTCCGCCTCGTTATCTCTGTCTGTCATTTTTGACTACACTACTACCGTGTCTGGAAATACGTTCCAGTGTACACTTCACTGTTGTGTGCGGTGGTCTGACACGCGATAGCAGAACAGGACACCCGAACTGTCGCAACCGTGACGGGCAAGCGAGACAGTGAGCCCGGTCGAGTGTCCTGGACAGCTCCGGTTCCGGCTGTCCTCTGTACACCGCGGGTTCGGTCTCCTCCTGTGGCTGCGCACGATGCCCCGCGGACGTGACTCCCGGTTGCGTGCGAGTGTGAGCCGCCGGAGCGGGTCGGAAGCCGGAGCCGTCCACAGGTCTATTACGTATCGAGCGCGTACGCTCGGCTATGTCAGAGCAAGAGCAACTGCCCGAGAACGACGAGGAGTGGCGGGAGATACTCACGGAGGAGGAGTACCGGATTCTGCGCGAGGCAGACACCGAGCCCCGGTTCAGCGGCGACCTGCTCGGCATCGAGGACGAGGGGACGTTCACCTGTGCGGGGTGTGGGACGGAGCTGTTCCACTCCGAACAGAAGTTCGACTCCGGGTCGGGATGGCCGAGCTTCTTCGACGCCTACCAGAGTGGTAACATCGAGACCCGTGTCGACACCAGCCACGGGATGCGCCGGACGGAAGTCGTCTGTGCACAGTGTGAGGGCCACCTCGGCCACGTGTTCGAGGACGGCCCCGAACCGACGGGCAAACGCTACTGCATCAACTCCGCTGCCCTCGAGTTCGACTCCGAGTGAGCGCCGTCCCCCCTCGGCCCGGGTTCCCGGTCCACCCACGGCCACGGGGACAGCTATTTATGTGGTTGTGAATTACGTACGGTAAATGGACTCCGCCGAGTTCCTGGACCTGCTGGGCAACGCCAACAGGCGGCGCATACTGCGCCTGCTGGCACAGAAGTCCTGTTACGTGACCGAGATCAGCGAGCACCTCGGCGTGAGTCCGAAGGCGGTTATCGACCACCTGGGGAAACTCGAGGACGCCGGGCTGGTGGAGAGCCGCACCGACGACCGACAGCGCAAGTACTTCTCGATCTCACAGCACGTCAGTCTCGAGGTGACCGTCTCGCCGTACCGGTTCGGGACCCGGAGTGCCTACCCCTCGAACAGCCGGTTCGACATCAACTCCTGCCGGCAGGTGAGCATCGAACTCGAGTCCCGTACGATCCGGGAGGATTCCGACCGCCGCGACGTGTCAGACCCCGACGACGACCCCGGTGCCGACGAGAGTGCGGGTGCCAGCCACGCGGGTGGTGACACAGCCGACGACGGCAGGCGCGAGACAGGCGAGGCGCAGACACCGGTATCCCCGGCCGGGGGGGAGCCGTCCGGGAGCAGGGGTGACAGGTCGGGGTGCAAGCCGGCGAGAGCGGGTCCGACCCCGGAGGACGGGGACGAGGGCGACCCGGACCGGCAGCCACAGACCGGGGTGGCGACACTGGCGCGACAGCTCCACGAGTTCGAGCAGCTGGAGCGGGAGCTCTCGCTGTTGCACCGGTGGGCCGAGGGGCGTATCACCGGTCTGCGCGAGCGACTCGCCGACCAGGTCGACATCGCAGAGCCGCGTCTCGTCTCGGAGCTGCTCGTCGCGCTGGCAGAGGAGCCACGCCGGACCGAACAGCTCTGCCGGCGACTCGGCGCGCCGCCGCCAGTCGTCGAGGAACTGCTCGAGTTGCTCGCATCCGAAGGGGTCGTTCGCCGCGAGAAGCGCCGCTGGCGACTCCGCGGGTGACCTGCTGTGCCCCGCGTGTTCAGGACCAGTTGGGGCTGTACTCGCCCTGACGCGGGGGTTCGGCGCCGACCCACTCGGCGCGGGCCGCACTGCTCGTCAGGGTCTGTGTCTCCTCACCGTCACCGTAGGTGAGGGTCAGGTCCGACAGCGAGCAGTGTGCGTTGTACCGCAGTGTGTCGTCGGGGACCCTGTAGGTGACGTGTTGCCAGCAGTCCGGGTCAGCCTCGACCGTGGCACGCAGTTCGACCCCCTCACCGGCGCCGGAGAACCGCCAGACACCGACCGCGTCGTGTTCGAGTGTGTTCGCCGCCGGACTGTACGGGTGGACGTGCCGGAGTCGGTTGAGTGGGTACACCTCGCCGTCGACACGGAGACAGACCGAGAGCTTGTCGTCGAGTCGGAGCGCCTCCAGCACGGCCGAGTCGTCCTCGGCGAAGTCGTTGCACTGGACCCAGGTCCAGTTCTCCGGCGGTGTCACCTGTGTGACCGTGTGCCCCTGGTGGCCGGGCGCATCCTCGATATCGATGGTGCGGTCACCGACACGCACCTCGCCGGACATCGCGACAGACTCGTTGCGGCTCCAGTGTTTGCCCGTTCCGGCCACCCGGTACAGCAGGTCGGTGAGTCGCTCGCTCCGGAGCGGTGTGAACGCGTAGACGTCCGGGTCGTACGCGAGGTCCCACGACACGTCCGCCACCTGGCCCGTCGCCGAGTCGGAGGTGAGACAGGCGTCGTCGACCCGCAGGTCGAACGGGTCCGCGGTGACGTCGGTCTCGTCCGGGCCGACAGACCGCGAGACGAACGTCGAGGCCGCGGGGTCCTCGCGGTCGGTCAGCGCCGCCCAGAGGCGCCCCTCGCGGTGTCCGCCTGTCGTCGACAGCAGCGTGTACCGGTACCAGAACGCGACCGACGCGTCGGACGGACTCACGAGCGAGTACCAGACCTCGCGCCCCGGCCTGCCAGACGCGAGCGGCCAGTCGTGGACGGGGTCGTTCGGGTCGGAGTTCATACCGGGCTGTCCACCCGCCATCTGCTTATACCCCGGTGTTCGAGGCCGCGGTCCCGCCCCCTCCGGACCGGACCGCACGGTTTTTGACCGGGCCTGCTGAAACACCGGTCGTGAGTGAGGACGAGCAGATCAGCCTGAGACGCCAGCTCGGTGCACTCCTGGATGTCGCCCGCTACCGGCCGCTCGCGACGGTCGGTATCATCGGTCTCAGCATCTTCGCCGCGCTGCTGGAGGGGGTCGGTCTGAGCTTTCTGGTCCCGGTCATCGAGATCGCACAGGGCAACACCGAGGCCGAGGAGATGAGCGGTGTCGGGGAGGCGTTTCTCGACGTCTACGAGTTCGTCGGTGTTCCGTTCACACTCGAGTCCGTCATCGTTGGGGTGGGGCTCGTGATGACCGTCCGGTACACGGCGACGTTCCTCGTCGGGTGGCTGACCGCGGCGCTACAGAACGACTACGTCCGGCATCTGAAGCGGCTGTCCTTCGAGCGCTCACTCGAGGCACGGGTCGCCTACTACGACCAGAAAGGCTCCGACGAGGTGCTGAACGTCATCGTCACACAGGCCGGAAAGGCTGGCAGCCTCATCAAGCAGGTGGTCAAACTGGTGAAACAGGGGGCGATGAGTCTCGTCTACCTCGGTGTCGCGCTGTTCATCGCGCCCGTGATGACAGCGCTGACACTCCTCCTGCTGGGGGGGCTGGTGGTGGCGATGCGCTACGTCACGGAGTCGGGGTACGCAATCGGCGACCGACTGGCCGAGGCAAACGAGCGCATCCAGGAGAACGCACAGGCCGGCACCCAGGGTATCCGTGACGTGAAGCTGTTCGGTCTCGAATCCGAGATATTCGAGGCGTTCAGCGATGCCCTCGACACGCAGTACCGGGCGAGCGTGACAACCGCACGCAACCAGGCCGCCATGTCGAGTTTCTACGAACTGCTGACGGCGGTGCTCGTGTTCGTGCTCATCTACATCGCGCTGGCGGTTGCGTCGCTCCCGGTCGCGGCCCTCGGGGTCTTCCTGTTCGCTATCTTCCGACTTGCCCCGCGCGTGAGCACGCTCAACAGCACCACCTACAGCATCGCGAGCAATCTGCCACATCTGGTGCGGACACAGGCGTTCGTCGAGGAACTCGTCGCGGAGCGCGAACCCGACGACGGTGACGAGTCGGTCCCGCCGGTCAGGGAGATCGCCTTCGAGGATGTCACGTTCGCGTACGGCGAGGAGCCGGTGGTGCGGGAGACATCCTTCAGCGCGGAGCGCGGGGAGTTCGTCGCCTTCGCCGGCCCCTCGGGTGCCGGGAAGTCGACCGTGGTCTCGTTGCTGACACGGCTGTACAGCCCCGACGAGGGGGTGGTGACGGCGAACGGGACCCAAATCGACCAGTTCGACCTGGGGGCGTGGCGCGAGCGGGTCTCGATGGTCCGACAGGACCCGTTCATCTTCAACGAGACGGTGCGGTACAACCTGACCGTGAGCAACCGGGACGCCACGGAACGGGAGATACGCCGGGCCTGCCGGGTGGCACAGGTGACGGAGTTTCTCGACGACCTGCCGGAGGGGCTGGACACGCCGCTCGGTGACGACGGGGTCAGACTCTCCGGCGGCCAGCGCCAGCGGGTTGCGCTCGCCCGGGCACTCCTGAAGAATGCGGACGTGCTCGTGCTCGACGAGGCGACGAGCGACCTCGACACCGCCCTGGAGGCGGATATCCAGCAGCGTCTCGAGGCAACCGAGGACGACCGCATCCTGGTGGTCATCGCCCACCGGCTCTCGACGGTGCGAAACGCCGACCGCATCTACGCGATGGAGGACGGCCGCGTGACAGAGGCCGGCCCACACGACAGCCTCGTCGAGGCCGACGGCACCTACGCGACGCTGTACGCCGCACAGCGAGGCGGATAGATTATACCGGTGGGCACGCAACACCCGGACATGACACACGACGGCTCACAGGGGACGACACGGCGAGAGGTCCTGCTCGGCGCCGGGGCCGGGGCGACGGTCGCGCTGGCCGGTTGCACGAACAGCACGCCCGGCGGTGCGGACACCGTTCCGGTCCGGGGGGACCCCGACGCGGACGTGACACTCGAGGTGTACGAGGACCTCGGCTGTTCGGCCTGCCGGAGCTACGTGCAGGACGTGTTTCCGGACATCCAGAGCCGGTATCTCGACGACGGACGCATCCGCTACGAGCACCACGACTTCATCGTGATCGGGCCCGCATCACGACAGGCCGCCAGTGCCGCCCGCGAGGTGCTCGACCGCGAGGGTGACGAGGGGTTCTGGTCGTTCACTGGCGCGGTGTTCGACAACCAGGGCCGCCTGCCGTCACAGGCACCGGGGCTATTCAGTGAACTCGCCGGCAACCTCGGGTTCGACGACCCCTCTGCCATCGCGACGGCCGGCCAGAACCTCGCGTACGACTCCGCTGTCGAGTCGGACATGAACCGGGGGCGGAGCCTCGGCGTCGGGCGGACACCCTCGTTCGTCGTCGACGGGAGTCTGGTGGGGTTGCGAGAGCTCACGGCCGAACTCGACCAGGCACTGGCAGAGCAGTGATGCAGGACACACCGGAGGTTGCGGTGTTGCGCCTCGGCCACCGACCGGGTCGTGACGAGCGCATGACCACCCACGTCGGCCTGACCGCCCGCGCGCTCGGGGCCGACCGACTCCTGCTGTCCGGGGCCGCCGCCGACCGCCGCGAGAGTGTCGACGCCGTCACCGACCGGTTCGGTGGCCCGTTCGACGTGGAGACGACAGACCAGCCCCAGCGCGTGCTCGCGGACTGGTCAGGTGCTGTTGTCCACCTCACGATGTACGGGCTCCCCGTGCAGGAGGTGATCGCGGATATCCGCGGGCGGTTCCGGGGCGAAACTGGTGACGCCACGGTGCTCGTGGTGGTCGGCGCCGAGAAGGTCCCCTTCGAGGTGTACGAGGCGGCCGACTGGAACGTGGCGGTGACGAACCAGCCACACTCGGAGGTGGCGTCGCTCGCGGTGTTTCTGGACCGACTGTTCGAGGGGCGAGAACTCGACCGTGACTGGGCGGACGCCGACCGCGTCGTCGTCCCGGAGGCCGAGGGCAAGCGCGTGGAGGACGCGTAGCCGGACCCACCGCTCCGGGTGTCATCTGGTGTCTCCCTTGCGTCAGCCACTTTGCTCCCGTCGCCGTACATCCGAGTGTGCAGGTTGTCGACTACGAGACGAGCCCGGTCGGCGAGCGCGACGACGCCGCGCTGTGGGTCGCCGAGGCCGGCCAGGCCCGGCGTCTGTCGCTCGCACCCGGGGCGGAACTCGGGTACGGACTCGGCCAGCGCCACTGTGCCGGTGTCCGCGATGGCCGGTCCCACGAGCCCTGTCAGAGCGGGACAGCACCCCGCTGTGACCGTCACACCGGCCGGTGGGCGTGTGCCATCTGCACGGGGGAGTGTCAGCGGCCGCTCCAGACCTGCAAGCAGGAACACGCGGTCTACCTCGCGGCGTTTGCCCCCGAGACGTTCAAGGTGGGTGTCACCCGCTCGTGGCGACTGGAGACGCGTCTCCGCGAGCAGGGGGCCGACCGCGGTGCCCACCTCCGGACCGTCGACGACGGCCGGACCGCCCGGCGCATCGAGGCCGATATCGCGACCGAGGTGGGTGACCGGG
>CAZFMN010000099.1:0-8670 GCA_964520075.1 uncultured Halobacteriales archaeon | reverse complement strand
TCGTGCGGGTTCGGCAAGTCGGCCAAGCGTCGCGAATACGCCTGGCAGACGAAAGCCGGCGAATAGCATGCACGAAAAGTGCGGTGTTGTCGGCATCTCTCTGTCCGACAGAAGCGCTGCTCAACCACTCTACTACGCGCTGTACGCACTCCAGCACCGCGGACAGGAGTCCGCGGGTATCGTCACCCACGACGGGTTCCAGCAGTACGAACACGTCGAGATGGGGCTGGTCGGTGACGCGTTCGACGGTCCGGCGATCGAGTCGCTGAACGGGTCGAACGGTATCGGCCACGTCCGGTACCCGACCGAGGGCGGGGTGAACGAGTGCTGTGCACAGCCGTTCTCGGTGTCGTTCAAGAGCGGGTCGCTCGGACTCGCCCACAACGGCAACCTGGTGAACGCCGACGCCGTCCGCGAGGACCTCGCCGGACTCGGGCACGCGTTCACCTCCTCCGGTGACACGGAGGTAATCGCACACGACCTGGCGCGGAACCTGCTCGAGGCGGACCTGGTCCGGGCGGTGAAGGCGACGATGGAGCGCATCCACGGCTCCTACTCGCTGACAATCATGCACGACGAGACGGTGCTCGGGCTGCGCGACCCGCAGGGCAACCGTCCGCTCTGTCTCGGCGCTCTCGAGGACGGCTACGTGCTGGCCTCGGAGTCGGCCGCCATCGACGCGCTCGGTGGCGACCTGATACGGGACGTCCGGCCGGGTGAACTCGTGGTGTTGCGTCCCGACGGCTCCGACTACGACAGCTACCGGCTCGTCGACCGGGAGACGACGGCACACTGTTTCTTCGAGCACGTCTACTTCTCGCGTCCGGACTCGGTGATCGACGGGAAACTCGTCTACGATGTCCGGCGAGAGCTCGGGCGGCGGCTCTGGGCGGAGTCCGGTGTCGAGACGGACGTCGTGATGCCGGTACCGGACTCGGGGCGGGCGTTCGCCACGGGCTACGCGGAGGCGGCGAGCGAGGCCGGTGCCGACACCGAGTTCGCCGAGGGGTTGATGAAGAACCGCTACGTCGGTCGCACGTTCATCATGCCGACACAGGACGAGCGCGAGCGGGCGGTCCGTCTGAAGCTCAACCCGATCCGGTCGACGGTCGAGGGGCGGTCGGTGACGCTCATCGACGACTCCATCGTCCGGGGCACCACATCGAGACAGCTACTCGACCTGCTCGACGAGGCCGGTGCAAAGGAGGTCCACCTCCGCATCGGCTCGCCACCCATCGCCGCCCCGTGTTACTTCGGTATCGACATGGCGAGCCGCGAGGAGCTCATCGCGTCAGACCGGACCGTCGAGGATATCGAGGCCGATATCGGGGCCGACAGCCTCGCGTACCTCTCGGTCGAGGCGATCACGGAGACGCTCGACCGTGACCACAGCGAGCTGTGTCTCGGCTGTGTCACCGGTCAGTACCCCTACGACGTCGAGGGCGAGGAGCACGACCGCGAGGTGACACGCCCCACAATCGAGACCGCCGGCGATTGACCGGCGGGTCGGGGGACTTAACAGCGTCCCGACCCGACTGTACAGTAATGAGTGACGGAGGCGACGAGCGGGCGCAAGCGCCCGAAGCAACCGGGCCCGGACCGGAGACGGAGACGAGATCGGCGGTCGTCCGCCAGTCGAGCTCGGCCAACCGGAGTCCAGACACACGCGATACCGCCGAGTTTGGCGAGCGCGCCTCGCGTGCGAGGGCGGCAATCCGCGAGGGCAAGCGTCGCATCGACCCCGAGACGCTGGTCGAGTACACCACCGACCGGCGGGAGCTGGACCCGACGGTCCGGGTTCGCTGGGGTATCACGATGTCGGTCGGCGTCGCGGTGCTGACGGTGGTGCTCACGGGTCTCATCAGTGCGGCGGGCGGTCCGGCCGTGCTCGGTGGACTGGTGCTTGCCGTGTTGTTCGGGCTCGGTGCCGGACTCGTGGTGTTGCGCTACCGGGTGTGGGTCTACCAGGTCAGGGAGGACTCGCTGTATCTCGAGCGGGGTGTGCTGGTCAACCGGCGGACACACGTCCCGTACGTTCGCATCCAGCATCTCGACACGAGCAGGGGGCCGCTCGAGCGCTGGCTGGGGCTGTCGACGCTCGTCGTCTACACCGCCGGGTCACGTGGTGCAGACATCTCCATCCCCGGGCTCGAACCGACCGAGGCACGGGACCTCCAGCAGCGGGTGAAGCGACTCGCAATCGAGGCCGAGGGCGACGACGCGCTATGAGCGGGCGACTCGCCGCGGGGTTCGCGCGACTCGACTCGCGGTCGGTCCCGTACCGCGTCGCCGAGAACTCGCTCCGTATCGTGGGTATCCTCCTCCTCTCTTTCGTGTTCGGTGGTGGTGGCGGCGGGCCCGAGGGTGGACAGCCGGGCGGTGGAGTCCCGCTGACGCTCGTGTTCGTCGTCGTCGGGGTGCTCGCGGTCGCCGGGTGGGAGACAGCCCACGTTCGGCGGTTCACCTACCGGGCCGCGGACGACACGTTCGACATCCGGTCGGGTGTGCTCTCGCGGCGCGAGCGGGAGATCCCGTTCGAGCGCATCCAGAACGTCGACATCGCACAGAACGTCGTCCAGCGGGCGCTCGGTATCTCGGAACTGCGCATCGAGACTGCCGGCGGCGGCACCTCCGAGGCACAGCTCCGGTACGTCAGCGAGTCCGAGGCCGCACGACTGCAGGAGCTCATCAGCGACCGCAAACGCGGGGAGACCGAGCGTGACCCCGGTGAGGAGAACGAGGTGCTGTTCGAACTCGAGCAGCGGGAACTCGGAATCCTGGGCGTCACGTCGGCGAATTTCAGGTTCGTCACCGGTATCCTCGCCCTGTTCTTCCTGGCCGGCGGCGCCGGCGCACGCCGGACCGACCTCGCCCCACCACAGCCCCGGATGCAGTTACTGCTGTTGCTCGGGCCGGCGCTCGCGCTCGTCGCGCTCGTCCTGCTGTGGGTCGTCAGCGGTGTCCAGGCGGTGTTGCGGTACTACGATTTCCGGCTGCTACGCCACGAGGAGGAACTGCGCTACGAGCGGGGCCTCCTCCAGCGGTACAACGGCACCATCCCCCTCTCGAAGGTGCAGTCGCTGATGATCCGGGAGAACGTGCTCGCGCGGGCTGCCGGCTACGCGAATCTCGTGATCGAGACGGCGGGCTACTCGCCGGGACAGGGCAGTGACAGCGTCGAGTCCGCTGTTCCAATCGCCAGGCGTGACCGGGTGTTCGCGCTCGCCGACACGATCGAGGATATCGGTGAACCCGAGTTCGAGCGCGCGCCGACGCGTGCCCGCACCCGGTATCTCGCCCGATACACGATACTCGTCGCCGCCATCGTCGCCCTCGCCGGCGCGTACCACGCGGTGACGGACAATCTCGGCGACTGGTATCTCGCCGCTGTCCTCCTCGTGCTGGTGGTGCCCGCCGCGCATCTGAAGTGGAAACAGCTCGGCTACTACCACGACGACAGACACCTCGTCACGCGCCGCGGGTTCTGGGTGCGACGGACCACGGTTGTCCCGTACTACAGGGTCCAGACGGTCACGGACTCCCAGACGGTGTTCCAGCAGCGGCGGGACCTGGCGACGCTCACCGCCGACACCGCGAGTTCCAGCGGGTTCGGAGGCGGCGGTGCGGTGGCGCTCGATATCGACGTCGACGTTGCCAGACACCTCCGGGAGGAGATTCACGACCAGTTCCAGGATGCCATCAGCCGCCGGGCCGAACTGCTCGGCGGGGGCGGGAGCGGGCTCTCGACCGCTCCTGCCGGCGACGGCCAGCCGACCGCCGACGGTGGACGCCCACGGCCGACCGACGGCGACCACTCACGGGGCAGACCGGGGGACGGCAGACGTTGAGACGGGAAACCGGTCACTCTCGACCGCGGGGACTCGACCACCGCCGGACCCGGGACTGCGGCGCCCGCGGTGTGGGCGTTCCCGGCGGCTTTTTTCTCACCGGAACGAAAAGCGGGTGATGACCGTCGAGATACGTCCGGCCAGGTCCGGAGATCTGCCGGCGGTGCGGGCGGTGGCCCGGAGGGCGTGGTACGCGGCACACGAGCCGATTGTCGGCGAGGAGAGCGTCGAGCGGTTCCTCGAGGAGTACTACAGTCACGACGCGCTGGTCGAGCGACTCGACGCGGACGGTCCCTTTCTGGTCGCGGACGAGGAGGCGGTCGTCGGGTTCGCCGTCGCCGGGCCGGCGGAGAAGCCGTCGGTGTTCGTCCTCGACCGCATCTACGTCAACCCGGACCGGTGGGGTGAGGGTATCGGGGGCCGACTCCTGCGGGGAGTCGAGCGCCGTGTCGAGGACGCCGGCGGCGAGCGGGTTCGCCTCGGCGTGATGGCCGAGAACGACCGCGCCGTGGGGTTCTACGAGGCCGCCGGGTACGAGCGTATCGGCGAACACGACGACGGGCGAATCGGCGCGACAGCGTACGAGTACGAGCGGGTGCTCTGACCGACACGACCGGTGCCGGCAGCGGTTCCGGGTTCGTCCGGCAGTATCAGCCGGCCGCTACGGTTCGGGAGCCGTCGACCGGGTGCATCGAACGGCTTTTGTCCGGTCCGGAGCAACCAGAAACTGATGGAGACACTCGTCGTCGGTGCCGGCGCGATGGGGCGCTGGACCGGCCGCGTGGTCGCCGACGCGCTCGATGCGGAGCTTTTCTTTCTGGACCGTGACCCGGCGACGGCACGCGATGCCGCGGCCGCGGTCGGCGGTCGTGCCGTCGAGTCGCCCGGAACGGACACCGCCGACAGTCGGTTCGGACTCGTCTGTGTGGCCGTGCCGGTGCCGGCGGCGGCGACAGCCATCGAGCGCTACGGGCCACACGCTCGCGAGGCGGTTGTCGACGTGACGGGGGTGATGGCCGACCCGGTGGCGGCGATGGCCGGGCTGACCGGCCGCGAGCGGGCCAGCCTCCACCCGCTTTTTGCGCCCGACAGCGAACCCGGGAACGTCCCGGTGGTGATCGAACAGCGGGGGCCGACCGTCGAGGCACTGCTCACGGCACTCGAGGAGCGCGGCAACAGCGTCTTCGAGACGACACCGGCAGCACACGACCGGGCGATGGAGACGGTCCAGGCCCGGACACACGCCGCGGTGCTCGCGTTCGCGCTCGCCGCCGACCCGGTCCCGGAGCGGTTCCACACGCCCGTCTCGGCGGACCTCGCGGCGCTCGCGGACCGGGTTACCGGCGGCGACCACCGGGTCTACGGCGACATCCAGACCGCGTTCGACGGTGCCGACGAGGTGGCCGCGGTCGCCCGCCGGGTCGCTGACGCCGACGCCGACGCCTTCGAGCGACTCTACCGCGAGGCCGGCGACGACGGGCGACACCGGGGCGACCCTGGCCGAGACACCGGGGGTATCGAGGAAACGGGAGACGAGGGGAACGCCCGGGGCACCGACGCCGCGGACGGTCACGAGGACGGCGGTGAGGGGGGATGAACGAGCGCCAGCGCTCGCAGGTGCGTGACAGCGCACGCTATCTCAGGCAGGTGCGACCGCTCGACCCGGGGGAGCTCAGCGAGTACGTCGAGGGCCAGCCCCACCCGGCCGTCGTCCGGCAGGTGCTGCGCGAGGAGGCAACAGACCTCGGACTGCTCGAGCGCGAGGACGGCCGCTTCGAGCCGGTGCCCGAGGGGCCGGTCGAGACCCGTCTCGACAGCGTCGAGCGCCTCCCGGCCGGAGTCGAGCGGGCCGTCGAGAACCTGCTCGCCGAGCGGTTCGGTCCCGACTGGCCGGACGGCGAGTCCGGGGCGCGTCTCCGGTCGACGGTCCGGGATTTCAAACAGCAGTATCTCGCGGGCGGGACCGTCACCTACGACGAGGTGACGGCGCTCGGCTACGCGGTGTATCACCTGCCGTCGTACTTCGCGGCCGTCCAGTACGCCCTGGCGGAGCTGGCGGATGCCGGGCTCCTGCCGCGGCGTCTGCGCGTGCTCGACGTGGGTGCCGGGGTCGGCGGGCCGGCGCTGGGGCTGGCCGCGTTCGTCGACTCCGAGACACTCCTCGAGTACCACGCCGTCGAGCCGAGCGAGCCCTCGGCGGCGGTGCTCGAGGCGCTGCTCGCCGAGACCGGACGGAACGTCCACACGACGGTCCACCGCGAGCGTGTCGAGGCGTTCGAACCGCCGAGCGGCGGGTTCGACCTCGTGCTGTTCGCGAACGTGCTCTCGGAGCTCGGGAACCCGGCCGCGCAGATGGCGCGGGCGACCGACTGGCTCGACCCCGGGGGGTCGATTGTGGCGCTGGCCCCCGCCGACCGGAACACCGCGACCGGACTGCGGGAGGTGGAGCGGGCCGTCGAGGAGCGCACCGGCGCGGGGGTGTACGCGCCGACGGTCCGGCTCTGGCCCCACGAGCAACCCGCGAGCAGTTCCTGGTCGTTCGTCCGGGAGGCACGGCTCGACACCCCGGCGTTCCAGCACCGACTCGACGGGGGCGAGCGGACCCCCGGTGAACGACCCGGGCCACCAGACACACTCGACGGCGAGACTCGTTCGGACGACCGGAGCGGGGGCGAGGACGGCGACCCACCGCGACAACCGGGTGACGGCGAGTTCACCAACCTCTCCGTGCAGTACGCCTACTCCGTGCTGCGTCTCGACGGCGAGCGGGCCGTCGCGTTCCGGCCCGACCGGGGGCGGGTGGCGAAACTCGCCACGAGCGAGCGCCACGTCACCGACCGGGTGGACTGTGTCGCGGTCAAACTGAGCCCCGACCTCTCGCCCGGCGGGAACCCGGTCTTTCTGGTCGGCGACGGCAGCCAGCAGATCGACCACTTCGCCGTGCGCACCGAGCAGTCGACCCTGAACGACGCCCTCCTCGCGGCCGACTACGGCGAGCTGCTGTCGATCGAGAACACGCTCGTGCTCTGGAACGACGACGAGGGGGCGTACAATCTCGTCGTCGACAGCGAGACCATCGTGGACCGCATCCCGGCGTGAGCGCCGGAGTCCAGTTGCGTGTCGACGGTCAATCGCGGACTGTGCCGGGCCGTGTCGCGTCGTGGCCACCGCGCGGACAGTCGGTTACAGGGACCCGGCTCTCGGAGCGACGAACGGTCGGGCTTATATCTCCGGCTCACCAGAGGTGAGCTATGGAGGTCAAATCGCGTCATCACCTGCGCTCGGACGCGGTGGCGGAGATACAGGACGAACTCGCGGAGCGACTCGGTGTCGATATCGACGCCGACACGTTCGAGAACGTGGAGTTGACAGCGGGCGAGCGGGACGTCGTGCTGGTCGACGGTGACCCGCTCGTGCTGTACGTCGAGGGCGAGAACGGCAGCGAGCCGTTTCTCACCGTCCGGGGGGCAAACGAGTACCCGCCGGCAGCGCACACCGTGACCGTCGACGCCGGGGCCATTCAGTTCGTCTCGAACGGTGCGGATGTGATGCGTCCGGGTATCGTCGAGGCAGACGATGACATCTCCGAGGGGGATTTGGTGGCGATAGACGAGGAGAGTCACGGCAAGTTTCTCGCGGTCGGCCGGGCGCTGGTCGACGGCGCCGACATGACCGGCAACAAAGGCCGTGTCGTCGACTCTCTCCACCACGTCGGCGACGACCTGTACGAACTCGCGGTCTGAGCGGGCGATACCGGTACCGCCGGAACAGTTTTTAGTAGCGACTGTGTGCGGAGACCAAGCATGGGCGGGACGCGGTTGACACCAGAGGTCAGAGCGGTGTCGACAGGTGACCACCTCACCTCGATATCTGTTTGCTCGTCTGTCTGCTGGCGGTCACTCCCACTGCACACCGGGGTTGGTGACGGCGCCGTTCGCGGCGGAGCCGAAGTCACGGGTGTACTTCGCGAGCACACCGGCGTCGTAGGGCGGGTCCGGGTCGTCGCGCTCCTCGAGACGGCGCTCGAGTTCGGTCTCTGAACAGTCGACAGCGAGCGTGCGGTCCGGGATATCGACCGTGACGGTGTCGCCGTTCTCGAGGGCGGCGATCGGGCCGCCGACGTACGCCTCGGGGGCGACGTGACCGACCATCGGGCCGCGGGTGGCACCGGAGAACCGGCCGTCGGTCAGCAGGGCGACGTCGTCCTCGTGGCCCTGGCCGACGACGGCGGCGGTCACGCCGAGCATCTCCCGCATCCCCGGGCCGCCGCGGGGCCCCTCGTTGCGGATCACGATGACGTCGCCGCTCTCGATATCACCCTCCTGGACGTAGGCCATCGCGGACTCCTCGCTCTCGAAGACCCGTGCCGGCCCCTCGTGGTGGAAGGCATCCTCCCCGGTCACCTTCAGCACCGACCCGTTCGGCGCGAGGTTGCCGGTGAGTATCTTTATCGCCCCCTCGGCCTGTTTCGGATTCTCGACGGTGTAGAGCCAGTCCTCGTCGACTTCCTCGTCGGGTGGGAGCCGACCCGTCTCCTCGAGATGCTCGAGTTCCCCGGCGAGTGTGCGCCCGGTGACGGTCAGCGCGTCACCGTCCAGCAGGTCCGCGTCGAGCAACCGCCGGAGCACCACCGGGACCCCGCCGACCTCGTGGAGGTCGTTCATTACGCGCTCACCGCCGGGCTGGAGATCGGCAATCTTCGGGGTGTGACGGCTTATCTCGTCGAACGTCTCGATGTCGAGGTCGACCCCGGCCTCGGCGGCGAGTGCGAGCAGGTGGAGCACGCCGTTCGTGGACCCGCCGATTGCGACCTGCAGGGCGA
>CAZFMN010000098.1:0-9430 GCA_964520075.1 uncultured Halobacteriales archaeon | reverse complement strand
CGTGAGTCGAGTCGTTGCTGTGCGTGTGCTCGTTGTCGGGGTCGGAGTGGCCGTGCTCCCGGGAGCCGTGAGGACGACCGTCGTGAGAGCCGTGCGAGTGGCCGTGGCGGTACTCGCGGATGCCGAGACCGATCAGCAGGAGTCCGGCGACGACACTCACCGGGCCGCCGATCTGCAGGTCACCGGCGAGTGTAATCGGCTCGTCGACCTCGGTGAGTTCGAAGTAGCTCTTCGCGTAGAAGAAGGCGGCGACCATCGCGATGCTGCTGACGAGGTGACCCACGCCGATGATGAGACTCGCCGCGAGCCCGTACAGCCACCTGTTCGCCTGGTTGAGCGCGTACGATGCGGCGACCGGCCACCCGTGTCCCGGTTCGATGCCGTGGACGGCCCCGAGCGCGACTGCTCCGAGCAACAGCCCGGAGACCTCGCCGTGCAACATTCCCGGTGGAGGCTCCGTCGACGGGGCTGTTAACAGTTGTTACTCGTTGTGACGGCACGGAACGAACGGCCCGGCGTTCGGAGCAGTCCGCGGGGCAGTCGGAGGTCGTATACTGTCGGACCGACCGGTGTCGTCCCTTGCTCAACTGTGGATGCCCATCGCCTCGATCTGCTCTTGGTAGCGGTTCCGGATTGTCACCTCCGTGACCTGCGCGACGTCGGCGACCTCGCGCTGGGTTTTTTTCTCGTTGCACAGCAACGAGGCGGCGTAGATGGCCGCGGCGGCGTAGCCCGTCGGTGACTTCCCCGAGAGCAGTCCCTTCTCGGCGGTCGTCTCTATGATCTCCTTTGCCTTTGTCTGGACCTCACCCGACAGTTCGAGGTCGGAGCAGAACCGTGGCACGTACCGTTTCGGGTCGACAGGCTCCATCTCCAGGCCGAGTTCCTGCGAGATGTAGCGGTAGGTGCGTCCGATCTCCTTTCGCTCGACCCGGGACACCTCGGAGATCTCCTCCAGACTCCGCGGGATACCCTCCTTCCGGCAGGCGGCGTACAGCGCGCTCGTGGCGACACCCTCGATGGAGCGACCCCTGATGAGGTCGTCTTTCAGCGCGCGCCGGTAGATGACCGACGCGACCTCGCGAACCGAGCGCGGCACACCGAGCGCCGAGGCCATCCGGTCGATCTCCGAGAGCGCGAACTGGAGGTTGCGCTCGCCGGCGTCTTTCGTCCGGATGCGCTCCTGCCACTTGCGGAGTCGGTGCATCTGACTGCGCTTCTTCGAGGATATCGAGCGCCCGTAGGCGTCCTTGTCCTTCCAGTCGATAGTCGTCGTCAGCCCCTTGTCGTGCATCGTTTTCGTCGTCGGCGCACCGACTCGTGACTTCTCCTGGCGCTCCTGGTGGTTGAACGCACGCCACTCCGGACCCGGGTCGATGTTCCCCTCCTCGACGACCAGCCCACAGTCGCTACAGACAAGCTCCCCCCGGTCAGCGTCCTTGACGAGATTCTCAGAGCCACACTCGGTACACGTCGAGACATCCTCGCGTTCGTCCTGTTCACCGGTGAATTCACGCTCACGCTCCCGCTGGCGGCTAGCCCGTGTCATCGCATTTTTGTAGTAGTAGGAGGGAGGTATTTAAAATCTGGGGCAAGTATTTTAACTTATAGATTTCACGGGAGACAATCGGCGGGTGCTCCGAACCGTGGCGGTCATTAGTCTGTAGGTCGAGTGTTCGTCCGATGCCGGTAATCGAGTGTGACGTGGCGGCGGCGCGGGAGCGTCTCGAGGCGGCGGGGCTGGAGCCACAGCCAGGGAACACGGACCACGAGCGCTGGCGCGTCGAGGCGGGGGACGCGACGGCGGTCGCCTACGACGGGAGGGTCGTGATCCAGGGAACAGCCCCGGGAGAGATAGCGGCGGTACTCCGCGACGAGGGTGGACGCGTCCACGTCTACTGCGACGGCGCGTCCCGGGGCAATCCGGGTCCGGCCGCGGTCGGGTGGGTGCTCGTGAGCGGTGACGGCATCGTCGCCGACGGTGGCCGCTGCATCGGGACGGCGACGAACAACCGGGCGGAGTACGAGGCACTCGTCACCGCACTAAAGCGGGCCGGTGAGTACGGGTTCGACACGGCGGCGGTCCGGAGTGACTCACAACTGGTGGTCCGGCAGGTAAACGGCGTCTGGGAGGTGAACGACCCCGACCTGCGGGAGTGTCGGGTCCGGGCCCGCGAGGCGCTCGCGGCCTTCGACGAGTGGTCGCTCAGCCACGTTCCCCGCGAGGTGAACGAGCGCGCGGACGAACTCGCGAACGAGGCACTCGACGAGGGGAATCCGTGACAGACGACCAGACGAGCAACAGCGAGACGACCAACGAGGGCGAGCTCCCCGCGCGGGTCGTCGAGGAGGCCGAGCGACTGACACGCCGGGCCCGCGAGGCGGTCGACGACGCCGAGCGGGCCGGCGCCCTGCGCGCACGGGACCGACTGCTGGCCGACCACGGGTTCACCGCGCGCATCAGAAACGAGGACAGGGAGGTGCTCGTGCTCTACCCGACGGAGTGGGTCACGGACGGGACGGTACGACCCGGGCGCATCGACGACCTCGACCGGGGTGTCGAGCGACCGCTGTCGGGGGCCGGTGGGGACGACTGGGCGAGTGTCGACGCCCACAACCGCAACCTCGCCCAGGATGTCGAGCGCCGCCACGGCGAGGCCCACGGCGCGAACGCGCAGGCGCTCGCAGACTTCGCGGGCAATCACTACGGCAAGCGCATCGAACGACTGACCGGGGCGGAGCTGGGGCTGTTTCTGGAGGAGTACTACCCGCGGAACGTGTGGCCATCCGACGACCAGAAGGCGGTCGTCGAGGAGTCTGTACGGTACGTCTTCGAACAGGCAGGCGAGTCGGTGCCTACCGTGCGTCGTCGATGAGCGCCTCGAGGTCGTCGGCGCGCCCCTCGTCGGTGATGATGCGGCCGAACGTCCAGCCGAGCTGGTCGAGCAGCGCGTCGTAGCCCTCCTCGGTGAGCGCGTACTGGTTGGTCCGCTTGTCGAGTTCGCTCTTGTCGACCAGACCCATCTCGACGAGGTCGTCGAGGTTGGGGTAGAGCCGACCGTGGTTGACCTCCGACTCGTAGTAGGACTCGAGTTCGCGCTTGACCGCGAGCCCGTACCGGGCCTCCTCGGCCAGAATCGTCAGGATGTTCTGCTGGAACGCTGTGAGTTCTCGTGCGATACCGGGGCTGTCAGGAACGGTCGATTGTGCCTCTGACATACTCGTACCAATGTGGCGTAGCTACTTAACGTTTGGTAACTAACACCGTCGTTCACGAGTGGAGTACCGGAAGGCACGGTGATAGGGCTGCATCTACTGCGATGAGACTAGAGGATAGCTACAGGTAACACTGCGGGTACCTGCCTGGGGGCGTGCGAACCGGACCTGTGCCTATTACCGTGTAGCGGGCCAGACCGAAAGTAGTTTTTGAACGATGGCCACAGTTCGACGTGATGACGAACCTCTGGGAAGACCTCGAGACGGGGCCGAACCCACCAACGGAGATCTACGCGGTGGTGGAGTGTCTGAAAGGCGAGCGCAACAAGTACGAGTACGAGAAGGAGATCCCGGGCGTGGTGCTCGACCGGGTGCTACACAGCAACGTCCACTACCCGAGCGACTACGGGTTCATCCCGCGGTCGTACTACGACGACGGCGACCCGTTCGACGTGCTCGTGCTGGTCGAGGACCAGACGTTCCCAGGTTGTGTCATCGAGGCCCGACCGGTGGCGCTGATGGGGATGGACGACGACGGCGAGAAAGACGACAAGGTGATCGCGGTCCCCACAGAGGACCCCCGGTACGACCACGTGACCGACCTCGAGGATATCCCACAGCAGACCCTCGACGAGATACGCGAGTTCTTCGAGACCTACAAGAACCTCGAACCGGGAAAGGAGACCGAGACGCTCGGGTTCGAGGACAGGCAGGCGGCGTTCGACGCGATCGAGCACGCACAGGAGCTCTACGAGGAGCAGTTCGGGTAGTCGCAAGCCGTTTATGACGCCGGCGCACCAGCTACCGGTATGCACAGTGTGATACGGTCGGCGTCGTTCGCGGAGACGGCGGTGACCGAGGAGACGGCGCGCGCGCTGTACCGCGAGATGCTCCGGGCGCGGCGGTTCGACGAGCGCGCGCTGTCGCTCCAGCGCCGGGGCTGGATGAGCGGGTACCCGCAGTTCAGCGGCCAGGAGGCCTCGCAAGTCGGTGCGGCGCACGCGCTCGCGGCAGAGGACTGGCTGTTTCCCACCTACCGGGCGAACGCGATGCAGCTCGTCCGCGGGGTGTCGATGAGCGACATCCTGCTGTTCCGCCGGGGACACGCCACACTGGCCGAGGGTGACGTCCGTGACTTCCCGCAGGCGGTGCCGATTGCGACACAGATCCCGCACGCGACCGGTGCGGCGATGGCCGCGGACTACCGCGACGCCGACCACGCCGTCTGTGCGTACTTCGGCGACGGTGCCACCTCCGAGGGTGACTTCCACGAGGGGCTGAACGTCGCCGGCGTGTTCGACGCACCTGTGGTCTTCTTCTGCGAGAACAACGGCTGGGCGATATCGCTGCCGGCACAGCAACAGACCGCGAGCGCCACCCTCGCACAGAAGGCCGAGGCGTACGGGTTCGAGGGTGTACGGGTCGACGGGAACGACCCGGTCGCGGTCCGGCAGGTCGTGACGGACGCGCTCGAACGGGCCCGGGGGGGTGAGCCGGTGATGGTCGAGAGTCTCACCTACCGTCGTGGTGCACACACGACGAGTGACGACCCCTCGCGGTACGAGCACCGCCAGACCGACCTGCCCGACTGGCGGACCCGCGACCCGCTCGACCGCTACGAGGCGTGGCTCCGGGAGGCCGGCCTGCTCGACGACGACCAGGTCGAGCAGGTCGAGACGGAGGTCACGGCAGAGCTGGAGACAGCCGTGCGAACCGCCGAGGAGCAACAGCGACCCGACCCGGAGGCGATGTTCGAGCGCGTGTACGCGGAGCTCACGCCACCACTCGAGGACCAGCGGGCGCAACTGCAGGCGTTCCTCGAGGAACACGGTCACCCCGACCCGGTGAACGAACCGTGACCGCCGAACGGACCAACCGGGATGTGCTCGAACTCCTGATGGGGACGGGCCGACGAACCGTCGCTCCCGGGCAGAGTGGACACGAACTCCCGACGGGGACAGTCCGTGGACGGAGCGTCACCGCCGACCGAACCGGTGAGTGGACGCGAGGACCGGGCCAGCGGGGGGCTTCAGTCGTCGTCCTCGTTCCGGTGTTCGGAGAGGTGTTCCCAGACCTCCGCACAGCCACACCCGTCCTGTAGCTCTGACAGATAGTCGTCGTCGTCTGCTGACTCTGATGTATCGCTCATGTGGTTTCTCCCTGACCCGGACGCGCCGACCACGTCACGCAGCCAGTGTGTGGGTACTGGTACGCGGGGCACCCTCTTAATATCGTTCCCGCTGTATCGCGGTGTGGTAGGATTTCCGATACGACAGCGGGCCAGTCGCGCTCACTCGATGCCGCTCACACCGCTGTCGGCGTCGGGCAGGTCGTGCTGTTCGGCCTCGATACCGAGTTCCTCGAGCGCCGCGGCGAGGTGCTCGGTCTTCGCGTACTCCGCGCCCTCCCGCTCGCGGATGCGCTGGGTGGCCGCGAGCACCTCGCCTCTCTGCTCGTCCGGGAACTCGAACTTGTCGGTGGTCAGTTCGAGGATGAGACCGTTGTGGTCGCGCGTGTACAGCGAGAGGAATATCCCCCGGTCGAAGATATTGTACGACCGGCCCGCGCGCTCCAGTGCGGTCTGGACCTCGCGGAACCGGTCGGGGTCGATGCTGAAACAGAGGTGGTGGACACCGCCGGTCGGGGTCCGCTGTGGCTGGGGCTCCGAGTCGCGGTCGTCGCTGACGAACACGGTGAGAACGGTGCCGTCACCGGTGTCGAAAAACAGGTGTGTCTGGGACGGGTCGTCGAGGTTCGGCTGGCGCAGGACCAGCGCCATCCCGAGCAGGTCGCGGTAGAAGGCGACCGTGTCCTCGGCGTTGCTCCCCCAGATGGTGATGTGGTCGGTGCCCGTCGTGGTGACCGGACTGTCCGGCAGGTCGGCCGTGACCGGGAGTTGGTCCGGGTCTGTGGCGTCGTCCAGGGGTCTGTCGCCGGTGTCTGACATAGCTGTACGGAGGGGTCCGCGAGAGATATGCGTTGCGGCAGGCTCTCCCGGGGAGTCGACGCGTCTCACGACGCACACGTTCGGGTCAGGGTCGGTCGCCACAGATGCTCGACCGGCGAAACGGGTAGCTTAAACTCGCGCCGGCACAGAGAGGAGGCATGGCAAGCACACCAGTCGTCGTGGAGGCGGTGCGGACGCCACAGGGAAAGGAGGATGGTGCGCTCGCGGGCGTCCGCAGCGAGGACCTCTCGATACCACTGGTCGACGAGATGGTCGACCGGACGGGGTTGACCGGCGAACAGGTCGACGACCTGCTGTGGGGCTGTGCACAGCAGCGAAGCGAGCAGGGCAACAACGTGGCGCGGGTCATCGCACTGCTCTCCGAGCTCGGGGAGTCGACGCCCGCCGCGACAGTAAACAGGTGGTGTGCCTCCTCGGCGGAGGCGGTGATGCGCGGCGCGGACGCGATCGCGGCCGGCCAGCGTGACTGTGTCGTCGCGGGCGGCGTGGAGTCGATGAGCCGTGTCGAGATGGGCGAGAACATGGGGAGTATCCACCCCGGGATGAGCGAGGCGTACAACATCTTCGACCTCCAGATGGGGATGACCGCCGAGAAGGTCTCCGACCGGCACGACATCAGCCGCGAGGAACAGGACGAGTACGCCGCCCGGAGCCAGCAACGCGCCGCGGCGGCGACCGACTCGGGCCGGTTCGCCGAGGAGATCGTCCCGATCGAGACCGACGAGGGCACCGTCGAGACCGACGAGGGCATCCGTCCGGGCACGACCGCCGAGAAACTCGCCGGTCTCCCGACGGTGTTCAAGTCCGACGGCACCGTCACCGCGGGCAACGCCTCGCAGATCTCGGACGGCGCCTCCGCGACACTGCTCGCCAGCCGCGAGTTCGCACGGGACCACGGACTCGACATCCTCGCCGAGGTGGGCGATCACAACGTCGCCGGTGTCGACCCGACGGTGATGGGTATCGGCCCGGTGCCGGCCGTCCGGGGGCTCTGTGAGCGGTACGACCGCGACCCCGGTGAGTACGACCTCGTCGAACTGAACGAGGCGTTCGCCAGCCAGACGCTGTACTGCCAGCGCGAACTCGGCTTCGACGACGATATCTACAACGTCAACGGCGGCGCAATCGCTCTCGGGCACCCACTCGGGGCGAGCGGCGCGCGTCTGCCGGTGACGCTCGTCCACGAGATGAACAACCGCGGCGCCGACCTCGGACTCGCGACCGAGTGTGTCGGCTTCGGTCAAGGTGCCGCAATCGAGTTCCACCTGGCCTGATACGGTCGTGCGCAAGGAATTACCGCCAGAGACAGGATATCACACGTTCGGAGGCCGAATCGAAGCGAAAATACTTCTGCACGACCGTATGAGACGGCCCCCGCCACCGCGGCCGAGAGCCCGCGGTCAAGACGAGTCCCGGGCGGCCCGGTAGCCCGCGACGGACTCGGTGACCAAGTATGTCGCCAGCGCGAGCACACCGACGACCGTTCCGACCGTTTCGACCCCGACCGGTCCGAGACTCCGGTCGCCGCCGACCGCCACAAGTGTACTAACGGCCAAGAGCGCGGCGAGCAGTCCGACGTAGCGCCACCTCGCCGCGACCGGGACAGTCCCGTCCTCGCCACGGGCGGCGTAGTAGAGGTGTGCGCCACCGAAGATAGCCCCGAACACCAGCGCCGAGACCACACCTGCCGCCGGCCCCGACTCCGGCAGTACCCCCGTGTACTCGGCGACGACGACCGCTGACACCGCCACGAACACGAACACCCCGTGGACCGCTGTCTCTCTGGACAACACGAGCGACGTAACACCCTGTGCGCGTATACTCTCTGTGTTCTCCCCTCGGAAACGGGGCCACAGACCGTGCGCGGACGGCCGGTCCTGCACCGGTCGAACCCTGGAGAACCGGTCCCGTGCCCGTCGGTTCCGGGAGAACGGGTCCTGGG
The DNA here is from genome assembly GCA_964520075.1 of uncultured Halobacteriales archaeon. Taxonomy (GTDB): domain Archaea; phylum Halobacteriota; class Halobacteria; order Halobacteriales; family Haloarculaceae; genus Halovenus. Next base: position 1,304 of record CAZFMN010000098.1, on the reverse strand, counting down.
GTGTCGTACCGGCACAGCAACCATCGGCCGAGAACCGATTATGCTATATCCGTCGGTGGTCGTAATGATACTATGAAACTGGTCGAGCGTGGGTACGGACGGCCACGCGTCGCGATCGTCGGTGGGATCCACGGTGACGAGCCCGCCGGCAAGGAGGTTGTCGAGCGTCTCATCCACACGCTCGAGATCGACGGCACGGGAACGGCACAGCTCGTCGTGGCGAACGAGCGTGCGCTGGCGATCGGCGAGCGGTACACGGAGACAGACCTCAACAGGGCGTTCCCGGGTGACCCCGACAGCGACCAGTACGAGGACGTACTGGCGACGCGACTGCGCGATACAATCGAGGGTGCGGACGCGGTGCTCGCCCTGCACACCTCACACAGCGCGCCACCGCCGTTTGCCATCTACAGTGACCTGACAGAGTCCATCCGGCGTACCGTGACGGGGCTGCCGGTACAGTACGTCGTCGACTCGGGGAGTCTCCGCGGGACGACGATGGACTCGGTGGTGCCACACACGGTGTCGGTGGAGCTGGGCCGGCAGTGGAGCGAGGACGCTGTCGCGTTCGGGCACGACGCGAGCACCGCCTTTCTCCGCGCCCACGGTATCCTCGACGACCGGGAGCCCGAGTTCAGCGCGAAGCGCGTGGTCAGCGGGTTCCAGGAGGTGCCGAAAGGCGGGGGCGAACCGCACGTCTACTACTCCAACTTCGAGGAGATACCGAACGGCGAGGTGTTTGCCCGCGACGACGTGTACACTCACCGCGTCGACGAGGATGGGCTGGTGCCGATTCTGGCCAGCGAGCGGGGGTACGAGGACATCTTCGGTATCTACGGCCGGTTCGAGGGCGAGATAGAGCCGCCGACAGGGTGAGCCGGACCGCCGGTACACACACGGAATATTTTAGCCGACTGACCCACAATCGAAGGACAGATGGAGGAAGGCGACCCGGAGAACTTCGACCGACTGGGGACACTCGGTATCGAAGAGGAGTTTTTTATCGTCGACGCGGACGGCCGGCCCGTCTCGGGGACCGACGACCTGGTCTACGGTTCGACCCCCCCGGAGATACTCGACGGCCGTCTCGACCACGAACTGTTCAAGTGTGTCCTCGAGACACAGACACCGCTCATCGAGGAACCGGGCCGGGCCCGCGAGACACTGCTGGCGGTGCGTGACGCGCTCCTCGAGCACGCGGGCGAGCACGGCTACGGAATCGCCGCCGCGGGGCTACACCCCGCCGCCCGCTGGCGGGAGCTCGAACACGCGGCGAAACCGCGCTACCGCTCACAGCTCGACCG
>CAZFMN010000097.1:0-9442 GCA_964520075.1 uncultured Halobacteriales archaeon | reverse complement strand
TCGGCGTGCCGTCGGTGTGCGTGACCGTCAGAACGCGCTCCAGCGCGCGACGGGTTCGCGGTTCAACATCGGTACTCTCAACTTCGGCGTTGTCGTAGTCGTTCATGGGTTGTCTCTCCAAGAAGCAACCCGGCGCGGGTGGTCTGAGCACCCGGGCATTTCTGAGTGAAACGCCCCGAAGCACCGGGTTCCTTCTTACCTTTACTTGTGGCTGTAACGGTATAAGTGTTTCCTTTCCATCTACCTGTAAAGGGTTAAGTGCCCGGGACCATTACAGGCAAATGTAATGAGCCGAAACACACGGAGTATGCCAGGAGCCGACCGCGACGACGAGAGCGGACAGTACACCGAGAAGTATCCAACGGGGGGATTCCTTCAAGCAATCGACAACGTCGACGGCATGGCGGGCACACAGGACGTGGCTGATTACGTCGGTTGTTCGTATGAGACGGCGTACAAGAAGCTCCGAAAGCTCGAAGACTCCGGTTCAGTCAACAGCCAGAAAGTCGCAAATGCCCGCGTGTGGCTCCGGGTCGATGAACAGACGCCGTCAGAACAGCGTGAGACGGGCGAGAGCGCCAGCGCCGACACGGCCAAAGGTTCGACCGCGCCGACCGACGGCGAGCGCACAAACGACAGCGCGGACACACGCGCGGATGTTGTGGACAGGGTCGCCGACGCGGAAAACTGGGCCGACGATCATCGGCTTGACGACCGGAAGGCCGCCGCCCGCGCCGTGCTGGACTACGCCCGCGAACACGGGACTGTCTCGCAACAAGAGGCAAAAGAGCAGGTCTACCCCGAGCACTCGGTCGAGGGGCAGGACCCCCGGACGTGGTACCGGAAGACCATCCGACCGGTGCTGAACGAGGCGGCCGAGTACGACAATAGCGCCCGCGCCTACCGGCTCGCCGGACCCGACCAAGACGGATGACCGACGGCGATCTCCCGACGCCGGGACCGACCGACCCAGTCCCGACGTGGCCGGAGTATCGACAGCTCCGTGACGCCGTCGAGCAGTACCTTGACCACGACCCGCCGGACCCGACGTACAACCATCTCTCGCAGGCCCTCGGTGCGATTCTCGGCGAGTACTACCGCGAGCGGTTCATGCAGGCACACGGACTGTCTGAACCGGCAGAGACGGCGTGTCTCGCCCGACTCATTGACGGGAGAGACGAGTGTCCCCACAACGTCGTGGCGGCCGACGACGACCCGAACGCACCGCCACACGCGCCACCCGGAGACGACCACTCAACACTGTGGCTTGACGCCGACGGCGACCCCGCCGTGTACGGGATGCACGTCTATCAGGGGAACATCGAGATGCGAGCGACCGACGACCCGCCGGACTCGTGGTTCTCGGTCTTTGAGTTCGCCCGTCACTACGGACTGGGGGTGTCGGTACTCCCCTACTCGTGGTACAACTTTGGCCGGACGGTCCACGTTATCCTGTACCCGCCGGAGCGATACCGGAGCGGGGGCGCTGGCGAGTGACCGAGGACACGCACCAGGCGATTGCCGACGACCTGGGGGTGTCGCCGCAAACGGTCACTAACGCATTAGATGAAATCCCGGATGGTGTAAAGAAATCCAAGCTTGGAAAACTTAACACCGACGAGAAGCGCGACCAGGTCCGCCCTCCAGCGGGAGGCTTACAGCGGTCCCGGGCGACACTCCAGATATGGCCGTCACCGACTCGGCACCCGACACAACCACCGTCGCCCGGCTGCTCGACGCCGACCCCGATAACCTGCGGCTGTTCCTCGAGCATCACCCGAACCCGTCGGTCGACGTCGTGGTGTCTGCCGCTGTCGTCGGTCGGGACTGTCCGGGTTGCCCGAGCGGTGTGACCGCAGTTATTCATCTATAGAAGGTGAGACGCATGACTGCTATCAGACGCCGGTCTGTCTGGAATCGACCGGCACTGTCGCGTCTTACCTAACGCTCAGACAGAGACGGCGCTCAGATGTTTGGTAAGAGCCACAGTACCCGTCGGACCTGAAGGGGCGTTGCAACAGGGCGGAGACGGGAGAGAGAAAACAGGGCCGCGTGGCTACTCGTCGGTGTCGGCACGTTCCTGTTTTACCAACTCCGTGAGTTTGCCCCAACCTTCAGCATGGGGCCCGGTTGAGTCGGGATCCATGCTCGCGATGAGGGCCTGGAGTTCGCTCGCCGAGAGTTCGTAGCCACGGTACTCAGCAATCTTTTTGATCGCACGCTCGGGTAGTTGCTGGCCGCCCTTTGAAACGTGAACGTTGAATTCAGGATCGATGAGGTAGCTCAGTGGATCGCCGGGGCGACGCTCGGCTTCGGCTTTCTGTACGCCAGCTTCGAGGATCTGCTCAAAGTTAGCCATCATACTCCGGTGGCTCGGCTCGGACTCAAGCGACCCCTCCAGCGACAAGTAGAGAAAGGCGACTGTGCCGATTAGACTGTCCCGAAACCGCCCGACTGCTTCACGGTCCACCACTACCCGGCCGCCCTCTTGGGACACCCCCAAATCAAAGATCCGGTCCCGTTCGTGCTCGTCGAGCGTGTCGTATAGAAGCGCGAAATCGTGAAACGCCTGGCGTGTGCGTGCGGCAATCGCTTCGCGGCGCTCGTAGCGCTGTTGCTTCGCGTTCTCCCCGGTGTATTCCTTCTCGCCGGTGAGGAACTCACGGTCCGTCTTGGTCAAAAACCCTCTTTCGTCGGACATGGTAGTGTAGGAGAGACTTGACTCCGGACATACGTAAAGGTTTTCTACGACCAGTACAAAAGACTACTCGAAAGCATGTCACAGGCAGATGAGACGCGCCTGCCGTGCTCGCGCGAAACCCGCCGGCTTGTGAGAAATCAGAAGCGTGGCGGTGAGAACTACGACAGCGTCTTACGGAAGATGGTCGCTCAGTACGACCCCGAGAAGGCGGCTGAAACGACCGAGAGAAAGGACTAAACCGCGAGCATGAGTGTTGCGACTCAAGACGGATTGACTCTCGCCACGGGCCGGGCGCCAACCTACGCCCGTGGCGAAGAACTGGATGCGACGGACCCGCGACGACGTGGTCCTACCCGGGTATTGCAGGCGCTCGGGTATAGAACTTACTGCTTTACCACGCTGTCGTCGGGCCGGGGCTCGCCGCCCTCACACGGCCTGATGAATGAACAATTCAGAACATAATCGCACGACAACGGCGAACCGTTCGACGACTACCAGCGGCGTGGGCCACGAGGACCGCCAGCAGATTCTACTTGACGACCTCCGGGTGGAGATCGCCCGGCTCGCCGACGCGGTCGAACGTCAGAACGAACTGCTGGCCGACGACGGCCGGGAGGTGGAACAGTGACCGACGCCGGCGCGGGCGCGGACGTGGTGGTCGGCGCGCTCGAAGACGGGTATCGACCGCCACGCGACCCCGAAGACTGGAATCGTGTCTACTCCGTCGTGACCGGCGAGCCGTGCCCGACGTGCGGGACCGCGCTCGGTGTCCTTCTCGGGCCGATCCCGGCGGTCGACGACGTCGCCAGGGAGATACAGACCGACCACGGCGCCGGCGTTCCCGACGAGTGGGCCGACGACTACGACCACCCGATTTACCTCTACTGCGACCGGCCGGCGTGTCCCTGGCAGGCTGTCGCCGAGTGGTCGGACGTCGCCCCGGTGTTCGAGGTGTGGCTTCAACGTGACGCACCGACCTGGCGGGACCGTACCGGAGGTGAGACACACACATGACCGACGACCGCCCGCCCCGACCGGACCCGCTCGGTGTCGAGCCCGACGCGGTCCCCGAGAAGCTCACGGAGCGCGAAGCGTGGGTGTGCTGGCGCTACAAGTTCGACACCGACCGCGACGAGTGGACGAAAGTCCCCGTCGACGCCGACACCGGCGGGTTCGCCAAGTCGACCGACCCGGATACGTGGGTGTCGTTCGCTACCGCCCTCGGCTACCACGAGCGCGCTGATACCGACACGGCGGGCCTGGGGTTCGTGTTTGCCGAAGATGGGACCGTGGCCGGGATTGACCTGGACGACTGCCGAGACCCGGACACAGGCGACCTCGACCCGTGGGCCGACGAGTTGCTCGCCGACGTGGAGACGTACACGGAAATCTCGCCGAGTGGGACGGGCCTGCATCTGTACGGCCTGGGGTTCGTCCCCGACGGCGGAAACCGCGCGGATGTCCCTGATTCGCCCGGCCATGTGGAGATGTACGACAGTGGCCGGTTCTTCACAGTAACCGGCGCTCGTGTGGACGGAACGCCGGACGCGGTGGAGCAGGTGAACGGCGAGATCGACGATGTCCACGGCGAGTATGTGGCCGACGACGAACCGGCCCCCGAACCACCAGAACCGACCGGAGACGGCGGTGTGCGGGCCGATTCTCCGGCCTCAAACCCCACCCTGAACGCCGACAAACCCGGTTCCGCCGACCTTACCGACGCCGAGTTAATCGAGCGTGCGAAGGACGCCGAGAACGGCCGGAAGTTCAAGCAGCTGTGGAACGGTCGGACCACCGGCTACGAGAGCCACAGTGAGGCGGACCTGGCGCTGTGTGGCCTGCTCGCGTTCTGGACCGGTGGCGACCGGCAGCGGATGGATGACCTGTTTCAAAAGTCCGACCTCTACCGGGACAAGTGGGACGAGGACCGGGGTGCCGAGACATACGGCGAGAGGACCATCGACGAGGCGCTCGATGGTCGGACCGAGTTCTACGAACCGTCAGACGACGACACACCCCCCGTGGAGTCGGTGGAGTCGGACCTGATAGATGCGCTGCTGGATAACCCCGACGCCTGGATTGACCCCGACACGAACACCTGGACGGTCCGGGCCACGGGCGACCACGACGCCGAGACAATCGCCGATGCAGTCCGGAGCGGCGACCTGCCGGGTGACGCCTGGGGTGCCTTCGCCGATGCGGTACTCAGTGGCGACCTGCCGGATGAAATCGGGAACGCGGTTAGCTCGTGGCGCGAGGACCCCGACGCCTGGACGGTTGACACCTCCCACGAGTTCGATGATGCAGCGCTCGACCCCGATGCACTCGCGGCGGACCTCGGCGTTCCACTGTCGGACCTCGGCGAAGAACGGAACGGCCGGCTCGCATACCACGTGTGGGACCGCATTCGTGACGGCGACCACGCGAAGGTGACGGCCCGGACCGGCGTGGATGGAGACGACCAGCTCCTCAGTTACCGCGAGGACCCCGGCGTGTGGCGCGAGGACGGCGAAGAAGTCCTTCGCACCCTCGCCCGGGACGCGCTCGGGGATGTCTACAGCGGTGGCGTGAAGAACGAACTCGTGGAGCAGGTACTCGCCACCCGACAGCGCGGCGAACCGTGGGGACAGAAGCCCATCGAGAAGTTCGGAGCCGACCCGAACACGGTGCCGGTGGCGAACGGCACGCTGGACCTCACCGACCGCGAACTCCGGCCGCGCGAACCGACTGAGTACGTGCTCGCGGCGCTCCCGGTCGCATACGACCCCGACGCCGACTGTCCGACCTTTGAGAGCTACCTGAGAGATGTCTGTCCCCGGCCGGTTGACCGGAAGAAATTGCAGGAGTTCGTCGGCTACACGTTGCTCCACTGGGACCTGCCGTACCACAAGGCGCTGTTCTTGGCCGGACCGCAGGCGAGCGGGAAGTCCACCTTCCTCGACACCGTGAATGCGCTACTCGGCGGCGACCCCGACGCGGACCGGGGAACGACCTGCTCGCTGTCGCCGCAAGAGATGACCGAGGAGAGGTTCAGCGGCTACGCACTCCGGCGCGCATGGGCTAACATCCGGTCGGACATCCCGAACGACCTCATCGAGAACACCGGGAAGTTCAAAGAACTCGTGGCTGGCGACCCCGTGAAGGTTGAAAAGAAACACCAGGACCCCATCACTATCCGACCGACCACGAAACACCTGTTCGCGGCGAACACGCTCCCGTCGGCTGACGTGGATGATGATGCCTTCTTCCGGCGGATTCTACTTGTCTCCTTTCCGAAGACGGTGCCGCGCGGCGAGCGGGACCCGGCGCTCGGCGAGAAACTCGAAGCCGAACTTCCGGGGATTCTGAACTGGGCACTCGACGGTCTGGATAGGCTTCGCGAGCAGGACCACTTCACAGGCGCGCCGATGCCGGCCGACATCCAGGCGAAGTGGCGCGCCTGGGGGAACTCCGTGGACCGGTTCAAAGAACGGATTCTTGAGATGACCGGCGACCCGACCGACGACACCCCCAAGCAGGACGCGCTGGATGCATACCGACGGTACTGTGAAACCGAAGGCATCCCCGCGAAGAACAAGCGCACGTTCTACGACAATCTGAAACGGGACACCAGTATCGGCGAGAGCCGGCGGACGGTCAGCGGCTCCCGGACTCGTGTGTACACGAAGGTCCGGCTCCGCGAGGACCGGATTAGCGATACCGGCACGGCTGACGACACAGACGACGAGCAGGACCGTCTATTCTGACCGCCCGGCCCCGACATTTCAGACACAGCGAGTTTCTCAGACTCCGGGGTTTTCGCCACAGTAGCGGCAGGTTTCGCCGGGGTGTCCACCATGTCCACCTTCTAGCGGCTTATCGCACACGCGCGCGCGACCCTCGCTGAGAATTTAGAAAAAAGAATCCCGTGAGATGGTGGACATCCTGGACACCCCAGCAAGTGTTGCCGGCTCTACCCCGACCCCTCACTGTGGCGATATGACCGCCCGGCGAGGTTGGTTTACCAGACTTGCAAAGTAGATTGAACTTTGTCCGGTGCTAAGTGGTGGATAACCAGGCGCTACTGTGGCCCGCCGGCGCGGTGTGTGCCGGTGTTCGTCCGCGTGTCCGCCCGTCCCACTTCAAGAAAATGTCCACGACATCGACTCCCCCGCCCGACCTCCGCACGAGCGATTACGACGAGATGCTCGCGGAGTTGGACAAGGCGATTACCGAACTGACCGAGAAGATCGAGAACGGCCGAATCCGGGACCCCCAGCGTGACAAGGTCCGCGTGAAACAGTACCGCGCGCTCGGCTACCTGATTCGCACAAAACAGCAGGTACTCGAGGACGTGACCCTCCAGGAACTGGAGGCGGAGATCGAGCGGCTGAAGGCCGACGGTGAGGTGTGACCATGTCCGGGACGCCCACCGAGCGCCAGCTCCGGGACGAACTCGACGACCTGGACGCGGGCGCCCGTGACAGCGACGGTCCGGGAGACGTGCGTGTCGAGTGGCGAGACGCCGCCCCGGAGGACCGACCGGACGGGATGACCTGGACGCCGGGGGCCGACGAGGACCCGGCGCTGCTCGCCTACGACGGCTGGCAGGCACAGCGGGAGTGTCTCACCGCCGTGGAATCGGGTGACCACGACATTGTGGCGTTCCTGGCGGGCTACGGGTCCGGCAAGTCGGTGTTCGGCGCGCGGTGGCTACTCTCGAAGGCGCTCGAACATCCCGGCTCTCGGTTCCTGGCGATGGGTGTCGATTTCCAGAAAGCGCGGGACACGACGTATCCGAAACTGTTCGCACAACTCCCGGGCGAGCGCACGACGCTCACGACATCGGGATTCAACGGGCCGGAGAACTCGCCGCTGGTGGCCGACTACAACCGCCAGCAGCACCGGCTCACGCTCGTGAACGACAGCGTGATTACACTCGGGTCCGCCGACAAGTACTCTCGGTACGCGGGTGCCGAGTTCGGGGCCGTGTGGATGGACGAACCGTCTCACTACGGCGACGTGCTCCACGAGTTGACCGGGATGATCACGACCCGACTCCGTGGTGTCGCCGGCCCGAAGACGCAACTGTGGACACTCACGGGCGAGGGGTATAACGCCGCGTGGGAGATACTGGAGCAGCGCCAGGACGCCGACGGCGACCCTATCGGGTTGGACATCGAGGTAGTGACAGCGTCGGTACTGGATAACCCGTATCTGACGGCTGGCGACAAGGAGCGGTTCAAGCGCAAGTACGAGGGGACCGGCAAGGAACGGCAGGCGCTACATGGCGGGTTCGCAGCGGCGAGTGGACTGGTGTACTCGCAGTTCTCGCGGGACCGGCACGTCATCGGCCACGGCGAGGCGGTCGACCGTGTCGACGACTGGCGCATCTATGGGTATGATGCGGGGTGGTCGGACCCGCGTGTGCTCGTGGAGATCGGCGCGACCGACTACGACCAGTTCGTTGTTCTCGACGAGTTCTACCAGTCAGAGAGTCACGTCGAGGACGCAATCAGGTGGCTGGAACGGAACGACAAGCCCCAGGGACGCATCTACTGCGAGCACGAACCGGCGGACATCCAGAAGTTCGACCGCGCGGGGTACACGGCGGTCGAGGCGGAGAAGTCCATCGACCCAGGGATTGCGGAGGTTCGCCGACGGCTCTCCCGTGACGACACCGACCGCGTGGGGCTACTCGTGTCCGACCGGTGCCAGCACACGATTCGGGAGTTCCTCAGTTACAAGCAGGAACACGTCGGCACGTCGCAGGCAGAGGACCACATCTGTGACAGCATCCGCTACGCGATTCACACGAACGAACACACCGGTGGAGGGGTGGCGACCGCGACCGTCCGGCTCTCCGGCGATATGAACGACCTCTTGTGACCAATGACAGAACACAGCATCAATCGGAGCGGCGCGACGGCGAACAGTACCGACGAACACACTGACGACGACGACGAGGACACCGACGACGAGGAACAGCGGAGTGAGGCAGAAATCAAGCGCGAACTCCGCAAGAGTGTGGTGGGGCGGGCTATCCTGTCGTATGACCGCCGTAGACGACGGTAATCTCCCGAACGTGACAGGGTGCCCGAACAATCCGACCCGGTCGAACGTGACCGACGAGACTCATTAGCGCAGGAACATCGGAGAAGGCGCGGTTGTTCACTCGTCGGGACTGTCCGGGTTGCCCGAGAAGTGTGACCGCAGTAATCCATCTGTCTACGGTTAGACCCGCTCCGTGCTATCAGACGCCGGTCTGTCTGGAATCGACCGGCACTGTCGCGTCTTACCTAACGCTCAGACAGAGACGGCGCTCAGATGTTTGGTAAGAGCCACAGTACCCGTCGGACCTGAAGGGGCGTTGCAACCCCCCTCTCGGAAACATTTCCGGAAGGGTTGTCGCGTCACAGTACCCGTCGAACCTGAAGGGGCGTTGCAACGGCAGCGCACAGACCTTCTGCAAAATTTTGCAGAAGGTCACAGTACCCGTCGAACCTGAAGGGGCGTTGCAACAGACGGTGGTGAAATCGTCGGAAGCGACATTTTCACCGTCACAGTACCCGTCGAACCTGAAGGGGCGTTGCAACGGTAAGTCTACTATGCGTGGTAAGCTTTCCAATTTCTGTCACAGTACCCGTCGAACCTGAAGGGGCGTTGCAACAGATGAACCGGGTAAGGAAACATTTCCTGACCCGGACGTCACAGTACCCGTCGAACCTGAAGGGGCGTTGCAACAGGGGGGGGAGACGGGAG
>CAZFMN010000096.1:0-9494 GCA_964520075.1 uncultured Halobacteriales archaeon | reverse complement strand
GTGATGACGAGAGACGAAGTCTCTCGAACCACTTGACCCCGGGGTGCGTTCACGACCGGGAGACGGGTTCAGAGTGGAAGCAGTCGACAGGGAACTGTATCACCGGTCCGCTGGCGGGAACTGCGCTGTCGGTCCACCCGGCCCGTGTGCTGCGGTGGGTAGCGTTCACCGACGCTCACCCCGACGGTATCGTGTTACAGCCACCGGACCTACACAGCGAGGCCGCGAGTGACACCGACGAGCCGGCACCCGTCGCGTACGACGAGGAGCCGTACCGCGAGTACTTCGAGCGCGAGGGGTTCGGGCTGGATGCCCACCGCGGGGGCGAGGGTCGCGCGTGGGACCGCACAGACCTCGACCCGAAGGCGGTGGTGCTCGGTGTCGAGCGCGGCGGCGAGGCGGTCGGCTACCCCGCACCCCGCGTGCGCGCCGCCGGCGGTGTCGTGACCGACACGGTCGGGGATACGCCGGTCGTGGTCTTCGCCGCAACCGAGCCACACGCCTTCGAGAACCCGGGCCACGAGTTCGAGCGTGTCGACGGCGCGTTCCGGGCCGACGGGACGACCTGGGACGCGGTGACCGGCGAGAGCGCCGACGGCCGGTGTCTCGACCCGGTGCCGGCGCGTCGCCTGTTCGCGTTCACCTGGCAGGACGACCACGGACCCGACGCGTTCTACCGCTGACCCGGGACCTCGGCGGCTCGAACTGGCCGGGACTGGCAGCGAGCAAACTGTTATGCGCCTGCGGTCCGGCGACCCTGTATGGACGTCAGGCTGCTGGAGGCCACGTCGGACCCGGAGCGACTCGTCTGTCAGGCGGCGCGAAACGACTACATGGAGCCGTACGTCGGGGAGACACCCTTCGAGGAGGTGATGTCGGGTATCGAGGGTGAGACACTCGCCGAAAAAAAGGAGACACTCATCGGCCGCCTGCTCGGGCAGGGCCACTTCGGGCCGTTCGAACACCCGCACGCGACGTTCGCGATAGAGGGTGTCAGCCGCTCGTGTATGGCACAACTGACCCGACACCGGCACGTCTCGTTCGACGTGCAGTCGATGCGCTACGTCTCCTTCGACGAGGTCGACCCCGCGGAGGTCCGCGAGGGTGAGATGGTCGTTGTCCCACCCTCGGCGAGTGACCCCGACTGGATTGGTCGCAATCAGAAGACCGGAACCGTCGACGAGGAGACCGCAGAACGCCGCGAGCAGGTGTTCCGCGACACCATCGAGCAGGCGTTCGAATCGTACCAGGACCTGCTCGAGATGGGGATGCCGCCCGAGGATGCGCGCTACGTCCTCCCGATCGGGTCGAAGACGAACATCGTGATGTCGATGAACGCCCGGATGCTGATGCACGTCGCCGATATGCGCGCCGCCGCGGACGCTCAGTGGGAGATACGAGAGATGACAGAACAGGTGCTCGACCTCGCCGCCGAGTGGTGTCCGATCACCTTCGAGTACTACGACGAGGAGATGAAAGGTCGAAAGAACAGGCTGGCCCCCTGAACCGCATCTGTTCCGTCTGTCAGGAGAACTGCTCGGCGATGTCCGTCGAGGAGATGATACCGACGTAGTCACCGCCGTCGACAACCGGCAGGTGGCCGATACCGAAGGTGGTCATCATCGCGGCGGCCTCCCCGGCGTGGAGCGTCGGCGGCACCGTCTCCACGGAGTCGGTCATCAACTCCGTTACCCCCAGTTCTGTGGTGTCCCTGTTCTCCGCGACGGCCTCGAGGATGTCCGCGCTCGTGATGATAGACGGCGGGCTGGTCATCACGAGCAGTGCCCTGATCTCCTCCGTGCGCATCCTCGCCGCGGCCTCGCTGACGCTCGCATCCCGCGGAATCGTCTCGACGGGCGAGGACATGATGTCCCTGACTCGGGGGTTGTCCGACATAGACGGGTGGAGGACCCCGCGGGTCTTTACCCTTTCCTCGCACGCAGATATTGCGACCGCTGTCGACGACGTGAGCACACGGTACTACGACAACCGACCGGGGGACTGTCGGCTGGTCTCTGCGTGCGTCGGGTCGTCGGTGAGGCTGTGTCGTCGGTCGGGTCGTCGAGAGGGGTGTGGGTTGGGCCGCAGAAGGGGGCGAATCGCGAGGTGGGAGTGGAGGCGTGTGAGTGCGACGACGGCACGGTCGTCGACAGGTGGGAGTGGAGGCGTGTGGGGTGTGTGGGGGTGGTGTCAGGGGACTGGAGGGCAAGCGGGGCGTGTCGTGGCCATGCACCGCGCCGGTGGTCGGGAGCGCGGCCGTCGACAGCAGACAGTCCGGGTCGCGACCGGTTCGGGTGGTCACCCGGTGTTGGGGAGACCGGGTCACAGTGTCGCGACACCGCGTGGGCGTCTCCTGTCCGCGGGACGGCGTATCACCGCCGGGGCCGCTCGGGTCGGGGGTCGTCCAGTCGGCGGTCAGGTGATGCCGTTCGCGTCGCGTGGGTGGATGACAGTGGAGGGCCTGTGCTGGCGGGGTCGCGGGGTGGTCGGTCCAGTTCCGTCGGGGTCGACTGTTCCGGCCGTCGGGAGCGGCCGGTCGTCGGATGACCGCGTGGACGACCGCACGACCCTGCGAAGCGTCGGGGAGACCGGGCCCGGGGTGGGTCGACCGCGGGCAGGGGCCGAACTGTGGACTGCCGTCTCCAGCCGCGTTCACGAGTCGGGGTGCCGACTCCGGCAGCGGGGACCTCGCGGCGGTGCATGGGCACTCTCAGATACGACCCGGGTGCCTAAACGCGCTTTCCAGAGTAAAAGAGCGATTTTAGCTGATTGCAGGCGCTAAGCCCCCTTCCTCAACGAGCACCGCAGTCCGCGCCAGCGGACAAGGAGCGCAGTAGGGAGGGGATACAGCGTCCCCAGAAATCGGAGATTTCTGGTGTGCGAACGAATCGCTCTGCGATTCGTCAACGCCGTCTTCGTTTTACTTTCACTCTGTGCCGGGTATTTAATACACTGCCAGTCGAAGACTGGGAGTGTGATGGCACCTACTCGTCGTCTCGGCTTAGAGCCCGACAAGAAAGGCGGTCGAGATGAATGTCCCCATCACCACCGAGTAGGAGTGGGTCACTCCGAATCCACGTCGTCCGAGAGACGAAGTCTCTCGTGATCACGAAAATCTTCGATTTTCGAACGACCTGCGGAGACTGCGCTCCCTGCGCGGATGGTCGGCGTCAGCCGAGCATCCGTGAAAAAGCGCGTCGCGGAACCAGGAAGCCCCACCCTCAGCGAGCGTAGCGAGGCGCGACGCGCCTCGGACCATTCGAGCGGGCGATGCCCGCGAGAAGACGTCAGCGCGAGCAGGGTGGGGTAGTTCACCCGGTGTGGACGACACACCGTTTGGTGACATACTGAAGTACGAGGAGCACGTTAAGGAGATATGCGGATTCACTGGCACCGGCAAGACCTGCGGATGGCGGACAATCCGGCACTGGTGGGCAGGGATATCGGAGCGGAGAGCGAGGAGTCGTCTACGGAGGCCCCCGTCGTCGGACTGTTCGTGTTCGACCCGGACGTGCTCGACAACGCCGCGTCGCCGCGGCTCTCGTTCATGCTCGACGCGCTCGACTCGCTCCGCTCGGCCTACCGCGAGCGGGGTGGTGAACTGTTGCTCGCACGCGGCGACCCGGAGACGGTGATTCCCGATATCGCCGAGGCACTCGACGCCGACCTGGTGACGTGGGCGGCGAACTACTCGGGGCTGTCCCGCGAACGGGACGCGGCGGTCCGGCAGGCACTCGCGGATGTGGGGGCCGACAGACACGCCGAACACCAGTCTGTCCACCACAGGCCGGGCACCATCACGACGAACAAGGGTGACCCGTACAAGGTGTTCACCTACTTCTCGAAGAAGTGGCACGACCGTCCGAAGGAGCCGTCGGCGGACCCCCCCAGCGAGGCCGACCTGGCGACCGTGAACGGACACCTCGACGGGACGGCGGCGTCGGAGTCACTGCTCGATGGGGTTCCGACGCTCACTGCCCTCGGGTTCGACGAACCGGAGGCCGAGATCCCGGCCGCCAGCACGGAGCGGGCGCGCGAGCGTCTCGATGCGTTCTGTGAGGCGGATATCTACCGGTACGACGACCGGCGGGACTACCCCGCAGACGGGTGCACCTCGCGGCTCTCTGGGTATCTCACGTACGGGCTCATCGGTGTGCGCGAGGTGTACGAGCGAACAGAGCGGGCCCGCGAGCAGGCACCCGACGAGGAGGCCGCAGAGTCCGTCCACGAGTACCAGGACCAGCTCGCCTGGCGGGAGTTCTACACGCAGGTCCTCTGGGACCGTCCCGACGTGGTCACGAACAACTACAAGAGCTACGAGAACGAGATTCAGTGGCGAGACGACCCCGAGGCGGTGCAGGCCTGGAAGAACGGGAAGACGGGTTACCCCATCGTCGACGCGGGGATGCGCCAGTTGCGCGCGGAGGCGTACATGCACAACCGGATTCGGATGATTGTCGCCTCGTTCCTGACGAAGGACCTGCTGGTCGACTGGCGGGTCGGCTACAACTGGTTCCGCGAGAAACTCCACGACCACGACACCGCCAACAACAACGGCGGCTGGCAGTGGGCCGCCTCCACCGGCACCGACGCACAGCCGTACTTCCGCATCTTCAACCCGATGAGCCAGGGGGAGCGCTACGACCCCGACGCGGAGTATATCAGGCAGTACATTCCCGAACTCGAGGATGTGCCGGCGGATGCCATCCACTCCTGGAACGAACTCGATATCGGCACGCGGAAGATGCACGCCCCGGACTACCCCGCGCCCATCGTCGACCACAGCGACCGCCGCGAACAGGCACTCGCCATGTTCGAGCGCGCACGCGGTGACGACTGAATCTCCCAGTCCACTCGACTGACGCCCACTCGACTCGACTGGCCACACCCCGCTCAACTGACGCCCACTCTATTCGACTGACCGGCTACGGCAACTGGCCGTCGGCGACGACCGACCGCTCATCGAGATTGTAGCGATTGTTCGCCGGTGAAAAACCGCCGCGCGGGTCGGAGAGTCGACCGGAGCATGTGTCTGTATGTCTCAATAGCTGTATACCATGCTATTAGTCAGGGTTATAACCGAGTTGCACAACTAGATATCTGTGACCGACGAGGACACACACTCGGAGGCCGTAGGACAGACACGTCGAGGATTCATGCAGGCGGTCGGCGGTGTGGCCGGTGCGAGCGCGGTGACGTCGGTTGGTGTGGCAACGGGCGACAACGTAGAGAGCAACCAGTCCGACGGGACCGTTGGTGCAATCTCCTTCTATTCGCCGGGGAGTCAACTGAACGCACAGGAGGAACCACTGGAGAACGACGACGTGGCACTGGTGCGGGCAGAGCCGACGGCGTTCAACTTCGAGACGACCGATGGACCGCTGTTCGTCGAGTACCCCGACGACGTCGCGATTCCGGTCGTGACCGAGGACACGACGGACCCGGTGGTCGGCTTTGGCTCCGCCGAGTTCGTCGCGGATGGCAACGGCGGGTTCATCCAAGACAACGAGATGTTCATGGCGAACCTGTTCGACGAGAAGATATCGGCGACCGGCGGGGGTGAACCACTGGTCGTCTGGGACGAGAGTCACGGCCAGTTCTGGAATCTGGGCACCCACAGCACGTTCGAGGCCTACGCCGAGGACCAGGGGTACGACCTGCAGGCCAGTGACGGCCTGCTGAGTGACGCACCGCCGACGCTCGAGTGTCCGTCGACGGCGAGTCAGGTCGCGGCAAACGGGACCGACCCGCTCACGAACAGCGACAACATCGTGGTCTGGGCGGAGTCGACCGCGTTCAATATTGACAACAACGAGGACGACGACGAGGTCGACTACCCCGACAGCACCGACATCCCGCTGGTATCGCGAGACGGCAACGTCTTCGGGTTCGGGACACCGCAACTGGTCAACGACGACGGCATCACCGAGAACAACGAACAGTTCCTGCTGAACGTGCTCCAGGATACTGTCGGCGGGTCGGGGGTGCTTCTCTGGGATGACGCCCACGGAACGTTCTACGACTCGGGCGGGTACACGAACTTCAGCGAGACAGTCGCGGCCGAGGGCTACGAGTTCCTGAGTTCCGGTGACAGCATCCTCGAGGATTCGACAGGCGGCGGAATCGACGAACTGGAGTTTTTCTCGACGTCGAGTATCCTGAACGGTACGGGCGACCCGCTAACCGACGGGAGTCGCGTCGCTGTCGCCGGCGAGGACACCGCCTACACCAACACCGACGACTACCGAAACGATGGCGACCCTGTCGGCGAGGGACCGGAGATTCCACTGGTGGCCGTCGACGGGGGGGTCGTCGCAATCGGGTCGGACTTCGCGTCCGACGGGAGCGACTTCGACGCCAACCGGACGATGCTGGTCAACGTCTGGGAGGACCGCATCGGCGGCACCGGCACGGTGCTGTACGACGAGACCCACGGGCAGAACAACACTCTGAGTGAGTTCTCGCAACTGGAGACCGTCGCCGAGGACCGCGGGTTCACTGTCGACGCCATCACGAGCGACTTCGAAGGGTCGCTGAGCGGTGCGGACGGGGTTATGATCGCCACCGATAACGACGATATCAGCGCGTTCAGCGACTCGGAACTCACTGCACTCTCGGATCTCGTCGCGAACGGCGGGACACTGTTCCTGCACAACACCAGCGACTTCGAGGGGAACGCCGCGACCGAACTCAACGAGATACTCACCGGGGTCGGCGCGGACCTGCAGTTCAACGTCGACCAGGTCAGCGACAACGAGAACAACGGGTTCGACACGTTCGTCCCGCGGACAACCAATTTCAACGAGACCGACTTCCCGGCGTTCTTCGAG
Organism: uncultured Halobacteriales archaeon; assembly: GCA_964520075.1. Classification (GTDB taxonomy): domain Archaea; phylum Halobacteriota; class Halobacteria; order Halobacteriales; family Haloarculaceae; genus Halovenus. The sequence goes on along the minus strand of CAZFMN010000096.1, from coordinate 2,664 downwards.
AGCGGTGACACCGGCGGGACACCGACGACACTCGACGCGGCCGACGTCATCGTTATCCCGTCACCCTCGAACGCGTACACCGACGAGGAACTCGCCGCCCTGGACACGCACGTCTCCGAGGGCGGTGCGGTGTTTTTCTTCGACCAGTCCGACTTCAGTGGGTTCGACCAGACGGAGAATCTCAACGCCATCGCGGACTCGCTCGACCTCGCGTTCCGGTTCAACCCCGACCAGGTGAACGACGACACGAACAACGCCGGGCAGTCGTTCGTGCCGACGACTGCCAACTTCAACGACTCGTTCGACCTGTTCGACGGTCTCGGCTCACCCGGGTTCGAGAGCGCCGACGCGGTGGTGGTCACATCACCTTCCGAGGCGTTCACGAGCGAGGAACTCACCGCGCTCGGGGAGTTTGTCGGGAACGGCGGCGCCCTGTTTCTGTTCGACCAGGCCGACTTCCGCGGGTTCGACGAGACCGGGAACCTCAACGAGGTCGCCGACTCGCTCAACCTCGATTTCCGGTTCAACTCCGACCAGGTAAACGACGAGGAGAACAACACCGGGTCGGTGTTCGACATCGCGACGACCAATTACGACGAGACCCGGACGGTGTTCGAGGAGCGCGAGGACAACATCGGGTTCGACTTCCAGCGCGACGAGGAGTATCTCGCCCGCGTGGTCGAGGTGACCGACGGCGACACGTTCGTCGTCGAGTTCGAGGACAGCGAGTACGGCTACACCGACATCGTCCGCCACATCGGTATCGACACCGCCGAGACCGGCGAGGCGGCGAACGACCCCTTCGAGTGGTTCGGACTCCCGGACGACGCGCTCGGCCACCTCGACGACTACGGACAGGAGGGGACGAACTACGCAGTCGACCTCATGGCACCAGATGGTGCAGAGGCGGGTGACAGCATCGAGGGTCGCCAGGTAAATCTCAAATTCGACGACCGCGAGTCGCTCCGGGGCACCTTCGGTCGCCTGCTGATGGAGTTGGAGTACGACCCCGACGAGTTCGCGCCCGAACCGCCGTCGTCGGGCACCTACTCGACCAGTTACAACCGCAAGATAGTCGAGGACGGCATCGCGCGGGTCTACTCCTCGGGCTACCAGGCCCACGACGAGTTCCAGGCACTCGAGGAGGATGCCCTCGCGAACAACCGGGAGGTCTGGGGGCCTGCCGACTTCGACGCGCTCGAGGAGTACCGAACCGAGTTCGTGACCGAGGTCTTTGTTCCGCGGGCGTCGAGTATCACCACCGTCGACGGCCCGCTGGGTGAGGGTGATATCCTGCGTGCCGGCGACACTGCCGGGCAGGAATCGCTCGGAGACCGCGAGTTCGACGGGTACGACGGTGCACCGCCGCTGGCGGCCGTCGACACAGAGAACAGAGTCGGGATGTTCGGTGGGCCTCTGCTCGACGAGACCTACGAGGCCGACGAGGACGACGACATCACAGAGCAGTACGACCTCGACCAGGCCGGGAACTTCCAGCTGTTCACCAACACCGTCGAACTGCTCACCGACAACGACGGCCCGTTCATCGTCGAGGGTGGTCACGGGCAGTTCAGCGTCAGCGGCGGCAACACGCTGGAGGATCTGAAGTTCTACCTGCGTCACATCGAGGGCCTGAGCACACAGATCGAGGGGAACGCCCGTCTCCGGCAGATAAACAACCCCGCGACCACCCTGCCGGACGAACCCGAACCGCCCCGGGTGGTGTTCCTCACCGCGCTCGAACGCGAGTACACGCAGGCAGAACTCGACGCACTGACCCAGTTCCGCGACGCGGGTGGCGCGGTGGTGCTCGTGGGCTCTGCTGACCCCACGCCGGCACAGCGGAGCAACCTGAACGATATCGCCGCCGCACTCGGGACGAATCTCCGGCTCAACAACGACCTGGTTGTCGACGAGAGTGGGCCAATCGACGACGACACGTTGCTCGTCACAGACAACGTCGGCCCGGCGGACGGCCTGCGACTGCCGGTCAACCTCAACCGTGAGTTCGAGGGGACCGGCCTGATGGGCGCGCTGAACAACGTCGGTTCGAGCGCGTGGACACTCGATGCCGCAAGCGACGGTGTCGGAGAGACCGGCGTCGACAACCCGACACTGACCCTGGAGACGGGGACACGTCACCACTTCGAGAACCGCGGCTGGAGCACCCATCCGCTCGCGTTCCGCGACGCCGACGGCAACGCTCTGCTCACGCAGGACGGCGAGGGGAGTTTCGAGAGCGACTCCGAGGTCAACTGGGTCGACACGGGCGATGTCGTCGAGTTCACGCTGACAGACGGTCTCGCGGAGGCCATCGACAGCTACGGCTGCGAGATTCACGGGTCGATGGCCGGGGCTGTCGAAACAGAGCTACCCGGTCCGCCGCAGCTTCCGGGTGGCGAAGGCCAGCCACAGGATCTCGACGGCGACGGTCTCTTCGAGGATGTCACCGGGAGCGGTGAACCGAGTATCTTCGACGTGCAGGTGTTGTTCGACAACCTCGGTAGCCCCGAGTTGCAGAACAACGCCGCCGCGTTCAACTTTGCCGGTCTGGACGAGGACCGGGTCGATATCTTCGACGTCCAGGCACTGTACGTCCGGGTCAGATTTTGACTTCCTCCCCGCGCTTCCCGCGAGGATTCCTCCGTGGGTAATCCAGTCAGT
>CAZFMN010000095.1:0-9628 GCA_964520075.1 uncultured Halobacteriales archaeon | reverse complement strand
TATCGCGTGGTCGTTCCGAACACTCTTTCGCGTGGGCGCACCTACAGACAGGTATGAATCTGGAACTCGACACAGTCCGGATGGGAGAGACAGGGCTCGAGGTGAGTGAGATCGCGTTCGGGACCTGGCGGTTCGGCCGCGAGACGGCGGCGGGCAACCTGGAGACAGACCGCGAGACGGCCCACGAACTGCTGTCGACCTACGAGGCCGCCGGCGGGCGCTTCATCGACACCGCGAACGTCTACGGCGGGGGTGACAGCGAGCGCTGGATCGGCGAGTGGCTGACAGACCGGGACCGGTCGGAGTTCGTCATCGCGTCGAAGATATACTGGCCCACCCGCGATGACGACCCGAACGCGAGCGGGCTGAACCGCAAACACCTCCGTCGACAGCTCGACCTGATGCTCGACCGCCTCGGAACGGAGTATCTCGACATCCTGTACATCCACCGCTGGGACGAGGAGACACCCGGCCGGGAGTTCACGTCGACGCTCGACGAGTTCGTCAGGTCGGGGCGGGTCCACTATCTCGGAGCGTCGTCGTTCCGGCCGGACGCCTGGCGGCTGGCGCGGGCAAACGAGCGGGCCCGCCAGCGCGACCGGGAGCCGTTCAGCCTGACACAGCCCCGGTACAACCTGGTGGACCGCGAGATAGAGGGTGAGTACCTCGATTTCTGCCGCGACGAGGGGCTCGCGGTGTTCCCGTGGAGCCCGCTCGCACAGGGGTTTCTCACGGGCAAGTACAGCCGCGAGGAGGGGCTCACCGGCGAGTCGACAGCATCGGACTCGGAGCGGTGGACCGAGCGGTACCTGACCGAGGAGAACTTCGAGACACTGGACATTGTCCGGGCCGTCGCCGAGGAGACCGGTGTGACGCCCGCACAGGTGGCGCTTGCCTACCAGACCCACCACCCCGACGTCACCGCGCCGCTGATCGGCGCGCGCACCGTCGAGCAACTCGAGGAGAACCTCGGTGCCGCGGCCGTGAGCCTCTCCGAGGAGCAGTTCGACCGACTCGAGAGCGCCCACGACGGCCCGTTCGAGCGGTTCCTGTAGAGCGATGGATAGGATGGTCGCGTCGACAGCGTCCGAGCGCGTCGACCTCGAACTCGACACGGCGTTCAGGATCTCCCGGGGGAGCACAGTCGAGACGACGAATCATCTCGTGACGGTGACAGACCGGGCAGGGCGGGTGGGTATCGGCGGTGCCGCGCCCGCGGCGTACTACGGCGAGGACGGTGACAGCGTCGCGGCGGCCCTGCCGGACCTGCTCGCGGCCGTCGAGTCGGTCGGTGACCCGGGCGAGTGGCAGACAATCGAGCGGCGACTGGCCGAGATCGCGCCCGACGAGGCCGCGGCCCGCGCGGGGGTGTCGATTGCTGTTCACGACCTGGTGGCAAGACAGCGCGGCGAACCGCTCTACCGGGAGTGGGGGCTGGACCCGGAGCGTGCGCCGGCCACCTCGGTGACCGTCGGTATCGACCACCCGGAGGAGATGGTAGCGCGGGCGCGCGAGTGGCGGGCGGCGGGCGACTCTGGAGCAGCGGGCGACACTGGAGGCGGCTACCCTGCCCTGAAGATCAAGCTCGGGACCGGGGACGACCGCGCCCGGTTGCGGGCGGTACGCGAGGCGGCACCCGAGGCCAGCCTGCGGGTCGACGCGAACGGTGACTGGAGCGCGGAGGAGGCGCTCGCGGCGCTGCCGTGGCTCGATGACCTCGGCGTGACCCTCCTCGAACAGCCCGTGTCCGGTGACGACCACGCCGGACTGGCCCGGGTCACCGGGGCGGCCCCGATGCCCGTGGCGGCCGACGAGTCCTGCGTGACCGCGACGGACGTGCCCGATATCGCCGACGCGGTCGACGTCGTGGTGGTCAAGCTGATGAAATGTGGCGGTCTCGGCCCCGCTCGCCGGCAGATTGCGGCCGCCCACGCGAGCGGACTCGACGTGATGCTGGGCTGTATGGTCGAGACGAGCGCCGCCATCGCCGGTGCGGCACACCTCGCACCGCTGGCGAGGTACGCCGACCTCGACGGTGCGCTGTTGCTCGCCGAGGACCCCTGTACGGGGCTTTCACTCCCGTCCGGTGAGATAGACCTCGTGGCTGTCGACCGCGGCACCGGCGTGCGACGACGCTGAGTGCCGACGCGGGCGGCCCCCCTCGTCGTCCCGGACCGGTCACAGACCAGTCTCTCGCGGCGGTTGCTCTGCCACGGGGATGCCGCGCCGGTCTGTGTGCTGTTGTCCCCCCGATGCTTTTTGATTGCGGTGAGTGTGACCCGTCCGAGAAGGTATCGTCGACGTGACGTTTCCACCGTACGGGAAAGAACTTAACCCTCGGGTGTCTACCACCGCTCATATAATCATGAAACTGGCGATGATTGGATTCGGGCAGGCAGGCGGGAAGATCGTCGACAAGTTCCTGGAGTACGACCAGGTCACCGACAGCGGTATCGTCCGGTCGGCGATCGCCGTCAACACGGCGGAGGCAGACCTGCTCGGTCTCGAGTATATCCCCCCGGAGAATCAGGTGCTCATCGGCCAGGCCCGGGTAAAGGGCCACGGTGTCGGTGCGGACAACGAACTCGGCGCGGAGATCGCCGAGGAGGATATCGACGAGATACAGAACGCGGTCGACAACGTTCCAGTCCACGAGATCGACGCGTTTCTCATCATCGCGGGGCTGGGAGGCGGCACCGGGTCCGGCGGGTCACCGGTGCTCGCGAAACATCTCAAGCGCATCTACACGGAGCCGGTGTACGGACTCGGGATACTCCCTGGCAGTGACGAGGGTGGTATCTACACGCTGAACGCGGCGCGGTCGTTCCAGACGTTCGTCCGGGAGGTGGACAACCTGCTGGTGTTCGACAACGACGCCTGGCGAAAGACCGGCGAGTCCGTCGAGAGCGGTTACGAGCAGATAAACGAGGAGATCGTCCGGCGGTTCGGGGTCCTGTTCGGCGCGGGCGAGGTGAGCTCGAGGGAGGAGGTCGCGGAGAGTGTGGTCGACTCCTCGGAGGTGATAAACACGCTGGCGAGCGGTGGCGTCTCGACGGTCGGGTACGACGCCGAGGAGGTCCGCGAGTACGGGTCGGGCGGCCTGCTCTCGCGGTTCCGGAGCAACAGCGGGGACGCCGACTCGGCGAACACGACGAACCGTATCACGTCACTGGTCCGGAAGGCCGCGCTCGGACGGCTGACACTCCCCTGTGAGATACAGGGCGCGGAGCGTGCCCTGCTCGTGGTGTCGGGACCGCCGGACTACCTCAACCGGAAGGGTATCGAGCGCGGGCGCAAGTGGCTGGAGGAACAGACCGGAAGCATGGAGGTCCGCGGCGGTGACTACCCCCTCGACGAGCCGAACGTCGCCTCGTCGGTGCTGCTCTCGGGAATCCACGACGTCCCGCGGATAAAGGAGCTCCAGCAGGTGGCCATCGAGGCACAGGACAACATCGACACCATAGAGCAGGAGAGCGAAGCAAACTTACAGAACTTGGTCGAAGACGGGGATGATGAGCTGGACCCGCTCTTCTAGGCTGGCGCTGGGGGTCGCGGTCGTGGCCGTGCTCGTGCTCGGTGCCGGGGCACTCGGAGTGGCCGCGGTGCCGTTCGAGGGTGACACCCCGGAGTCGGCCGAGGTCGGTGACGAGGTACAGGTCGAGGAACTGAGACTGACCGAGCCGTTCCAGGTGAGCGAGGAGGGGTGGACGATGCGGGTGTCGACAGAGCTGGAGAACCCGCGACTCCAGGTGACCGCTCTGGACAGCCCCGGGAACACGGTCGGAGAGAAGGAGTTCGACGTGACCAACAGCACAGTGACGATGGATATCGACGACAACAGCATCAACGAGGTGGTCATCTCGGTGCGCGGTGACGTGCCCGCCATCGCCGGTCCCGGTCCCGGGGCGTACAGCTACGAGAACAGGGGCCGCGAGAACATCACCGTGCTGGAGATAGCGGAGGTGTTCGGGAGTCAGGTCGAGACAGTCGAGAACGGGACGTTCGAACTGCACCGGTTCACCCCGGCCAGCCGGGATGCCCGTCAGGCGATCGACAGCGCGAGCGCGGCTGCCGAGGAGGCCGGCAGTGCGGAGATTCGTGACCGCGTCGACGAGGCAATCGACTTCTACGACGGCGGCCAGTTCGACAACGCGGTGACCGCGGCAAACGACGCCGAAAGCGACGCGGAGCAGCTCGTGGACAGCGGCGGTGGCGGCCCCTCGACGCTCCTGCTCGTCGGTGTCGTGCTGGCGCTGGTGGTCGCGGTCGGCGGTGTCGCCTACTACCTGCGCACGAAACAGGAGCCGGCGAACAAGCTCCAGTAACCGGGTATGCACGCTGTCGTCCCGTTCGACGCGAGCGAGCCGAAGACCCGTCTGACGCCGGTTCTCGAGGCCGGGGAGCGCTCCCGGTTCGCGGCGGCGATGCTCCGTGACGTGCTCGAGACGCTCCGTGCGGCCGGCCACAGCCCGACGGTGCTCGCCACCGCACCCGTGGACGTGCAGTCCCCGGTGACCGTCGACGAGCAGCCGCTCACGCCGGCAGTCAACGCCGTGCTCGCCGCCCACGAGGAGCCGGTGCTGGTGGTGATGGCAGACCTCCCGCTGGTGACACCGGACGCTATCGGACGGCTGACCGGTGCCGACGCGGCGCTGGCCCTCGCACCGGGGCTGGGCGGCGGAACGAACGCCTTCTGCTCGCGGCACCCGGCCTTCCGCGTCGACTACCACGACGGGTCGTACCGCAAACACCGCGAGCGGGCGGCCGCCTGCGGCGCGAGCACCACCACTGTGGACTCGTTCAGGCTCGCGCTCGACGCCGACGAACCGGACGACCTGGCCGAGGTGTTGCTCCACGGCGAGGGCCACGCCGAGACGTGGCTCCGGGAGGCGGGGTTCGAACTCGTCACCGGTGAGCGTGGTCTCACGGCCGTTCGGTAGCCCCCGGTCAGAACAGGTCCGAGTGGACGGGTGCGAACGCGCTGTCGGAGCCGGACGGGGTCTCGCCGTCGGTGTCGGTGTCGGTGATAGCGGAGCCGTCGAGTCCCTCCCCGAGGAGGGCCGCGAGCGGCGGGCCGACGTTCTCGGGTTCGACCAGGAACGCGTCGTGGCCGTGGTCGGAGTCGACGACGTGGTGGGCGACCGCCACGTTCGCCTCGCGCATCGCCGTCGCGAGCTGTTCGGCCTGGGCGACGGTGAAGTGCCAGTCCCCGGTGAACGACATCACGAGCGCCTCGCCGTCGAACGCCGCGAGCGCGTCGGCGTCGTCCTCGAACCCCGCCGCGAGGTCGTAGCTGTCCATCGCACGGGTCAGATACAGGTAGGCGTTCGCGTCGAACCGCTCGACGAACGTCTCGGCCTGGTAGTCCAGATACGATTCCACGTCACGGTACGGGAAGAAGCGCCCGGCCGGGTCGGTCGGGAACGAGCGAGCGGCGTCACGACCGGCGCTCCGGCGGCCGAACTTGCGCTCCATCGACGCCTTCGAGAGGTACATCACGTGGCCGAGCTGTCGTGCGAGCGCCAGCCCGTCGTCGGGGTGCTCGCCGTCGTAGTAGGCCCCGCCCTGCCAGTTAGGGTCGGTGGTGATCGCCCGGCGGGCGACCGCATCGACCGCGAGACACTGCGGGTCGAGACGGGCGGCGGCGGCGATGGGGGCGATACACTCGACGTGGTCGGGGTGGCGCTTCGCCCACTCCAGGACGTTCATGCCACCGACACTGCCACCCGTCACCAGACGCAGGTGCGGGACGCCGAGTTCGTCGAGCAGCAGGCGCTGGCAGGCCGTCCAGTCGGTGACCGTCACCGGCGGGAACGTCGTCCCGTAGGGCTCGCCGGTCCCGGGGTCGGTCGACGGTGGACCGGTGGTCCCGTAGCACGACCCCGGCACGTTCGCACAGACGACGTAGTACTCGGTGGTGTCGATCGCCTTTCCGGGACCGACGATGTCGTCCCACCAGGCACGGGCCTGTCCGGCGGTCCTCGCACCGCCCGTCCCCGCGACGTGCTGGCTGCCGGTGAGTGCGTGACAGACAAGCACCGCGTTGTCGCCGGTGAACTCGCCGTAGCTCTCGTAGGCCACCTCCAGTTCCGGTACCGACGCGCCACACTCGAACTCGAAGCCCCCCAGCGAGACGGTGTCGCGCTCGACCGGAACACCGGACCGACCACCGGTCATCTGTGTGCAGTCTCCAGAGCGCCGTCGAGGTCGACCAGGATGTCCTCGACGGCCTCGACACCGACAGAGAGCCGCACCATGTCGGGGCGCACACCCGAGGCGCGCTGTTCGGTCTCGTCGAGTTGCGCGTGGGTGGTGCTGGCCGGGTGGATGAGCACCGTCTTCGAGTCACCGATGTTGGCGAGAAACGAGGCCAGTTCGGTCTCCTCACAGACCTGGCGTGCGGCGTCGAACCCGCCCGCGGGGCCGAACGAAACCATCCCGCCGAACCCGCCGTCGAGGTACTGCCGGGCGTTGCCGTGTGTCTCGTGGGTCTCGAGTCCGGGGTAGCGCACCCACGACACCAGCGGGTGACCGGCGAGCGCGTCGGCGACCCGGGCGGCGTTCTCGCAGTGACGCTCCATGCGCAGGGCGAGTGTCTCGGTACCCTGCATCGTGACCCACGCGTCGAAGGCGCTCTGTCCGTCACCGAGTGTCCGGAGCGCGCGCTGTCGGACCGCGACCGCGAGCGCCTCGTCGCCGAACCGGTCGGCGAAGGTCACCCCGTCGAAGGCGGGGTTCTCCCCGCCCAGCTCGGGGAACCGGTCGGGGTGGTCACCCCAGGGGAACGACCCGCCGTCGACGAGCACGCCGCCGACGGTGGTGCCCGACCCGTGTATCCACTTCGTCGTCGACTCCCAGACGATGTCCGCGCCGTGTTCGAACGGCCGACACAGGTACGGCGTCGCGAACGTGTTGTCGACGAACAGCGGGGTGTCGTGCCCGTGGGCGACTGTCGCGACCGCCGACAGGTCCGGCACCACGAGCGACGGGTTGGCGAGTGTCTCACAGTGGACGTAGGCCGTCGACTCGTCGATTGCCTCGGCGTACGCCGACGGGTCCAGCGTGTCCACGTACCGCACCTCGATACCCCGCCGGTTGGCCATGTTCGAGAAGTACGAGTGGGTCCCCCCGTAGATGGAGGCCGCCGAGACGATGTTGTCGCCCGCGCTCGCGAGCACCGACGTCGCGGCGTCGAGTGCCGCCATCCCCGACCCCGTCGCGACGGCGGCGGTCCCGCCACAGAGACTCGCCAGACGCCGCTCCAGCATCGACACCGTCGGGTTGTCGAACCGGGAGTAGACGTTCCCCTCCTCGCGCAGCGCGTACATATCCGCCGCCGTGGCCGCGTCCTCGAAGACGTATGAACTCGTCTGGTAGATCGGTGGCGCCCGCGCACCTGTCGCCGGGTCCGGTTCCTCCTGGCCCGCGTGCAGACAGCGGGTGCCGAATCTCCGACCGTCGCCGTCCTCACTCGGGTCTCTGTCTGTCATGTGTATGGGTCATCTTGCTTCGAACGGTTATAGCCGCGCATCGTTCTAAAAACCACGATGTCCGCCCGTCTGCGGCAGTCTGGTTCCCGGTACCAGACCTCATGGCCCTTTCCGGGGACCGCCAATCGGTTCCGGTTCGGGCCGCCCCGTCGGTTCCGGGGACACCGGACCCGGTCTGTGGGGTCGCTCTCGCTCGGGGGAAGGTATTAGTGTCGATAGGCCGTCGGGTCAATCCGCATGACGACGCTACAGGACGTGCGCGAGATACTCGCGGGGTCGGAGCCGTCCGCGTGGATACCGTTCCCGGAGACAGGGGTCTGGACGTTCCGCGAGGACGTGCAGTTGCGGATTCGGCGCGACGAACGGGTCGAGCGGTCGTTCACCGCACCCTGGACGCGCGGTATCCAGGGGGACAACGAGACGTACGGCTATCTCGTGTACTACGGCAGTTCGCCGGTGGAGTTCCACACAATCGCGAGTGTCGACAACTTCAGAGCCCACATCCCTCTCCCACAGCAACCCGCGGGTCCGAACCAGCCGTACATCATCACGCCGTACCAGGCGACGCTCGGTCGCATCATCACGGGGAACCCCACCACCTTCGAGTCGTATCTCGGAACGACCGGCATCCAGGTCCGGCAACCGGAGTGACGACACTCACCTGTGGCGTGCGGGAACAGGGTCGGGTTCAGTTCCAGGTTCGTCGACCGTCACCCGACGCGGTCGGTCGGCAGATACCGCCGGAGCAGGTCGTAGGCGTAGAGGTACAGCGGTCGGAGAAAGTAGTTGAACATCCCGAGCAGGCCCGCGACGCCGCCGACGGTCTGGAGTTCACCGGGGGAGGCCCCGGGGGCCAGCAACACCACCATCACGACCCCGACGACGGGGCCAAGCCAGAGTTCGCGCGCGTGCGGACCGACATCGTAACCCATCACGGTCGGGAGTTCGGCGAGCGCGGGTCGGAGCGCCGCGAGCAGACCACCCGCGGCGAGCAACACCGCGAGGACAGGCCCCGTCGGGCGCAGTCCGAGGAGACTGGGCCCGATGAGCGCGACACTCGCGGTCAGGAACACGAAGGTCAGGGTGAGTGCTCGCTCGCGCCAGATATCCATCACCGGAGTCGATGGTCTCCCCCGATTAAGCGCTTTCGAGTCGTGCCACTGGGCCACAGCGATCGAGTGCCGGCGTATATATCCGGGCTGACACCAGTTGGAGTGTGAATCGGACAGTCACCTCAGAGGACTCGTCCTGCCCGTGGGGGCGGCGCTGAACGCGATACCCGCGGGCCGACCCGAAGACCGGCAACTACAACAGGGGGGGCCACCAGGGAGTAACCAACGAGAGAGTATGGGTGAGGAACCGGCAGACGAGTGCGGTGAAGCCGACGCGAACGGGACCGGCACCGACAGAGACCGCCACGGGAACGATACCCCCGGTGACCGCTGGAACCCGCGTGGCCACGGAACCCGACCCGCGGGTCGCGACCGACTACCCGACGGGGGTCGCTCCCCACCGGACGGCGGTGACGGCACCACCAACGGCTCGGGCGATGACAGCGGTGCGACCGACGACGCGGGCGACGGACGAGAGAATGGGTCAGGCAGCGACAGGAGCGCGGGGGCACGCACCCCGTATCCGGGCGTACAGAGCCTGCAGTTGACGCGTGGCGACATCCCGCGTCACCGTGGCGACCGGCCGAACACGGTGACCGAGGAGGACCTGGCGGAGATGCGGGAGCGCATCGAGGAGTTCGAGACCGAGATCGAGGAACGGACGGTCCACCGCGAGGAACTGGAGCAGGAACTCAGAGGCTACGTCAGGCAGCGAACGAGGCGCGGTCGGGCACGCGGCTGGGGGCCATATCTCGTGTTGCTGTACGGGACGGCGATGACACTCGGTGCCTTCTTCTTCCTCGGTGGTCTGCTCGCGATCCTGGCGATGCTGGTCATCTGGCTGTCGACGCTCGGGCTGTACCTGCTGATGGTCATAATCGGGGTGACATCGACCGCGCTCGGTCTCCCGGGGCGTATTGCCCGACGACTCGCGGGACTCCGGAACATCCGGTAGTCTCGGAGGCCGACCAGCCCGGTGCCGGGTGTGGTCACCAAGAGAGACGGACCTCGTCGCCGGCGTCGACA
>CAZFMN010000094.1:3149-10470 GCA_964520075.1 uncultured Halobacteriales archaeon | reverse complement strand
CGACCCGTGAGCGGCCCTGGTCACCCGACGAACTCGACGTCCCTGATCTCGAACCGCGCACCACCGGCGGAGCCATCGGTGGCGCGGATGGTCCACTCGTGACCCTCGGCGATCCGTCTGACGATACTCAGGCCGAACCCCGTTCCCCCATCGGCCGACGAGTATCCCATGTCGAACACGGTTTCGCGCTCTGATTCCGGGATACCCGGGCCATCGTCCTCCACGTAGAACCCCTCCTGCAACACTCCGACGCCGAGTGTCACCTCCTCGCCGCCGTGCTCGATGGCGTTCCGGAACAGGTTCTCCAGCAGTTGCCTGAGTCGCGCCCTGTCGGCCTCTATCTCCCTGCACAGCGCTTCCTGTTCGGATTCGAACGAGAGCGTGGCGCCCCCGACGGTGTCTCCTGTCACCGCCCAGGTCTGTTCGACGACATCTGTCAGCTCGACCGCCTCGGTCGTGCCGATGTTCTGCCCCTCACGGGCGAGCCACAGCAGCCCGTCGATTATCGACTCCATCCGCTCGTGTGCGTCCGCCACCGACGCCAGATGGTCACTGTCACACTCCCCGGTCGCGAGTTCCAGGTGACCGTGTGCCGTCCGAAGCGGGTTGCGCAGGTCGTGACTCACGACACCCGCGAACTCCTCGAGCCGGTTGTTCTGTTGCTCCAACTGCTCCTCGCGCTCCGTTCGCTGGGTGATATCACGGAACGTCCACAGCCGACCGTAGTGGGTCCCATCGTCACTGACGACGGGTGCGGTGTACCGGTCGAACACCCGCCCATCCGCGAGGTGAATCTCGTCACGCGAGGTCTCTCTCGGGTTCTCGTACAGATGCTCGACCGTTCTGTCGAACTCCTCGGGGGCGGCGAGCCGGTCCATCGTCCACTCGAGTGCCGGTCTCTCCTCGCCCTGTTCGACGAGCGCCTCCGGAATCTGCCACAGCTCCACGAAGCGGTCGTTGTACGAGACGATACTGCCGTCCTCGTCCACGACGAGCAGTCCGTCGATCATCGCCTCCTGCTGGGCCTCGAGCAGTGAGCGCTGTCTCTCGAGCGTCGCCTCCCGGTCCTTCTGCCGGGTGATGTTGTGGTGCACCCCGACCATCCGACTGCTGTCCTCCTCCGGATGAATACGTCCGCGAACCTCGACCCACTGGTACTCTCCGTCCGCATCCCGCATCCGGAACTCGGCCCGGTACATCGAGTCCGTCTCGACCGCGTGCTCGAGCTGGTCCTGTACCCGCGGCAGGTCGTCCGGGTGGACCCGGTCGACAAACGCCTCGAAGCTGCCCTCGAACCCGCCGGGTTCGAGACCCATGACACGCTCGAGCGTGTCGCTCCAGACAACCTCGTCTGTCTGCATATCCCACTCGTAGACGCCGGTGTCGGTGGTCTCCAGGGCGAGTTCGAGCCGTCGTCGTGTTCTGTTCAGCTCCTGCTGCTGTTCCTGCTGGTCGGTGATGTCCACGAGCGAGAACACCGCACTCTCGAACTCCCCCTGCTCGTCGAACACGGGGGCACCGTTCACCAGGAGCAGTTTCCGGGTGCCGTCCGGCCACTCGATGTCGAGTCGCTCACCGTAGACCGGTTCGCCCGTATCCCGGACCTGCCGAAACGGGAGTTCCTCGTCCGGGATCTGACTCCCGTCCGGATTCCGCAGACTCCATTGCGGGTCGTTGTAGGTCCGGCCGGTCACGCTGTCGCTGTCGAGACCCAGCACCGCCTCGGCGTGCTCGTTCGCGAACACGAACTGCCCGTCCGCATCCAGTTGGACGACACACCCCGGAACCGTCTTCAGAATCTGCTCGAGACGGTGACGCCGCCGTCTGTTCTCCTGCTCTTGCTGTCTCTGCTCTGTGATATCCTGGAACTGCGAGAAGATGGCCACCACCGCGCCGTCCTCGTCGGTCACGACGCGGTTGTGCCACTCGCAGACGATCCGCTCACCGTCTCTCCGGACGTTCTCGTTGATGCTGTGGTAGCCGCCGCTGTCCGCGAGGACGCTGTCGACGACCGCCGCAACCGCGTCGCGGTCGGATTCGGGGACGATCCTCTCCCAGGAGTGCCCGAGCAGGTCGTCCTGGGTGTACCCGAGGATGCGCTCGGCCGCATCGTTCATGCGGACGAAATCGAACTGGTCGTCCCACTCGATGACGCCGACCGGTGACTGCTCGAAAAACAGGTTGAGACGCTTCTCCCGCTCGGCCAGTTCGGTCTGTGTGTCGTACCTGTCGACCGCGTTTCTGATGCGGTTCGCGAGCACCGTGTACTGGCTGGTTCCGCTTCCTTTCTGCAGATAGTCCGTGACACCCGCCGAGATGGCCTCACTGGCGACCTCCTCGCTCCCCTTTCCGGTGTAGAGTACAAATGGAAGGTCGGGGTGAGTGTCGCGGACACGTTCGAGGAACTCGATTCCGTTCTGTCTCGGCATGTCGTAGTCCGAGACGACACAGTCGAACGATTCAGCCTCCAGTCGATCCAGACCCTCTACCGGACTCGTCGCAATCTCGATGTCGAACCGGTTGTCCTCGCGCTCGAGGAAGGTCCCGGTCATCTCTGCAAACTCCGGGTCGTCGTCCACGTGGAGGATGCGAACGGTCCGACGATAACTGCTCATGCCATAGGACAGTCTGCCGATTACAAAAATCAATCGGCAAGTGAACTATTTTCAAACTATCACCGGGATGTCGCCGGCGGCGACTGCGCCGACAGTCTCCGGTCGGGCGAACTCGTCTATGTCGGCATCCCCCCCGGCGCTGGACGAGCCCGTCTCCGCGTCCGCCAGCGTGTCCACACTGGACAGCATCACCCCGGCAGTCGTCCCCCGACTGTTCCGCTCCGCGGTCGCCGTCCCGCGCATCTCCTGCAGCACCTCGACCTCGATACCGACGTCTGTACCGTTCACAATCACCCGTCGAGTGTGGCCTGCGCCCCCTCTGTGCTTGCCTCCCACCGGACGAATGTGTCACGGATCGCCCGTCTGTGTCGCGTCCAGTCGCCGCACGTCGAGCACGGGCAGATGTCCGCCGAGTCCTCGGTTAGCATCGACTGTGGCTCTCTCTGTTTTATTCTGAACTATCTATCGAACATAGCTGATAACGGTTTAACTGAATAGACCCATCAAACTGTATGAAGTTGAAAGTACAATGTTGAAGAACTTGTTGGCTTGTGATTCAATATAGCCCGGCCTGTGGAGGCTTATCTGCTGGCAGGTTGGGGAACACTCTCGAAAATTGTTGTTTTACTCCACGAGGTCAGAGACTCGATGCACTGAAATGTAAGATATCGACACCGTCTTGGCACAAGCCGGCGGAGGGATTTGAACCCTCGGCCTATTCCTTACGAAGGAATCGCTCTACCGCTGAGCTACGCCGGCACCGTCCTGTGTTCGGTGGATAGCGCTGTTAAACGTTGCGAATCGACCGTTCACCCCCGGTATTCATCCCCTCGTCGGTCGAACTGACCGTCATGCCAGGTCCCACCAGCGGCCAGCGCGTCGGGTTCTGGCTGTTGCTCGGGCTAACATCGACGGCGTTCGCGGAGGTGCTGTTCCCGACAACCGCGTTCGACCTGACCACGATGGCGCTGTTCGCGGTCCCCGTGTATCTCCTGCACAGCGTCGTTCTCGCGGGTATTCTCTACCGGGCCGACCGCGTGGGCTACCCGACGCTGTACCTCGCGGGGGTGGTACTCGGTCTGTACGAGTCGTACGTGACGAAGGTCGTCTGGGCACCCCTGGGTGACCGACCGTCTGTCTTCGTGGGCGGGGTGTCCGTGTTCGAGACGGCGGGGCTGGTGCTGTTCTGGCACCCCGTGGTGGCGTTTCTGCTGCCGGTGACCGTCGTCGAGACCGTCGCGACATCCTCGGGCCGGTCGCTCGGCCCGCCCCTCGCGGGTCACCGGTTCGCAGGCCCGCTGGTGGTTGCTCTCGCCGGCTACCTCCTGCTGTTCCAGGCAGTACTGGGTGGGCCGGGCCGGGCGCTGCTTGGCAATCTGCTCGCGGCCGTGGTGTTGCTGACGGCGCTTCTCGTCTGGCGGCAGGCCGACGGGCACACCTACAGTATGCGAGCGCTGCTGCCGACCGGCCGCACGCTCGGCGTACTCGCGGCGTGTCTTGTGGTGGTCTCGGTGGCGCTCGGAGCACTGATACGGCCCGACGCCCTGCCGACGCGGCCGACGCCACACCTGCTGGTACTCGCGGTCTCCCTCGTGGTCGGGGGACTGCTCGCGGCACTGCTGCGTGGCGAGTGGTCGCCGTCGCCGGGTGCGTCCGTCCAGGGCACCTGGCGTCAGATACTCCTGGGTACCGGCGGGGTCGTCCTCGCCTCTCCCGTGCTCGGGGTGGTGGGAGCACCGCTGGCACTGCCGCTCTTTCTCTCGTACTACGCCGTCGCGCTGGGGGTCGGCGCCGCGAGTCTGGGTGCCGTCGCGCTCGCGCTCCGGTCGTAGCGGCGTCGGTCACAGTACAGCACGACCCTCGCCCCCGGGTTCCTCCCCGCCCTGATACGGTCGTGCAGAACTCTCTTTGTTCAGACTCGGCCCCGGTCCGCGTGATACGCTATCGTTGGCGGTACTCTATCGCGCACGACCGTATCAGGCGTGAGAGGAGGCCGGCAACCGGCTGGCACCGCCGAGGAGCCGTCACTACTACATCCCGGGGTGCGTAGCCCCGTCCATGCAGGAGACACGCGTTCGTGTGCTCGAGGGGCTCGCGGAGGGGCCGGTGTCGGGACCGGCGCTCGCAGACCGGCTGGGTATCTCGCGTGCGGCGGTCTGGAAACACATCGAGGCGCTTCGCGAGGCGGGGTTCGAGATACCGGGCGGCGACGACGGCTACGAGCTCAGGTCGGTGCCGGAGTTCGGCCCGGCCGTCGGGTTCGGTCTCGAGGCCCCCTTCGAGGTCGTGTACCGCGACAGCATCGACAGCACGAACAGACTGGCCCGCGAGCTGGCGGCAGAGGGGCGCTCGAACGTCGCGGTCGTGGCCGACGAGCAGACCGGCGGGCGTGGTCGTCTCGACCGGACGTGGGCGTCACCGAGCGGCGGTGTCTGGCTGTCCGCGCTCGTCCGGCCCCGGGTGCCGGCCGCACACGCCCCGCTGTACACGCTCGCCGCGGCGGTCGCGACGACCCGCGCGGTCCGGGAGACCGGTGTCGAGGCGGGGATAAAGTGGCCGAACGACGTGCTCGTCGACGGGCGGAAACTCGCCGGTATCCTCACCGAGATGGAGGGTGAGGCCGACCGGGTGGCGTGGCTCGTCGCCGGTGTCGGGCTGAACGCCGACATCGACCCCGCCGGGTTGCCGACCGAGGACGCCACGAGTCTCCGTGCCGAGGGCGTCGATGTGGACCGCCGACTGCTGACACAGCGGCTCCTCGAGGAGTTCCACGCGCTCCACGAGAACCGCGAGGCAGTTCTGCCGGCGTGGCGCGAGTACGCCGACACGCTGGGCCGGCGTGTCCGCGTGGAGACGGGCGGCCGGACCGTCGAGGGCGAGGCCACCGACATCGAGTTCCCCGGGACCCTCCGGGTCGACACCGGTGACAGCGTCGAGACGGTCGCCGCCGGCGACTGCGAGCATCTCCGGCCCGCCGACGGACGGTGACCCCCGACCGACTCCGTGGTCACGGCGGGGACCGAGACGACTCCGCTCGCGGGCGCTCGACCCGACAGAGCCGGAGCCAATCCAATAACACTATACACACTCGGGGTTGTACTCCGGGCAATGATGGAGCAGACGGCGAGCCGACGCGAGGCGCTCGGTGCGCTCGGGGCGACAGCGGTCGGCGTGCTCGGTGCTCCGACCGCCGCTGCACAGGCCGACCCGGAGGTCACCGTCACCATCGACCCCCGGGAGCCGACGACCCCCGTGGGTGATACGGTGACCGTCGATATCGTGATACAGGGTGCCACAGAGGGGATCTTCGGGTACGAGTTCACCGTACAGGTCGACGACCCGACCGTCGGGACGGTCACAGGGTTCGAGGAGTTCCAGGGTCAGTTCCGGGAGTCCGAGATTATCGACGACGGTTCGGCCGTGCGCTTCGAGACGGCACTCGGCACCGAAACCTACGACGGTGCCGAGGAGATAGCAATCGGCACCGTAATCTTCAGCGGCGGGCGTGTGGCACAGAGCCAGCTCACGTTCACAAGCGAGTACTCCTCCTCCGGTGCCAGCGTGCAGTACTCCGACCAGAATACCTACCAGACGACGACCGAACCGGGAACGCTGGTCGTCGAGGCCGACGAGCGGCCGCTGGCGTCGTCGTTCGAGGTGGACCCCCCCGACCCTCGCGTGGGTGAGACGGTCAGCTTCGACGCGAGCGGGTCGACCGGTGCCGTCGCGGCGTACAACTGGACGTTCGGTGACGGAACGACCACGAGCACCGATGGGGTGCTGGTCACCCACACGTACGGGGAGGCCGGCGAGTACGAGGTCACACTCGAACTCGAGGGCGAGGACGGCGGCACGGACCAGACCAGCCGGCAGGTGTCGGTCAGCCCAGAGCCGACCGGTGTCGAGGCGGTCCTCGAACTGGGGTCGACCAGCGCACAGACCGGCGACGTCGTCGACCTCGACGCGAGCGGGTCGACCGGTACCATCGCCGAGTACCGCTGGGATGTCGACGGTGACGGCACCGTCGAGGACACCACACAGGTGCCGGAGATAGTGAGTATCTACGACGAGTCCGGCGAGTACGAGGTGACCGTCGAGGTGGTTGGGGAGGGCGATGACACCGACCAGACGAGCCAGAGCCTGTCGGTCACGGGGTCGGACACCCCGTCGCCGAGTGCATCCTTCGAGGTGGAGCCGGAGAGCCCACAGGTCGGGTCGGAGACCACCTTCGACGCGACGGGGTCGACCGGTGACATCGTCGAGTACCGCTGGGACTTCACCGGCGACGGCAGCACGGACCGGACGACAGACGGCCCGACGGCAGTCTACACCTACGAGGAGCCAGGGTCGAGAACCGTCAGACTCGAACTCGTCGGCGAGGACGACAGCGTCGACTCGGTGACCCGCGAGGTGAGCGTCGAGGAGCAGACGGGTCCCGCACCCCCGTCGGCTGCCTTCGAGGTGACCTCGACCGACCCCGTGGTCGGCGAGACGCTCACCCTGGACGCCGCCGACTCCGAGGGTGACATCGTCAGCTACGAGTGGACGTTCGGTGACGGCTCCGAGATGACCACCGACGAACCGACCGTGACCCACAGCTACGACGCCGCCGGCACCGTCACCGTCGAACTGACCGTCACCGACAGCGCCGACCAGACCGACACCACGACCCGCTCTCTCGACATCGGGGGCGGGACCGACGATGG
>CAZFMN010000094.1:0-3049 GCA_964520075.1 uncultured Halobacteriales archaeon | reverse complement strand
TGGCGGTTCGGACGGTCTCGGGCCGGGGTTCGGGCTGGGAAGCGCGATAGCCGGAGTCGGTGGCGCGGTGCATCTCCTGAGGCGGCGACTGCGCGGCGACGAGGAACGGTAGGACAGGCCGTTAGCGGCTGCCGGGTCGCCGGAGACCGCGGGTCGGAACCGGGGGATTGAATCCGGGCACGGTCGAAGGGTGTCCGTGCTCGTTGCATTCGACTTCGACGGGACGCTCTCGGACTCGGAGATGACGGTCCTGCTCGGCGAGCGGTGCGGGGTCGCGGCGGAGATGGCCGAGATAACCGAGCAGGCGATGAACGACGAACTCGCCTACGCGGAGAGCCTGCGTCGGCGGTGTGACCTGCTCTCGGGGCTGGCGCTGGACAGTGCCCGGACGGCGTTCGAGCAGGTCAGCCTGCGCCCGGGTGCGGCGGACGTACTCGACGCGCTCGGCGCCGCCGGTGTCGAGACGGCCATCCTGACCGGCGGGTTCGAGCGGGGTGTCGAGGCGGCGCTCGCCGGCGCGGGAACAGGGGTCGACACGGTCGTCGCGAACCGTCTCCCGGCCACCGACGGGGCGCTCACCGGCGACGTCGCGGGGCCGCTCGTCGAGGGGACCAAAGACGACGCGCTGGCGGTCCTGCAGGCCGCCACCGGTGAGACCGGGACCGTCGCCGTCGGTGACGGCGCGAACGACCGCCCGATGCTCGAGGCCGCCGACCTCGCCGTCGGGTTCGAGCCGAAACCCGCTGTCGGGCCGTCCTGTGACGTGGTCGTCGACTCGATGGCGGACCTCCGGGCCGTCCTCGAGACGGAGGGTATCCTGCCGGAGCCCTGAGAACACAGATAGCCCCCGAACCAGCGCGACTGCGGTGGCGAACACCGGCGTTCCTGTTCGACCAGGTCGTCGTCGTCCTGCTCGTGGTTCCGGCGGTTCTCGCGGCGGGTGTCCCCGCCGAGGCGGTTGTCTCGCCCGGCCGGACACCGTGGTCCGTCGTTCTCGCGCTGATGACTGTCGCCTTTCTCTATCAGTTCAGTCTCGAACTCCGGAGCGGACAGACACCCGGGAAGCGACTCCCCGGTCTCTGGACCGTCCAGGCCGACGGCGGGTCACTGACGCTTCGCGGGTCCGCCCTCCGGAGCGCGCTGTGACTCGTCGACGGACCGGGCTACTGGACTGTCGCCGTCGCCGTCATCTGCTACTGAGGGGACGGCAGACGCATCGGTGACGTCGTTGGGGACACACTCGTTGTCCGGGCAGACCAGACCCGCTCGGACTGACCGGAACCTCACTCGCGGTCTTCGAGGAGTGTCGTTATCTCCTCGTCGGTGTGACGGTCGAGTTCCTCGGCGGTCAGCGCGTCGTGCTCGACCCGGGGGCCACCGTCGCTGAATATCTGTGGTTCGTCCGGTTCGTCGATCTCGGCCATGCGCTGCTGGTGGTTCCTGCCCCAGTAGAAGCCGAGAAAGAGCGCGGCCATCACGAGCGGCATGACTAGGGGGAGGAACCTGATCATCCCCCTCCACCGTGGGCACGACATCCTGTACGTCGCTGGTCGTGTCCTCGTTCTCTCTGCTGTCGGCGACGAGTCCTCTCACTGGCCGCTCGACACCGCTCGCCGTGGGTCCGCTCGTGGAGGGGTCGGCGCGGGCCGGTCCCGCTCTCCGCCGACAGCGCTGTGGCTGTCGGTTCACGCATCTGCTTGGTAGTTGTTGACACACTGCACCTCATGATGCCCCGTATGTGCTACGGAGTAGTTCCTCTGTTGCTTGGCTAGCCAAGGGACCCGCTCCACTAAGGCTCGTGTCGCCGGAGACCCCGGGAGGGTATGTGCGCCGGTCTCTTCGGCTACCCGTACAGCGGGAACTCGTCGGTGAGTTCGTCGACGCGCACACTCACCTCGGCTTTTGTCTCCTCGTCGTCGGGTGCGTCGACGACGCGCGCGATGAGGTCGGTCACCTCGCGAATCGCCCGCTCGCCGAACCCGCGGGTGGTCAGCGCGGGTGTCCCGATGCGGATGCCCGAGGGGTTGAACGCCGACCGGGTCTCGCCGGGGACGGTGTTCGCGTTGAGCACGATACCGACCTCCTCCAGGGCCTCCTCGGCCTGCTTGCCGGTCGTGTCGGGGTGTGAGTCGCGCAGGTCCACGAGCACGAGGTGGTTGTCGGTGCCCCCCGAAACCAGTGAGAACCCGTGCTCCTGGAGCCGGTCGGCCAGCGTCTCGGCGTTTGCGACGACCTGTTCGGCGTAGGTCCGGAACTCTGGCTCCAGCGCCTCGGCGAACCCGACAGCCTTTCCGGCGATGTTGTGCATCAGCGGGCCGCCCTGTGCGCCCGGGAACACCGACGAGTCGATGCTGTCGGCGTACTCCTCCTCGCACATGATGATGCCACCCCGACCTGCACGGATCGTCTTGTGGGTGCTACCGGTGACGAAATCGACGACACCGACCGGCGAGGAGTGGACACCAGCCGCGACGAGCCCGGTGATGTGGGCGATATCGGCCAGGTGGTAGGCGTCGGCGGCGTCGGCGGCCGCCTGTATCCGCTCCCACTCCACCTCGCGGGGGTACGCCGAGTAGCCCGACACCACGATGTCGGGGTCGAACGCCTCGGCCCGGTCGCGGAGCCCCTCGTAGTCGATGTACCCCGTCTCGGGGTCGACCTGGTACTGTTCGACCTCGTAGGTCTGTCCCGTGAAGTTGGCGGGGTGCCCGTGCGAGAGGTGGCCGCCGTCCTCGAGCTCCAGCGAGAGGATGCGGTCACCCGGGTCGAGCATCGCCAGGTACACCGCCATGTTCGCCTGTGTCCCCGAGTGGGGCTGGACGTTGACGTGGTCTGCACCCCACAGGTCCTGTGCGCGGTCGATTGCGAGCTGTTCGACCGTGTCGGCGTGCTCACAGCCGCCGTAGTACCGCGCACCGGGGTACCCCTCGGCGTACTTGTTCGTCAGCTCCGAGCGCTGTGCCTGGAGCACGGCCTCGCTGACGTGGTTCTCGCTCGCTATCATCGCGAGGGTGTCGTTCTGCCGCTCGCGCTCCGCGGTCAGTGCGTC
>CAZFMN010000093.1:1837-10848 GCA_964520075.1 uncultured Halobacteriales archaeon | reverse complement strand
ACAACGACGAGCCGTACGAGGACGACGACCTGTGGCTCTGTCCGACCGCCGAGGTACCGGTGACGAACATGTACGCCGACGACATCCTGCTCGGCGACGAACTGCCGCTGAAACACCAGGCGTACACCCCCAACTTCCGGCGCGAGGCGGGCGAACACGGCACCGAAACCCGGGGGATGGTCCGGGTCCACCAGTTCAACAAGGTCGAACTGGTGAACTTCGTCGAACCGGCGGACAGCGACGAGCGCCTGACGGGGCTGGTCGACGAGGCGGCGGCGGTGCTCGACCGACTCGAGCTCCCGTACCGGGTGTCGCTTCTGTGTGGCGGTGACCTCACGTTCGCGTCGGCGAGGACCTACGACCTGGAGGTCTGGGCGCCGGCGAACGACATGCCGGGCGGTCCCGAACAGGGGGGTCGCTGGCTCGAGGTATCGAGCGCCTCTAACTTCGAGGCGTTCCAGGCGCGGCGCATCGGCCTGCGCTACCGGCCCGAGCGCCACGAGTCCGCCGAGTACCTCCACACGCTGAACGCCTCGGGTCTGGCACTCCCCCGCGTGATGGTCGCCATCCTCGAGTACTACCAGAACCCCGACGGGACGGTCACCGTGCCCGAGGCGTTGCGGCCGTACATGGGCGGCCAGGAGCGCATCGAGGGCCACGAACCGGTCGGTGAGGCCGCTGTCGGTGCCGGTCGCAAGGAGTAGGTCAGGTCATCCGCTGTCGCCGTTCGAGGCCTCCTGTGTCTCTATCTCCGCGGTGAGCGCCTCGAGTTCCTCCTCGTCGATATCGGCGTCCGCGTCGTCTTCGGACTGTGACTGGTCGTCGACCGCGAGTCCGGGGTCGGCCGCGGCGGCCGGACCGTCGCCGGACCCGGAGCGACCGGGCGCGGCATCGAGTGCGGACAGCCCCTCGCCGGTGGTCTCGTCGCCGAGGTCGGCCGGGAGGTCCTCGGGGTCCGGCGGCGGGCCGAGTTCGCGCAGCCTCTCGACGACATCCTCGGCCTCCTCGCGGAGTGCCTTTCCGCGCTGACCGTTGCCGCTGGCGTGTGCGCTGGCGGCGTCCTCGAGGAGGTCGACCGCACGGCCGAGCTCCTCGGCGACGCGCAACCCCCGCTCGAAGGAGGGTGTCATCGCCTCGTCCTCGCTGAACCGGGCCGACCGTCTGAACCCGTCACGGGCGAGCTCTAGCGCCTCGGCGGCCGTCTCGAACTCGCCGCCGGCGAGCACCCAGTCCCGACTCCTGTAGGCGCGCATCCCCTCGACAAACGCGTCACGACCCTCGCTGTAGCGCTCACACGCCTCGCTGTACTGTGTCTCCGCGAGCTCCGCGTCGCCGACGGCGGCAAACGCCTGCTGGACCGCGTCGATATCCGGTCGCTCCTCGATGTTGTCCGCGACCCAGGTGTAGGTGACCCGCCCCTCGAGGTCGATGACGACCACCGCCCGACGGGTCGGGTACCGGGTGTCACCGGACTCGACACCGTAGGCCGCCGCCACCTCCCCGCGGACGTCCGCGAGCAGCGGGAGATGGAGGTCGTGGGTCTCGGCGAACGCGCGGTGGCTGTAGATGCTGTCACCGGAGATCGCCAGGATGGTGGCGTCGGACTGCATCCGGAACACGTCGAACTCGCTGAGGTCCGTCGACTTGTCCGTACAGGAGGGGTTGAAATCGGCCGGATAGAACGCGAGCACGACAATCGACTCGCCCAGCGCGTCACCGAGCGACACCCGCGCCGGTCGCCCCCCGACGACTGCCGGGAGTTCGAACGGTGGTGCCTGTTCGCCCTCGTCGATCATCGTGTACGCTTCGGAGAGGGTGAACTTAATCCTGTGGCTGCCCGACCCCCTCGGGAGATGAGACGGGTCGCCTCCCGGTGGGAATCCTTTGCCCCGGTCGACGTGTCGGCGCCCGAGAGAGGTCCGCCGAGTGTGGCCACGACACCGGACCCGTCACCGCTGCCCGTGGTGTCGTCCCTGTCTGTATCCGGCGGGAACAGGGACCTGCGTCGACACGTCGACAACTGCCGGGCGGGCGACTCCACACCCCGTCTGACCAGTCAGGACAGCGGGAACTCCCGCTCGCGCTCGCGGGTGACCGCGTCCGGGGGGATGGTCTCGCCGTTCACCTCGACGGCCTGGCCGTTCGACAGGCGACCGAACGCCGGCCCCTCGGGCACACCGAGGGTGCGCGCCAGGTCCGGGTCGAACGTCTCGGTGCTTGCCACGAGCACCCCCTCCTGCCGTTCGAGGCTGTCGTACCGGTCCCCGAGCACCGCGATCAGTCCGTCGAGAATCGGCTCGCGCTCCGCCGACTCCGCGAGCACGACCGTCCCCGTCGGACGGGTGCCACCCTCGCCGGTGTCGAACGCGAGCGCCGTCTCCGCGACGACCGCCCGGGTCCGCTCGCGGTCGATACCGAACGCCTCGTCGAGCAACTCCCCGGGCAGGTCGACGACGGTCCAGTCCCCGTTGTCGATGGCCTCGCCGCGGCCGTCCCGTCGGTCCCCGCCGACCCCCGCCCGGGTGCCGAACCGGAGCCCCTCCTCGACGGTCGTGACTGCCTGCTCCACTGCCTGGACAAAGCCCAGTCCGACCCCGCTGGTCTCGCGCAGCCAGGTCTCGCTCACCGGCCGGTAGCCCAGGTCGGCGATTACGTCCGCGAGCGCCGGGTGCTCGCGGTCGACCAGCGCACAGGTCGCCCGGCTCTCCTCGAACACCGCCTCGAGCACCGTCCGGAGCCTCCCCTCGTCCTCGTCGACCGCCTCCAGTCCCCAGTCGGCGACGACGTGTCCGGCCGCCCAGTCGGTCTCGCGGACGACCCGCTCGAAGCGAGGGGCGTAGTGACCGCCGCCGAACCCGACGAACTGGCGGCGCGTGGGTCCCTCCTCCCCCGTCTCCTCGACCGGTCGGTCCGGGGCAACCCCGCGCAGGTCGAGGATGGCCCGCGCAACCGCACGCGCCGCCGCGGGGTCCTCCCACTGGGGTTCGGCGCTCCCCACCTCCACGAACATCGACGGCGCGCCGACCTCGGAGGGGCCGTGGTGGGTGCACTCCATCCCGACCGCGTACCCCTCGGGTGCGTGTCTCTCCAGCGCATCGAGCACCTGTGCGTGTGCGTTCGGACAGGCCCGGGCGAACTCGTTCGCGCTGCCGCCGAACTCGGCCGGCCCGGCGTTGCCGGTGTGGTGGGCGGTCAGTAACTGTCCCGTCTCGCCGGAGTGCCGCGAGGCGAACACCACGAGCGTCGGGTCGGTGAACGCCTCTGCCGGCCGCTCCAGGTCCAGGTGGAGCGTATCGAACTCGCGCAGACACGCCCCCGCCGTCCGGTAGACGGTGCCCCCGCCGGCGGCGTCCGGGCGACTGTCGTCCTCGTGGCGCTCCCAGTCGTCCAGTTCCAGCAGGCGCTCACCAATGTGCGCCGAGGCGCTGTCCGCCCGCGAGACGACGATACCGAGCATCGCTACATACTCGGGCCGGCGCTCACATGACCGTTTTCATGCCCTGTCTCCGGTCTCCCGTCCTGTTTTTCCTCGTCGTGGTGGCATCGACAGTCACAGCGAGCCTGGCATAGCTTTAACTCACAGATACGCCATGTACACAGTATGCTCACGATTCTCCAGAGCGTTCCGAGAAGTATCGAGGAGTTCAACTCCGAGTACGGCGACCTGATCGTCTCGTTCGGCATCACTGTCGTATCGTTTGTCGTCACGTTCCTGCTTCTGTATCTCGTCGGCAAGCCGCTGGCGGTCCGACTCACGCGGCGTGCGCTGAACGAGCGGGAGTTCTCACAGTCGATCATCAGTCTCGGGACGACCGTCGCCGGCACAATCGCGGTGTTCGGTGCCGTGGCAATCGCCGCGGTGGTCGCCGGGTTCCCGGTTGTTCTCTCGGCGTTCGCGACCGTCTTCGCGGCGCTCTCGCTCGGCCTCGCGTTCGCCGCCTCCGACATCGTCGAGAACTTCGTCGCCGGCATCTTCATCATCAGAGACGAACCGTTCGGGGTCGGCGACTACATCGAGTGGAACGACAACAGCGGTGTCGTCCGCGATATCAACCTCCGCGTGACGAAACTCGACACGTTCGACAACGAGCAGGTCACGGTCCCGAACAGCGAACTCGCGAACAACGCGGTCACCAACCCGGTCGCAAACGATACCCGACGGCTCACGTTCGACTTCGGTATCGAGTACGGCGCCAGCATCGAGGAGGCCCGGGCGCTCATCCTCGCGGAGGCAGCCGATATCGACGGTGTCCTCGAGGAACCGGAGCCGGCGGCGCCGGTGACCGGTCTCGGCGATTCGGCGGTCATCCTGAACGGCCGGGTCTGGATCGACCCCGGGGAGACGAGCGCCGGCGGTGTCAGACACGCGTTCGTCGAGAACGTCAAGAAACGGTTCGACGCCGAGGGGGTCGGTATGCCGTACTCCTACACCGAGTTGACCGGTTCCATCGAGGTCGACGGCGTCGAACCGGTCGCCAAACCGCCGGACGACTGAGCGGTGTCGGGTGTCCGTGAGGTGACGATACGGGGGCTCGCGGTGTCGGGTCGGCGGTTCGAGCGCCGTTGCAGGACTCCCGGTGGTCGGGGAGAACCGACATTCTTTACTAGGATGCCGTTCGTCTGGCCGATACAGGCACAGATATGGGACTCTCACTCACCTACCTCCAGTTTCACCTGGTGTTCACACTGCCGGTGCTGGCCGCGATGTGGTACCTCGCACCGGGATACGACCGGGACAGGCGCCGCCGGGCGACCGCGGGGCTGGTGATACTGGTCGCCGTCGCGTTCGCCTACACCACGCCGTGGGGGAGTCACATGATACAGAGCGGCGTCTGGTGGTACGGTGACGACGCGGTGCTGTTCCGCGCGCTCGATATTCCGCTGGGTGAGTACATGTTCTTCGCGATTCAGACACTGCTGGTGGGGCTGTATCTCCACTGGCGCGGGTTCGACCCCACCTTCGAGGCCGGTGACTTCGCACCACGGCCGCGACTCGCCGGTATCGTCGCGGGTGTGGCGCTGTCGGTCGGCGGCCTGGGGCTGGTCGCGCTGACCGACGCGGGGCTGTATCTCGGCGGGTTGCTCGCCTGGACCGGCCCGGTCGTCGCGCTCCAGTGGGGTGTCGGCGGCGGCTACCTGGCGAGACGGCCACGGATGTGGCTGGAGGCGGCTCTCGTCCCCGCGGCCTACCTCTGGGTCGCCGACTGGACCGCCATCCAGCTGGGCACCTGGACCATCTCGACAGAGTTCACGACCGGTCTCACGCTGCTCGGTCTGCCAGTCGAGGAGATGCTGTTTTTCGTCACCGCGGGGCTGATGGCCTCCATCGGGCTCGTCCTCTGGGAGTGGGTGCTCGACTGGAACGACAGAACCGGACGGCTCCGCGCGCTCGTTCCGGACGGGCTGTCGACCGGGGCCGAGAGTCAGGCCGGTGAACTGGGCTGACCCGACTCGTGGTCGACCCGCAGGGGGTGCCAGACAGGGACCGGACGACCGCGCGTCGTATCACGGGAATTGATAAGGCCAGACTGAGTGAAGGAGCGTATGGACCCGCAACTGCTCGCCCCGGAGCTGGCCGAGAGGGTCGTGACGACGGCCCGCACGGCGACCGGGGACAGTCTCCGGTCGGTGACATACTTCACCCGGACGGACTTCGACCAGCTGTACCTGCGCGAGGACCTCGAACAGGACGCCGACCTGAGCACGTTCGTCGGTCACGAGTGGCGCGGCTACCGGGACACCGACGACGCCTACCAGACCTCCGAGCTCGGGGCCTACAAGTTCACCGTCCGCGCGTTCGAGAACGGCTATCTGTTGCGGGTCGCCACCGACCGCCGGGGGGTGCTCATCACCACCGACGGGCTGTCGATGGGGAGCTACGAGGAGGTCGCCGAGGCGCTCCGGCGGACACTCCGCGAGCGTGACGAGCGCTAGTCGTCTCCCGAACCCGCAGTGTTTTAATCGCGGACGCACCGAGAGAGGTACATGCCAGGCGGTATCGTCGGGGAGTTTCTCGACCTCAAGGCCGAGACGGATGCGGACCTGCTCGCGATGCAGTGCGGTGACTTCTACGAGTTCTTCGACGAGGACGCGGAGACGGTCGCGGCGGAACTGGACCTGAAGGTCTCACAGAAGTCCTCGCACGGCTCGTCGTACCCGATGGCGGGGGTGCCGGTCGACGACCTCACGCCGTACGTGACGGCGCTAGTCGAGCGCGGCTACCGGGTCGCGGTCGCGGACCAGCACGAGACAGCCGGCGGTCACGCCCGCGAGATAACGCGGATTGTCACGCCCGGGACCCTGCTCGAGACCAGCGACGCCGACGCGCAGTACCTCGCCGCACTCGTCGAGGGCGAGGACTACGGGCTGGCCGTCGCGGACGTGACGACCGGTCGGTTCCAGGTGACGACGGCCGAGGATACCGAGGGGCTGCTGACGGCGCTGTACCGGTTCGACCCGGTCGAGGTGCTCCCGGGACCGGACGCCCGGGCCGACGACGACCTGCTCGGTCGGGTGCGCGAGACCACCGACGCGACGCTCACACTCCACACCGCGGAGGCGTTCGCACCCGGTCGGGCCCGCCACCGGGTCCGCGAGCAGTTCGGCGCCGAGACGGTCGAGAGTCTGGGTGTCGACGACACCGCGGCACAGGCCGGCGGAGCGGTGCTGTCCTACGTCGAGGAGACGGGCGCGGGTGTGCTCGCCTCGATGACCCGGCTCCAGCAACACGGCGCGGACGAGCACGTCCACCTCGACGGGACCACACAGCGCAATCTCGAGCTCACGGAGACGATGAGCGGCGGCTCCGATGGGAGTCTGCTGGCGACGGTCGACCACACGGTCACAAGCGCCGGTCGGCGACGCCTGACCGAGTGGCTCCAGCGGCCCCGGCAGGACCGGGCAGAGCTGACCCGCCGGCTCTCGACGGTCGAGGCGCTGACCGGGGCGGCGATGGCCCGTGACCGTCTGCGCGAGACACTCGACGGGGCCTACGACCTCGAACGGCTGGCCTCGCGGGCCGCCTCGGGGAGCGCCGACGCCCGCGACCTCCGCGCCGCGAGCGAGACACTCGACCTGCTCGAGGACATCGGGGCCATCGTCGCCGAGACACCGGCGCTCGCGGAGTCACCGCTCGCGGACGTGCTCGACCGGCCGGACCGCGACGGGGCCGCAGACCTCGCCGCGACACTCGACGCGGCACTCGTCGATGACCCTCCCGGCACTGTCACGCAGGGCGGGCTGATACGCCCCGGCTACGACGAGGCCCTCGACGAGATACTCGAACAGTACGACGCCGTCGCGGGGTGGCTCGAGGACCTGCCGGCCCGCGAGAAGCGTCGCCACGGCATCACACACCTCACCGTCGACCGCAACAAGACCGACGGCTACTACATCCAGGTGGGCAACAGCGAGACCGACAGCGTGCCGGCGGAGTACGAACACGTGAAGTCGCTGAAAAACAGCGAGCGCTACACCACCCCCGAACTCGAGGAGCGCGAGCGCGAGATGCTCCGTCTGGAGGAACAGCGCCACGAGATGGAGCGGGAGCTGTTCGAGGGGTTGCGCGAGCAGGTAGCAGAGCGGGCGGACCTGCTGGGGTCGGTCGGACGGGCGCTCGCGTCTGTCGACACGCTTGCCGGTCTGGCGACCCACGCCGTCCGCAACGACTGGACACGGCCGGAACTCCACGACGGTGAGGGGCTCGCGGTCGAGGCCGGCCGTCACCCGGTCGTCGAACAGACGACCGAGTTCGTGCCGAACGGCGTCCGGATGGACGGGGACCGCCGGTTCCTGCTGGTCACGGGACCGAACATGAGCGGCAAGTCCACCTACATGCGACAGGTCGCGCTCGTCACGCTGCTGGCCCAGATTGGCAGTTTCGTCCCGGCCCGGAGTGCCCGAATCGGTCTCGTCGACGGCATCTACACGCGGGTCGGGGCGCTGGACGAACTCGCACAGGGGCGCTCGACGTTCATGGTCGAGATGCAGGAGCTCTCGAACATCCTCCACTCCGCGACCGAGGAGTCGCTGGTCATCCTGGACGAGGTGGGCCGCGGCACCGCGACCTACGACGGTATCTCCATCGCGTGGGCCGCCACCGAGTACCTCCACAACACCGTCGGCGCGAAGACACTGTTTGCCACCCACTACCACGAGTTGACGAGTCTGGCCGACAACCTGGAGCGGGTGGCGAACGTCCACGTCGCGGCCGACGAGCGCGACGGTGACGTGACCTTCCTCCGGACCGTCCGGGAGGGACCGACCGACCGGAGCTACGGTGTCCACGTGGCCGACCTCGCGGGTGTGCCGGACCCGGTCGTCGAGCGCTCGCGCGAGGTGCTCGACCGCCTGCGCGAGGAGAAGGCGATCGAGGCCCGCGGGAGCGGCGGCGACGAACCAGTGCAGACGGTGTTCGACCTCGGGAGCGGCCAGTTCCAGGCGGACGATACTGCCGACCGGACCGCGACGACCGACGGGGCCGGCGAGGAGACAGACAGACTGCGCGAGAGTCACGGCGAGGCCGCGACGGACGTGCTCGAGGACCTCTCGGCGCTCGACGTGAGCGAGACACCACCCGTCGAACTGCTGAGTCGGGTCCAGGAGTGGCAGCAGAAACTCGAGTGACCCGTCAGGTTCGGGAGTGACGTCAGGACTGAACTGCCCGACCAATCAGGTCGGCGTCGTGAGCTCGAGCGCCTGCCGGAACTCGTTTTGCTGGTCGCTGATCCCGAGTGTGACGCTGTGGGTCTCCGCGTCGAGACCGTCGAAGGTCACACTCCCGGTCGCCGACTGACTGTCGAGGAACCAGGTCTCCTCGTCGGCCAGGTCACCCTCGGCGTCGGTCGCCTCGACGGTGACCACGGAGAGGTTGCTCGCGCCGGCGCTGACGTTCCAGTCGACCGTGATCTCGTTGTTACCGGCGGTCGAGGAGAACTCGTTTATGACCGGCAGCCCGTCGAGGTTCTCCGCCACCGCGACCACGTTCGAGTCGAGGCTGTCCCTGCTCGACT
>CAZFMN010000093.1:0-1737 GCA_964520075.1 uncultured Halobacteriales archaeon | reverse complement strand
TCGAGGTTCTCCGCCACCGCGACCACGTTCGAGTCGAGGCTGTCCCTGCTCGACTGGCTGGTCTCGAGATTGACAGTCACCTCGCCGGCGTCACCGCTCCCGGGGGTCCACTCCAGCACGACTAGCTCCGACTGGTCACTGTCGAGCCCGGAGACGGACACGGTGTCGTGGGTGGTGCCGTCGACGACGAGGTCGATATCGCGCGACCCGGCGTCGATACGGACGTTCTCGGCCACAGCCTCGACGCGAAGGGTGTCGCCCTCGACACCGGGCCACGTCGTCGCGGTGATGTCGAGGTCGAACTTCGCGTCCCGGTAGTCCGTGCAGTCCTCGCCCGCGACCGTCGACCCCCCCTCGCAGGTGAGGCTCCCGCCGACCTCGATGTCACCCGTGACCGTCGTGTTGTCGAGGGTGAGGTCGCCACCGGTGACGACGGTTCCGGACACCGTCGAGTCCGTGACCGTGGCGGCGTTCGCGCTGTCGAGACCGCTTTCGGCGGTGACGCCGTTCAGTGTGAGGTCGCCGCCGGCGGTGACCGGCCCGGTCACGGACAGCGCCGCCAGGTCGGTGTCGCCGGCGCTCGTGACCGAGCCGTACACGTCACCACCGGTGCTGAACCCGCCGTCCCTGAGATTCACGGTATCGGCGTCGATGTCCGCGACGACCGCGAGTTCGCCCTCGATATCGACGGTGCCGTCGGCGGTGCTCGAAACGGAGTCACACGCGAGAACGTCACCGGCCTCGAACTCGCTGCCCTGTGTCACAAAGAGGTCGCCGCTCGCCGTCTCGCTGTCGAGCCAGTCACAGCCGAGTGTCGGCTCCGGAACCCCCGGCGGGACCGACGACCCGCGCTCTGGCACCCGCAGTTCCGAGAGCACCGCCGACTGGTCGCTCTCTGTCCCCGTCCAGACCAGCCTGAGTGTCTCACCGCGGGTGGCCGCAACCCGCAACGTGTCACCCTGCCGCATCAGGTCGCCCGGGGCGTACACCGAATCGGGGGTGTCGGTCAGCAGGCTCCCGCCGGTTGTCTCGCTCTGCAGTTCGACGTTCGCCGGGTCGAGGTTCCTGTCACTCTCCATCTCGACTATCATCAGCCCGTCACCGGCCGACAGCGACGTGCCGAAGTCGTCTGTCCCCCCCTCGTCCCCCTCCTCGAAGAAGAACGCGAACTCCCCGTTCGGTGTCTCGCTCGCGAGACTGCCGATGTTCCCGATAACCGCCGGCCCGACCACCAGCCCGAGTGTGACCGTCACCGCGAGCAACAGCACGACCCCGATAACAGGACTCACACCCCGTCGACCCTGCCTGCCGCCCGATGCACGTTCCCGGCCTGTGAACCCCGTTCGAGATCCCATACCCGTGCTTTGGCTCTCGCGGTTATAAATCGGCGCTCGCTGTTATTGATACTGATATTGACTCTCGATTCGCGGGCTATCCGTCGCCTTCCTCGTCGACGATAACGACCTCACCGCCCTCCACGTTCACGTTCACGAGTGTCTTCGGCTCGTATCCGGTTCCGTCGAGTTCGTTCCCGCCGTCAACTTTCTTGATAACGATGACAGTATCGACAATCTCGGCACCGATATCCTCGAGTGCGGGCAGGAGCGCGGAGAGGGTGCCGCCGGTCGAGAGCACGTCGTCGATAACGAGCACGCGGTCGCCGTCGCTGATATCGTTTATGTAGATATCGCTCTCCTCGTAGCCGGTGGCTTTCGAGAGCGACACCTCGCCGTCGAG
>CAZFMN010000092.1:0-11291 GCA_964520075.1 uncultured Halobacteriales archaeon | reverse complement strand
GAACCGGCGGACCCCTACGGGACAGCGTCCTAAGCGCTGCACCTTTGGCCTGGCTCGGTCACCCGCGCGCAGTCGTCTCTTGCACAACCCGTACAAAGAGCGCTTCGTTCCCGGACAGGGTTTATTACGACTCCGTCAGTAGTTCTCTACATGTATCGGGCGCGCGACGAGCGTGACAACGCCGAGTGGCTGACCGACCTCGAGACGGCAGCGGACCGACTCGACCTCGGCACAGATGCACGGTCGTGTGCGCGCGATGTCTTCCTGTCGGGGGTTCCACAGCAGGACCGCTCGAAACCCGCCACGGTGGCCGCGGCCCTGTACGTCGGCACGCTGGTGGCCGGCGACCAGCGCTCGCAGGGCACCGTGGCCGAGGCCGTCGGTGTCTCCCGACTCGCCGTCCAGCAGCGCTGGAAGGGACTGCTCGAGAGCGCCGGTCTCGACGCGCCGGAGTGGTGACTCGGACCCCGGGCCGATACCGACCGATTGCAGTGCAGTGTCCACCGCGCCGTTCGACAGTCCCGTCCAGTCGTGCCTCGCGCACGACGTATCAGTCCTCGTCGGCGGCCGTTCCCCCGGTGTCGCGCAGCCGTCGCCGGAGGAGGTACGCGACACTCCCGAGTCCAGCAAGCGCCGTCCCGGGACCCAGACCCGGCCCGGACCCGTCGTCACTGTTGCTGTCGTCCCCGTTCCCGTCGTCCGTGTCCACACCGCCGTCACCGCCACCGGAGCCGCTGTCGGGGTTGCCGTCGTCGCCCCCGGAGGCGATGTCGATTGTCTGGTCGGCGTACCGCCAGTCGTCGTGGTGGCCGAGCGTCCCGAGTCTGGCGCGCGACCCGGTGCTCGAACTGTCCGTCCCGGCCGCGAGCGCGTAGACGGCTCCGGCGACAGTTCCGACGTAGACGGTCCCGTCCGCGGCCGTCGGCGAGGAGAGCACCGCTCCACCGGTGTCGAGGCGCCAGCGCCGCTCGCCGGTGTCCGCCGCGAGCGCGTAGAGCTGCTCGTCGTTGCTCCCGACGTAGACGGTCCCGTTCGCGACTGTCGGCGACGAACTGATCGGCCCCCCCGTCTCGACCGTCCATTGCCGGTCACCGGTCGCCGCGTCGAGCGCGTAGACGGTCCCGTCGTTGCTCCCGGCGTAGACGGTCCCGTCCGCGACCGTCGGTGAGGACCGGACCGGACCGCCGGTCTCGGCCGTCCACCGCCGGTCACCGGTTGCGGCGTCCAGCGCGTACACGTTCGTGTCGACGCTTCCGACGTAGACGGTCCCATCGGCAACTGTCGGCGACGAGGGGACGACCTCGTCGGCCTCGAACGTCCACACCGGGGTCCCGCTCCGGTCCAGTGCGTAGACGGTGATGCCAGCCCCGAGGTAGACGGTGTCGTCGGCGACTGTCGGCGAGGTCCGGACCCGTCCGTTTGCGTCGAACGACCAGAGCTGTCCACCGGAGACTGCCGCGAGCGCGTAGACGGTCCCGTTGACCGTTCCGGCGAAGACGCTCCCGCCGACAACCGCCGGCGACCCGGAGACCGGCTCCTCGATGTCGGCCGACCAGTACCGGTCACCGGTCGCCGCGTCCAGCGCGTACAGCGTCTCCCCGGACCCCGCGTCCGCGGACGCGCCGACGAAGACCACCCCGTCCACCACCGTCGGTGCCGCCACGACACGCCCGGCCGTCCGGGACTCCCACTCGACGGCCCCCGTCTCCGTGTCCAGCGCGTAGAGGGTATCTGAATCCCCGATGTAGACGGTCCCGTCGACGATCGTCGGCGAGGACCCGACCCCGCGGCCGGTCTCGTACCGCCACCTGGTCCGGGGGTCCACGGACAGTCTCCGGGTGACAGTCGCCGTCTCGCCGGTTGCGTCGGTCACGGTCAGGGTCACCGTCGTGGTGCCGGGCGAGTCGACGGTGCGCGTGATGGTCGGACCGGCGTCGGGACGCTCGTCACCGTCGACCGTCCAGTCGTAGCGCTGGATGGTGCCGGTGCTCACGCTCCCGTCGACGGTGAGTTGCTCCCCGGCCTCGACATCGCGGGGTTCGGACCGGAGCATCGCGGTCGGGGCCTGGTCGGCCCACGAGCCGTGGTGGCCGAGCGTTCCCAGCGCGACCCGTGACCCCTCGCTGTCCCCCTCGACACCCGCATCGAGCGCGTAGACGGTCCCGTCGTCGCTCCCGACGTAGACGGTGCCATCGACCACTGTCGGCGAGGACACGACCGGAGAGCCGGTGTCGAGCGTCCACAGCACGGCGCCGCTGGCCGCGTCGAGCGCGTACAGCCGGCCGTCTCTGCTCCCGACGTAGACGGTCCCGTTCGCGACTGTCGGCGACGAGTCGACCGTGTCGCCGGTCTGTGCCGTCCACGCCGTCTCGCCGGTGGCCGCCGCGAGCGCCCGGACGGTCCCGTCTCCACCCCCGACGTAGACGGTGCCGTCCGCGACTGTCGGCGTAGACGGGACCGGTGTCCCGGGGTCGACCGTCCAGACCTCCGCGCCCGTCGCCGCGTCACGGGCGTACACGCGACCCTCGTCCCTGTCGACACCGGCAGAGGAGAACCCACCCCCGACGTAGACGGTGCCGTCCGCGACTGTCGCCGACGACCCGACCGACACCGCCGTGTCGACCTGCCAGAGGCTGGCACCTGTCTCCGCGTCTATCGCTGACAGCGTGCCCGTGTCACCCCCGTCGGTGCCGACGTAGACGATACCGTTCGCGACTGTCGGCGAGGACTGGACCCCGAACCGTATCTCGGTCACGAACTGCCGGGTCCCGTCGCCCGTGGCCACCGCCAGCAGGCCGGCCCGTCCGAGTGAACCGAACCCGCCGCGGCCCCCCGTTCCGATGTAGAGGGTGTTGTCGACCACTGTCGGCGAGGAGCTACGGAACAGACCCAGACCGTCCGCGGTGGTGGTCCAGCGTTGCTGGCCCGTCTCGCTGTCGAGTGCGTACAGGTCCGCGTCTCCCCCGACTGTCGCGGTGCCCGCGTAGACGGTCCCGTCGACCACCGTCGGCGCTCCCACGACCACCCCGTCGGTCGGTTGCGCCCAGTCTATCTCGCCGGTGGTCGCCGAGAGCGCACTGACACCGACGGTCCCCCCGATGTAGACGGTGTCCTCGACCACCGTCGGCGAGGACCTGACACTCTCCCCGACCTCCGTCGACCACCGGAGCGGTGGCCGGACGTCGACTGTCTCCGTCGTGGTGGCGGTGGCACCCCCGTCGGTCACGGTCAGGCTCACCTCGCGACGCCCCGGCGTCTCGAACGTTCGTACCGGCGTCGGTCCCGTCGCGTCAGTCTCACCGTCACCGGTGAACTCCCACTCGTAGCTCGCTATCTCGCCGCCGCTTCGTGTCGCGTCGAACGTGACCGTCTCGCCGGTGGCCGGGTTCTCCGGTCGGTAGCTGAACACCGCCGTCGGGGCCTGGTCGGCCCACGCGCCGTGGTGACCGAGCGTGCCGAGAGCGACTCTCGACCCCGTGCTCCGCCCGTCGAGCGGGGCGTCGAACGCGTACACCGACCCGTCGGTGCTCCCGACGAAGACGACCCCGTCGACGACTGTCGGCGAGGACCGGACCGGGCCGCCGGTCTCGAACGACCAGACGGTCTCACCGGTGACGATATCGATACCGTAGACACGGCCGTCACGACCCCCGACGACGACGGTCCCGTCGGCCACCGTCGGCGCCGAGACCACCCCCGACACTGTCGGGTCCTCGACCCGCGTGCCGGTCTCGAACACCCACTGCTGGCTGCCGGTTGCCGTGTCCAGCGCGTAGACACGACTCCGGTCCGTGATACCCCCCGCGTGTGCGAGGACGGTCCCGTCTGCCACTGTCGGTGCCGTCTCCACGAACCCGTCCGGTTCGACCGTCCACAGCTGTTCCCCGTCGGCGATTGCGTGCAGGTGTCCGCCGCTCCCGACGAAGACGGTCCCGTCGGCCACTGTCGGGGCCGACACGCTCGAGTCGTCTGTCTCGACACGCCAGACCCGGTCTCCGGTCTCCGCGTCGAGTGCCGAGACCTGGCCGCCGCCGCCGGCGTAGACGGTCCCGTCGACGGCCGTCGGCGCCGAGAAGCCGCCGAACTCGCTGGTCGGTGGGTCTGCCTGCCACAGCGCCTGTCCGGTGCCAGCGCTCAGTGCGAGCACGGCCCCACCGGCCCGGACACCGGCACCGTCGAGCGGGTCCCGTCCCCGCACGAGAAACACCCGTCCGTTCGACACTGTCGGTGACAGCCGCGTGCCCGGGTGACGGGTCCAGAGCGGTTCGCCCGCCGCCCCGAGTGCAACTGTCCCGCCCCGGGTGCTCGTGACGACTGTTCCGGAGACCACCGACGGCGATGCTCTGACCCGACCGGCGGTGTCGACACGCCAGACCGCCTCGCCGTCTGCCGCGTCGATGGCGTACACGCTCGCGTCGTCGCTCCCGACGTAGACGGTTCCCTCAACCACCGTCGGCGAGGACTGGACCGCGTCGCCGGTCTCGAACTGCCAGACCGCGTGCTGGTCTGTCGTCGCCGTCACGACCCCGGGGAGGGCCGTCCCCAGCAGACTCGCACCGCCTGTTCGCAGTACCTGTCGTCGTGAGATCGGATACCGGGACATGAGTGGAGGGCCTGTCACCGGTTTCGGGCCTGTCGGAAAGAGTCTTGTCCGTTCTGGTCCACGCGTGATAGACGCGACCACCGAGTCCACCGCGCGACTGACTGGCTGTCGGTCACAGCGCGCGACACCCGGTTACTGTCGAACCGGAGTTGTCCTCACCGGGGACGACGTGCGCGGAGTGGGGTTGGGTCACGAGACCGCTCGCTACGTGTCACTCGTCACCGGGGACGAGGGTCACGCTCGTGACGCGGTCGCCGGGTTCGAGATCCATCACGGTCACGCCCATGGTGTTGCGGCCCTGCGTGGATATCTCGTCGACGGTAGTGCGCATTATCTGTCCACGCTCGCTCATCACGACGAGGTCGTCGCTCGGGGCGACAGCCTTCACCGTGGCGACACGACCGTTCCGCTGGCCGGTGTCGATATCGACCAGCCCCTTTCCGTACCGCGACTGCCGGCGGTACTCCGCGAGCGGCGTCCGCTTGCCGTAGCCGTTCCGCGTGACCGTAAGCAGGGCGCGCTCGTCGGCGTCGTTCGTCGCGACCACACCGGCCACCCTGTCGCCGTCCTGCAGGTCGATGGCGCGGACACCGCGGGCGTTGCGCCCCATCTCGCGGACCTCGCTCTCGGCGAACCTGATCGTCATCCCGTCCTCGGTGGCGACCACCAGGTCACCCGTCCGGTCGGTCACCTCGACGTCGACGAGCGCGTCGTCGTCGTCGATTGTCGCGGCGATGAGCCCCGTCGACCGGATGTTCTCGAAGTCGGCCGCACAGGTCCGCTTTATGTAGCCCTCCCGCGTGACCATCGTCAGACACTCGTCACCGGCAAAGGCGTCGGTGTCGACCACCGCCGTTATCTCCTCGCCGTCGTCCAGGTCGATGACGTTGACCGCGGATTTCCCGCGCGCGTTCCGCGACATCTCGGGGATCTCGTAGGTCTTCACCCGGTAGACCTGCCCCTGGTTCGTGAAACACAGCAGGTAGTCGTGGGTGTTCGCCATGAACACCGTCGAGACGCGGTCACCCTCCTTCGGGTCGGCACCGATTATCCCCTTCCCGCCCCGGCGCTGTGGGTCGAACTCCGCCGCCGGCATCCGCTTTATGTAGTCCTCCTCGGTCAGCACTACCAGACAGTCCTCCTCGGGGATGAGGTCCTCGTGGGTCACCTCGCCCTCTGCCTCCATGATGCTGGTCCGGCGCTCGTCACCGTACTCGGCCTCGAGGTCGCGCAGTTCGTCGGTGATGACCCCGAGCAGTTTCTCCTCGCTCGCGAGCACGGACTGCAGGTACTCGATGCGCTCCTGGACCTCCTCGTACTCGCTCCGTATCTCCTCGGCCTCCATCGAGGTGAGCGACCCGATCTGCATCCGGAGGATGTGTGCTGCCTGTTGCTCCGAGAAGCCGAACGAGGACTGCACGACCGGGTACTCCAGTTCGACATCCTCGATACCGCGGGGGTCGATGGCACCCTCGAGTACCGCCTGTGCCTGGTCGCGGTCCGCGGTCTCCGTGACCACGTCGACGATTGCCTCGGCCCGCTCGACGGCCTCGAGTCGGCCCTCCAGGATGTGGGCCCGGTCCTGGGCCTCCTGCAGGTCGTGCTGTGAGCGGCGCCGCACCACGTCCTTGCGGTGCTCCAGGTAGTGTTCAAGACTCTCTTTCAGGTTCAGCACCCGCGGTTGCCCGTCGACCAGCGCGAGGTTGATGACGCCGAACGTGGACTCGAGGTGGCTCTCGAGCAACTGGTTCTCCACGACGTCGGCGTTCGCCCCCCGCTTGAGGTCGACCACGATGCGGACGCCGTTGCGGTCGGACTCGTCACGCAGGTCCGACACACCCTCGATGACCCCCTCCTTCACGTCGTCGGCGATACGCTCGACGATGCGGGCCTTGTTCTCTTGGTACGGGAGTTCAGTGATGACGATGCGGTCGGCCCCGGAGTCCCGGCGCACCAGCTCGTACTCGGCGCGCATCCTGAGCCGACCCCGGCCGGTCGCGTACGCCGAGTAGATTGCCTCGCGACCGACGATGTTCGCGCCGGTCGGGAAGTCCGGCCCCTCGACGTACTCCATCAGGTCGCTCACCTCGCAGTCGGGGTTCTGTGCCAGGTGGACGACGGCGTCGACAATCTCCGAGAGATTGTGCGGCGGGACGTTCGTCGACATTCCCACCGCGATACCGGAGGAGCCGTTCAGCAGGAGGTTCGGCAGTTTCGCTGGCAACACCTCGGGTTCGGTGAGCCGGTCGTCGTAGTTCGACTGGAAGTCGACGGTGTCCTTTCCGATGTCCTCGAGCAGTTCCTCGGCGATTGGCGCCATCCGTGCCTCCGTGTAGCGCATCGCCGCCGGCGGGTCGCCGTCCATCGACCCGAAGTTGCCCTGGCCGTCCACCAGCGGATACCGGAGCGAAAACTCCTGTGCCATCCGCACGAGCGTGTTGTAGATCGCCGAGTCACCGTGCGGGTGGTAGTCACCCATCGTCTCACCCACGATGGAGGAGGACTTGCGGTGACCCGACCCCGGCGTGACACCCATCTCGTGCATCGCGTACAGGATGCGGCGGTGGACCGGTTTCAGCCCGTCGCGCACGTCCGGCAGCGCCCGCCCCGCGATGACACTCATCGCGTAGTCGATGTAGCTCTGTTCCATCTCGTCCTCGACGCGGACGTGCTCGATGTTCGCGGCCGGTGTCTCGAACTCGTCGGGGTTGTCCGGCAGGTCCGAACTCATCAGATATCCACCCACTCTGCTTCCGGTGCGTGCTGTTTTATGAACTCCTTTCGCGGCTCGACGGCATCACCCATCAGCACCGAGAACATCCTGTCGGCGGCGGCGGCGTCGTCGACCGTGATCTGCTTGAGATGGCGCGTCTCCGGGTTCATCGTCGTGTCCCAGAGCTGCTGGGGGTTCATCTCGCCGAGCCCCTTGAACCGCTGGACCTGGCTCGGACTCCCGTTGCACCGCTCCTCGACGATGCGGTCGCGCTCTGTCTCTGTCATCGCATCGTAGGTCTCTCCGCGGTGTCTGACACGGTACAGCGGCGGCTTCGTCGCGTAGACGTGCCCCCGCTCCAGGAGCGGCTTCATGTGCCGGTAGAAGAAGGTGAGCAGGAGTGTCCTGATGTGTGCGCCGTCGACGTCCGCGTCGGTCATGACGAGCACGTTCTCGTAGCGCAGTTCGTCGATGTCGAACTCGTCACCGATACCGGTGCCGAGTGCGGTGATGAGGTTGCGGACCTCGTTGTTCTCGAGGATGCGGTCGAGTCTGTGCTTCTCGACGTTGAGTATCTTGCCCCGGATGGGCAGGATTGCCTGGAACTCCGGGTTACGACCCTGTTTCGCGCTACCACCGGCGCTGTCACCCTCGACGACGAACAGTTCGGCCTGCCTGGGGTCGCGTGTCTGACAGTCCGCGAGTTTGCCGGGAAGCGCACTCGACTCCAGGGCCGACTTGCGGCGGGTGAGTTCCTCCGCCTTCTGTGCGGCCTTTCGCGCCTTCGCCGCCTCGACGGCCTTTTCGACGATTGCCTCGGCCGTATCCGGGTGTTC
This sequence comes from uncultured Halobacteriales archaeon, assembly GCA_964520075.1. GTDB lineage: Archaea > Halobacteriota > Halobacteria > Halobacteriales > Haloarculaceae > Halovenus. The sequence continues at coordinate 3,139 of CAZFMN010000092.1, read as the reverse complement.
CTCGAAGTACGTGCCGAGATGCTCGTGCATCGCGGACTCGACGAGACCGCGGACCTCGCTGTTGCCGAGTTTCGTCTTCGTCTGGCCCTCGAACTGCGGGTCCGGGTGTCTGACCGACAGCACCGCGGTGAGTCCCTCGCGGATGTCGTCACCGCGGAGGTTCTCGTCGAGGTCACGGAGCATCCCGTGTTCGGTGGCGTAGTCGTTCACGACGCGTGTCAGCGCCGTCTTGAACCCGGTCAGGTGGGTGCCACCCTCGCGGGTGTTGATGTTGTTTGCAAAGGCGTGCAGCGAGCCCTGGAGTTCGTCGGTCGCCTGCAGTGCCACCTCTATCTCGACCTCCCCCTCTCCCATCGGCATCGCCGCGGTGTCCTCGAAGTGAACCACTTCGTCGTGGAGGGTCGTCTTCGTCTCGTTGAGATACACCACGAACTCCCGGATACCACCCTCGTAACAGAACCGCTGGCGCTCGCCGTCGCGGTCGTCCTCGAGACCGATCTCCACGCCGCTGTTGAGAAAGGCCAGCTCCCGGAGCCGGGACTCGAGTGTCGAAAACGAGAACTCCGTCGTCTCGAAGATCGCCTCGTCGGGCCAGAACCGGATTGTCGTGCCCGTCCCCTCGTCGTCGTGCAGGTCGCGGACCCGCTCGATGTCACCCTGTGGCTCCCCGGACTCGAAGCGGTGTCGCCAGAGGGCACCGTTACGCTTCACCTCCACCTCGAGCCACCTCGAGAGCGCGTTCACCACGGACACCCCGACACCGTGGAGACCACCCGACACCTGGTAGGACTCGTTGTCGAACTTCCCGCCGGCGTGTAACACCGTCATGATAACCTCCAGCGCCGGTCGGTCGTACTCCTCGTGGATGTCGACCGGGATACCCCGCCCGTCGTCGCTCACCGAGATGGAACCGTCGTCGTGGATTGTCACCTCGATCTGCTCGCAGTACCCCGCGAGCGCCTCGTCTATCGCGTTGTCGACAACCTCGTAGACAAGATGGTGAAGTCCCCGCGTGTCCGTCGACCCGATGTACATCGCCGGGCGCTTCTGCACCGCCTGTAACCCTTCGAGAACCTGTATCTCCTCTGCGCCGTACTCAGTCTCGTCGGACATAAAATCGTCTACCCTACAGTAGTGCGCCCCCGCTATTAAACCCCTCGCACGCGCACATCGCGCGCAACGCGGGCGACGTCCGGTGGCTGCCGTTCCCGAAACAATCTGGCAGACGGTCGTGTCGAACTATACATATCTGAATAGTCGTGTCGCGAGACTGTACTGTCGGCGACAGTTCCGTGATGTCACGCGGGCAGTGACACCGGGGCGACGGCTGTGTCAGGTGTCACGGCGCCCGGACCGGTCGATGTCGAGCACCTCGAGGTCCGCATCGAGTGTCAGGACGAGTTCGTCACCCTCGTAGGCGAGGGTCACGCGAACCCGCGTCGGGTCCGTCGAGACGAGTTCCTGCTCGTAGCTGCGCTTCTCGCGGACACGCTCGTTGGCGACGACAGTCTCGAACTCGTTGGTGCCGTACGGGTAGCCGAAGTCGATGTCGTGCTCGTAGAGAAAGGAGATAACGGCGGGGTGGTTCTTCACGACACCGGAGACCGACCCCGTTGCGTGGTGTTTGCAGACGGCACAGACCCAGTGTGCCCGGACCGGTTTGCTGTACCCGCAGTTCGGGCAGGGGGCGTCCTCGGTCGGGTCGTGCTCGGGGCAGATATCCAGTGACTGTTCGAGCACACCCGAACAGCGCGGGCAGACGTTCCCGGTCAGCCGCGCCGACATCGGCCAGTCCAGAAACGTGAGCGTCGCGAACAGCTCCTCGGGGCTGCGGTGTGCGAGACCCGCCGGCGGGAACGACTTTCCCCACAGCGTCCCCTCGGGGTACTCCTCGGACTGGAACTGCCCGCCACAGTCGGTGCAGGCATGATACACCCGGCCGCCGTCGTAGGTCAGCCGCGTGTCGCTCCCGCAGCGTGGACAGTCGGTCGCGACCGGGGCCGAGTCGAACCGGCTCTCCTGTCCGGCGCCGGCGATCACCGACTGGACCAGCTTCAGCCCCACGGGCAACAGCTCGTACCCCCCGTCGGTCCGCTCGACGTACCGGCCGCGCAACCTGTCGAGGTGGTAGTTGAACTGGCCCGAATCGCTGACCGATACCGCGTCGTACAGCGCCGAAAAGGAGAGTCCGTTCGCCGACGAGAGCGGGTCGTAGGCCTCCCAGAGGGCCTTGAGGATTCCCATGCGTATCTCGTTGCCGAGAATCTCGAACACCTCCTCCGGTTCGATGTCGGAGGTTTCCCCATCCGGCGGTGTGATTTCCATGCCGTTACTACTGCTGTCTCACGTAAAGTCCTGTCTCGTTGCTCCGGCGGGTCACATCCCGCTCTCGTCGTCCTCGGCGTAGTCGTCCTCGTAACGGTCGAGCGAGTCCTGGTAGCTCTCGGCGGCGAGTTCGACTGTCTCTCGGAGGTCCGCTATCGGCGTCTCGGTGGCGTCGACCCGCAGGTTGTCGTAGGCGGGTGTGATCGGCAGGTCCTCGGTGCGCTCGACCAGCACCGCGGCGCTTTGCACCCGGAGGTCGGTGCGCTTGTCCCCGCCCTCGGCGTGCCCGGCGGCGAGTGCCTCGACCAGTCGCTCCGCGAGCGGACGGTCCCCGTCCCTGTGTTCGCGGTACGCGCTCGCGGTCTCCTCGATGACCGACTCGCCGGTCAGCAGGTTGCCCGCCACCGTGAAGTTCTCACCCGTCGTGTCACCGTACCACGGCTTGCACTCCTCGCCGGAGAAGGCGAACTCGCCGTTGCTCCCGACGCCGTGGAGCTGGCGCTGTGCGCTCCCGCTGTCGGCGTTCAACAGCGCCTCCAGCGCGTCCTCGACGGCGAGTCCGTCCCCGAGGTACTCGATACCTCTCCGCCCCAGGTCCACGTTCACGAAACTCTGTGTGGCGACCGCGCCGTGCTCGCTGGCGAACGGACACAGCGTTCCCACCGCCGCCAGCCGGGTCGTCACCGCCACACCGTACCGTGTCTCTGTCTCCCCGTCCTCGCCCTCGTACTCCTCCCGAACACAGATGCTGAAGGTCATGCCCGGACGAACGCACTACGTCCACTAAAGACTGTGTCTCCCGCCTGCCGGGCAG
>CAZFMN010000091.1:0-11373 GCA_964520075.1 uncultured Halobacteriales archaeon | reverse complement strand
TGAACCGCGCCGAGACGTGCTCGCGTCGCTGTGCGCGACTCGTCTGGTTCAAATCCTCGTCACCCACGCACCGCTCACGAGTTTGTTCGCGGTGCGATGGGTCGGGGCGGATTTGAACCGCCGACTTCCTCCGTGTGAAGGAGGTATCATAACCGAACTAGATCACCGACCCGCACGTACAGGTATCCCGGCGCGTGACTTAAGAATTATCTTCGTCCTCCGACCCACCGCCGACCTGGTCGAGTCGGTCGCGAGCGTCGTTGAGCGCCTCCTTCGCCTCGCCCTCGGCGCGCGCCTGGAGGTCGTTCAGGTCCTCGCGCAACTGCTCGACACGACTCGGCTCCGGTTCCGGTTCCTCCTCCTCGCCGATCAACTCCTGCACGCGGTCCTGCAGGGGCCCGATCTCCTCCTCGACGCCTCGCCTCGCCGTCTCGGCCGCGCGCTTCAGGTAGTACTTCGTGTCCTCGAAATGCTTGTTCATACCCGAATATTCGCCTGTCGTAAATATATGCTTTCTGCATCCACCCGGACTGGAAGCTACAGGGGTCTGGATATCCACCGGGGAGCAGAACCACCTGAAGGCTGGCCGGGACAGCATCGGCGATAGCTGAAACTACGACGGCAGAGCCGCGGTCACACACCGAACGAGGCGGTCAGACCGGTCGTCGTGCCGGCAGTTCGTCGAAATCGGACCGTCGAGTCCGTTGCCACGGTCCCGGACAGCCCTGCTCTCGACCCCGCGTGATTCCGGAGACCCGATGTCGCGGTCTCTCGACGAACCCCTCGCACAACACGCGATAGCACCCAGAGACGGGGGTCGCCGTTCCGCTGTCGCGCGCAGCGGGGCAGTTCGGGACGTTTCCATAGATATTTCACAGGTGGCTGGCAAAGGTGGAACGATGACAGTCCTGTCTACAGCAGACGAGGGAAAGTTTCTGATGGACGCGGAAGGTGAGGAGATCGGAGTCGTCACCGGGGTCGACGCCGAGGAACAGGTCGCATACGTCGAACCCGACCCGGGCGTCGGTGAGGCGGTGCTCCAGGGGTTCGGGTTCGGCGGGGTCGACGAGGACGACATCGAGGTCCCCGCGGAGAGTGTCGCAACCATCACCGACACCGAAATCCGCGTGAGCACCGACCTGTAGCCGACAGTCTCTCCTGAGACCGACCGACGGCCAGCGGTCGGCTACCGTACCGACAGACGGCCATCGTGTTGCCGGTCCATCGGTGCGCCGGCAGTCAGCCGTCGTGCTGGCGGTCGGTCTCGCCTCCGGGGCGCCCATCGAACAGGGGTCGGGGTACCGAGGTGAGAGTCCACGGCCGCGGTCGTGGGAGACGCTCAGCGGGTGCTGAGTTCGTCGGCGTCGGCGACGATGCGGGTTTCGGCCTCGCCGCTGGAAACCTCGTTGACCAGATTGTAGAACTCGTTTTGCATCCCGGCGGGGAACGTGACCACACCGATCCACGAGCCGTTCGGTTGCCACTCCTCGCGTTCGAGTGTGCCGAACTCCCGAACTCGGGCCTGCCCGCTCCCGGCGTGTTCAGGGGGGAGTTGTGCGGCGACGGTCATCGTGTCGAACCGGATCGGGATGACCGGTCGCAACACGTCGAGCGCCTCGTCGACCTGGGTCTCGACCGGTTCCATCGGGTCGACGCGGAACCGGGTCTCCTCGAGCGCGGACTCGATGCGCTCGGGTGGGTGGGGGGCGTCGTCCATCTGCGGGTTGACCGCGTTGCGCGCGATGCGGTTCACGAGCTGCTTGTGTTTCTGTTCCTGCATCTCGCGGCGCTGTTCGGCCGTTATCTGTATCTCACCCTCCCTGATGACCTCGGGGATGATCTCCAGGGGGTCGGTCGTCTCGAACACCTCCTTTAGCGCCGACTCGGGTGGCCGGTCGCCGCTCGACGCGTCCTCGAAGATGTCCTCCACGGCGATTACCTCCTCGAGGTCACCCTCGAACTCCCCGCGGCGTATCTCGAGTGCGGCGTCGGGGTCCACCAGCACCTCGAACCGCTCGCCGTGAGACTCGAGTCTGGCCGTGACCGCCTCGTCGATGGGTATCATATCCTGATGTTACCTCCGGGTGGGTTAAAATGTTCGTGCCGACTGTAGGCACGCCGTCGGCGCTTCAGAACACCTCCGGAGGTGTGTCACAGACAGCAACGGCGTCCACACAATCGAAACACTTGGGTTTACAGAATGTATCCAATGATACAATGAGTGTCGACACAGGAGAGTCGCTGTTCGGTGAACGGGCCACCCTGGCACGAGGATTACTGTTCACCGCCCTCGCGCTCGGGACACTCGGTGTCGGTATCGTCGATGGGGGGAGCCACTGGTTTCTCACCGGTGTGGGACTCGCGGCTAGCGGGGCCGTGGACCTATTTCCTGTTGACAGGGCCGTGGACCACCTCTGTGATACAGACAGACAGCGGCGACAGCTCCGCTGGTCCGGTGTTTTCGCTTTCCTGACAGGCGCACTGGCCTACATCGCTCTCGTGCTGTAAGCAACACGGACACAGCGTCTCTGACCGCTTATGCCACGCCGATTCCCTCCTGGTAGGAGCCGAACTCGTCCTCGAAGACACCCATTATCTCCCCCATCGTCGCGTAGGCTTTCACCGCGTCGACGACAGCAGGTACGACGTTCCCGCCCTCGCGGGTGACCGTCCGGAGATTCGCGAGCGTGGCCTCGACGGCCTCGTCGTCACGGTCCTCCCTGACCGTGGCGAGACGGTCGCGCTGACGCCGCTGGACCGTCTCGTCGACTCGCAGCAGCTCCGGTTCGGTCTCCTCATCGCTCTCGTAGGCGTTGACACCGACGACAGTCTCCTCGCCGGCCTCGACGCGTTGCTGGTACTCGTAGGCGGCGTCCTGTATCTCCCGCTGGAAGTACCCCCCCTGGATGCCGGTCAGGACACCCTCGCGCATCGAGCCGCCACCCATCTCGCGAATCTCCTCGATGTAGGCCATCGCCTCGCTCTCGATTTCGTCGGTGAGCGACTCGACAGCAAAGGAACCGCCGAGCGGGTCGACGATATCGCCGGCGCCGGACTCCTCGGCGAGCAGTTGCTGGGTGCGCAGCGCCACCCGGACCGCCTCCTCGCTGGGCAGCGCGAGCGCCTCGTCGTAGCTGTTGGTGTGCAGGCTCTGTGTCCCCCCGAGCACGGCCGCGAGCGCCTGCACCGTGACGCGGGCGATGTTGTTGCGCGGTTGCTGTGCGGTCAGGGACTGGCCCGCCGTCTGTGTGTGGAACTTGAGTTTGCGCGCCTCGTCGCTCTCGGCACCGTACCACTCCGCCGTGAGTCGCGCCCAGATGCGCCGGGCGGCGCGGAACTTCGCCACCTCCTCGAACAGCGAGTTGTGCGAGTTGAAGAAAAACGACAGCGCCGGCCCGAACGTGTCGATCTCCATCCCACGGTCGAGACAGTCCTCGATGTAGACCATCCCGTCGGCCAGCGTGAACGCGAGTTCCTGCACCGCCGTCGACCCGGCCTCGCGGATGTGATAGCCCGAGACCGAGACCGGGTTGAATTTCGGGGTCTGCTCGACGGAGAACTCGACGACGTCACTCACCAGGCGCAGCGAGGGCTCCGGCGGAACCACCCACTCTTTCTGTGCGATGAACTCCTTCAGCATGTCGTTCTGGAGGGTGCCCCGGAGTCGCTCGCGCGGGATTCCGCGCCGGTCGGCCAGCGCGACGTACATCGCGTAGATGACCGGTGCACTCGGGTTGATAGTGAACGATGTGGAGACCTCGTCGAGAGCGATGCCGTCGAACAGTATCTCCATATCCCGCAGGGTGTCGACCGCGACCCCCTCCTTTCCCACCTCGCCGTTGCTCATCTGGTGGTCGGAGTCGATACCCATCAGCGTCGGCATGTCGAAGGCTGTCGAGAGACCCGTCTGTCCCTCCTCGACGAGGTAGTGGAACCGCTCGTTTGTCTCCTCGGCGGTTCCAAACCCCGCGAACTGGCGCATCGTCCACGTGCGGCCGCGGTACATCGTCGGGTAGACGCCGCGGGTGAACGGCGGCTCCCCCGGGAACCCGAGATCCTCCTCGTAGTCGATATCGGCGATGTCCTCGGGCGTGTAGAGACGGTCGACACCGAGATTCGAGACCGTCGCGAACCGGTCTTGGCGCTCCCCGTACCGGTCGAGCACCGGGTCGAGACGCTCGCTCTCCCAGTCCTCACGAGCCTCGCGTATCGCCGCCAAGTCCTCCTCGTCGAACATGTGTCCGGGTACGAAGGGGGCTGAAAGAAAGGTTCCGATGGTGAGATGCGCTCAATCTGAGGTCGTCTCCACCTCCATGCCCACGATTTCGAGGTCGGACTCGATTCCTGCCGCTCCGAAGTCGACTGTTATTGTTTCAGTTATCTCGTTAACATCTATACCCTCATAGTGTACGTCGACACTGTCTCCATTACCCATCACGACTCCTACCATCCCGCTCTGGTTGAAATTCAAGTCGGTATAACCACCGTAGCGGTTGGCCGGTGTCTCGTCGAACTCGCCGAGGTGGTCCTCAATCCAGATGAACTCCTCGTTCTTAGTAATTTATCCGGTGAACGGTTCACCGTTTTGCTCGACTTCCAATACGAGAGTGAAGGGGTCTGGCAGTTCGATTTCCTCGAGTGCGTCGTACTGGCTTCTGTTTGGACTATCCTTGTTACTCGAGACCGGAATCTCCTCTGTCGGTCCGAGTCCTGCTATGCCGTCGGACACCTCTTGCCACTCCGTCAGATAACCGTCGTCATCCTCCTCGATGTTCACAAGTTCGTAGTCACCTTGGTCTGGCTGTGGTGTTCCGAAGCCGGTCGGCGCTCGCTCGTAGAACCCGGTATCACCAATCTCCTCGAAGCCAGAGTCGCTCTTAGCAGGACCGAAGATTGTAGTTATGCCGGGTGTTTCTGATGTCACCTCGATGTCGTCGCCGTTGGTAACCCAGGTAACGACACTGTCCCCGTCAGCACCAAGTTCGCCGAACGAGTCACCCTCTTGTATCGCGATAGGATCCCGGTCGGGGAACGTTACAACTGGACCACCGCTGTCGGTAGCCAAATTCTCCAGATACTTCGGCAGACCTCCCTCTGTTTCATCTGTGACCGAGACCTCTGAACTGTTTTCTACGCTCTGATAGCCTGCGGTGAGCGTCGCGATACCCTCACCGATAGCTTCGATTTCTGCTGCTTGCTCATCGACTGTAACCACACTCCTGTCGTCGGAGGTGACACTCGCCTCGTCGGTGATATCCTCTGTGCGCCCGGATTCGAACGTGGCGTTGACCTCGTACCCCGCCGTCTCGCTGACCTCGAGCGGCGTGGGGACTGTGAGATTGATGTCCGCGAGTGGGTCCGTGACGCCGAGCGACGTCTCGTCGCTCACCTCGTTGTACGTGGCAGTCAGGGTTGCCTCGCCGGCCTCGACCGCCTGGAGAGTGTTCGCTGTCTCGTCGACCGTGACGACACCGGCGTTGGAGGTGACACTCGCCTCGTCGGTGACATCCACGGTCCGACCGGAGGCGAACGTGGCGGTGACCTCGTAATCGGTTGTCTCCCTGTCGCCGAACTCGAGCCCCCCGCTGCCGGTATCCAGACTGACACTCTCGACGGGGTTCTCGACGGTGACAGTTTCTGTCGTCTGCATGCGTCTTTAGCTAAGACTCACACCTCGGTTGCGTGGCAGTAGCGAGCGTCTCTTGGAGGATTGGTCGTTGCTTGTGGATTTTCTGCGCATCTTCAATAAGCCGGTCAAGCAACGGCGGTGGCGAGTATCCGAGGAACTCGCCCAAATCGCGGAGGATAAGCTGGGCGTGCGACCGGAGGGTCGCCGCCCAGCGCCCCGGCGGAAACACGATCTCCCCATCCGCGTGCTCTGTCACCAGCGCAAGCAACTCTCGGCTCACCAACAACGACAACAGCGCCGCATACACCAGAATCTTCACGATATGCTCTTTCGTCGTGTCGAACTCATCCAGTCCGTACTGTGTCTTGAGTTCCCTGAACAACCGCTCTACCGCCCAGCGACATCGATAGATCGTCGCTATATCCTCGGGCAAGAACTTCTCCCTCGACAGATTCGTGATGTAGAGGTGGTAGTCGTCGGCGTCCTCGTTGCGGACGCCGACGACACGGAATCGCTTCGTATCCTTTGAGCGCGTCCCTTCGTACTTGCCCCGCTTGAACTCCGCTTCCACCTCAACATCAATGTACTTCCGGTAGAGGTCGTCCACAACATCCTGAATCTGCATCCCTTCTAAGGGAATGGCGTCGCCACGCCATTCCCGTAATTCGTCCGTTGTCACCGGATTTGCGTCGGGCTTCAGCCGACTCACGAAGTGGCCGTTGTTCTCATCGATCAAGGCGAACCGTCGGTACTTGAAGTACGCTTGGTCGAACAGAACTAACCGATCTTCGAGCCAGGAACCAGTGTTAAACTCCGTGCTGTCGTGGGCTTTCTCGTTGGTGATGCTGAACCTTTCGAGCATCTGATCGCTTGAGTTGTGGAGCAGGTGGAGCCGTGCTCCAGCCTGCTCCTCTTTGCGCCCTTCGTAGGTGTCAGAGAGAAGCTGGTGCAGTCGCAGTATTGTTCCATCAGCGATCATCACGTCCCTGAACTGCTCAAACTCATCGGACACAGTGTGAGGGACAGCGACCTCGTCGAGCCCGAACTCGACGAGGTCGCGGAGATACTCCGCCAGTGACGGCGTCAACCGTTGGTAGTACCCACCCGGAGACAACGGCTCGTCGGCTGTGGCGTTGTAACTACGCCGGAAGCCTGCGAGCGTTCGGCGTTCGCCGGTGGCGAAGCCGAACGCAAACGACCAGACCAGTGGCGGAATCTGAAGTTTCCCCTCCCGTTCGACCACGCCGACAGCCTCGGCGTGGTCTTCCAGGGCACCAGAGGGAAAGAGCGTAGTAAGCCGACGTTCAATCTCGTTCGAGGAGGTTGCGTTGTGCACACTCGCCACCTCCTCGCTTCTCTCGAAAAGAAGCCTCGATAAGCCGCTGCTGTCACACGATTCTTGGCTTAGCTAAAGACGCATGCTGTCGTCTGTAGTCTGCCCGCCTCGTCGTCGGTGTACGTTGCTGTTACCTCGGTGGTACCCGAACCGACGGCAACGATGTTGGTGCCGTCTATCTCGACGACACTCGAGTTCGCGGCGGCGACACTCGCTGCCCCGGTGACAGTTTCGCTGTCGTAGAGGTCGTACGTGGCCTCGACCGCGTACTCACCCGATTCCTGCGCACCGAACTCGAGTGTCTCGGGGACATCCAGAGCAAGTTCCGCCCACTCTCCCGTGAGCAGGTCTGCCCCGGTGGACACACCGTTGAAGTTGACTGTAATCGACACTGAGTTCTCGATATCGACCGTGACCTCCCGTTCGCTCTCCGCAAAATCGAGCGCTTGGAGACGGTCGCTCGGACTCACGTCGATGTTGTCGCGATCCAGCATGTGCGTGATCACGCCTGTCGTGGGCCCGTTCGTCGATGCAGTCACCGCCAGAGACACAGTTGACGCCGGCGCACCCTCTCTGTTGCCTGCCAGTACGGACACGTCATCGTCCGCTGTCTCTGCGTCTACGCTCAAACGTTCGATTGCTACTGCCCCCCGGTTCGAGGCGAACACGCTGTTTGTCGGTTCGTGGGTAACGGCCACGCCGAATTCGCCGAGGAGCCACTCGTTGTCGGCCACCCCATCGAACTCGTCGGTCGGGATCTCGATCTCCTCACCTGCGGTGAACCTGTTGCTCGTGGCCGTGAACCGGTCGAGAGCGACGGTTCCCTCGGCCGCACCGGTGGTCGTGAGCGTCAGATCCGCCGGCGCGACCGTATCACCGCCACCGTGTTTCACGACGAACTCCTCTGCCGTGGTCTCGACCTGGATATCAGCAAACACGGGTTCCTCCTCTTGTCCTCCCTCCGATAGTAAAAACACACCAGTGAGTGCGACCAACAACAGTGCGACCGCAACCATGGCAACAACCGCGACCGTGTTGGACTGCCCCTGGCTGTCTGGTGTACTACACGATTTCATCTCGTGCAGATAGTGGTGTTGGAAACTGATATCACTTTCGATATCAGGAAGATGTAACAAATCGAATTCACCGTCGCGCCGACCCGAGCACGAACCCTGGGTATATACCAGCAAACGGCCTCGAATCACCGGCGCCGGCCCGGCTGGCATCGAGCTGACAGTATTGTTTTTGAATCTCGCGTAACGAGCGTGCCCGAGACACTCAGCAAACCGAGGAGACTGGACGTAGTTTGACGAAGAAAGTATCAAATACGAAAATTTGCAGCAAACGTATATTCCCTACGGGGCTGTAGCATCGGGATAGAGGAGCATGACACAGCTATCTACAGAGGAAAACCGAGTACAGCACACGCGCGAGACATCCGAAAGTCCGGAGTTGAGCGCGAGTGTCGCGGAGGTCACACGGCGCCGCGACCTGTGGCGGGTGCTCCTGGTCGCCGAGTTGCTCACGTTCGCGAGTTCGTGGGTGGCGTTCTGGCTGACCCTGGAGGTTGTCCCGTCCAATGTCAGGTTCACCGAGCAGAACCCGGTTGTCGGTGCGTTGCTGGGGTGGTCGCCAACGGGACTCGCCGTGTTCTCGCTGTGTGGCCTCGTGACCGCGTTCGTGCTCCTGCGGTTCGCCGGAGCGCGGGTGACCGGTCGGGCTGGGGTGTTGTTGCTCGCGGCCTCGGCCGGGGCGGTGGCCGCGCTGAACCTCGTCGACGCCGGATGGGACCTGCTGTTGCTGACCGGTACCGACGCGATGAGTGCCGTCGGGACCCCCGGTCCGGCGGCGCTGGTGTTCGGACTCGGAGCGGTTCTGTACCTCTGTACGGTCCCGCTCATGTTTCACCACCGGCACACCGCCTGACCTGCCGCGACCGTTCCTGTCTGTTCTGTCCTAACATGTATTGATACACTTAAGATGTTCCGCCGCCGTGCTAGAGGTATGGAAACGAGAAAGGTACAGCGTCTGGGGCCATCGACGCTGGCTATGACGCTGCCGGCAGAGTGGACACAGGACTACAGCGTCGAGAAAGGCGACGAGGTGTCGCTCCGAATGGACGGGAACGGACCGCTGACCGTGCTCCCGGAGTCGGTTCAGTCGGAGGACAGCGAGGTGGTCGTCGGGGCGAGCGGGCTGAGCGCGGACGCCCTCGAACGGGCGATTGTCGGCCAGTACGTGCTCGGACGCCGGACGATTCACGTGGAGGTCGACGAGGGAGAGACACTCCAGAGCACACAGATAAACGCCGTCTACAACGCTGAGACACAGCTGATGGGGCTGGGTGTCGTCGAGGAGACCCCGGACAGCATCGCAATTCGGTGTTCGGTCGACGCCGAGGATTTCACGCTCGACAACCTGCTCGAACGGCTCGAATCCACCGGCTCGACGATGCGCAACGAGGCGATAAAGGCGCTCACCCACCAGAACCCGGACTTGGCACAGCGAGCGCTCAACCGGGAGCGACAGGCCAACAAGATATTCGTGTTGCTGCTGCGGCTCATCTTCACGGCCCACCAGAACCCGATGCTGGCACGCTCGGTGGGGCTCTCGGACACGTTCCCGCTGATCGGCTACCGGTCAATCGCGAAGAACCTCGAACTGATCGCGGACAACGCAGAGGACATCGCCGAGACCGCTCTCGAGGCCGAGGGCCACGCGCTCGATATCGACCAGGCGACGATGCGCCGTGTCCACGAGTTCACCGACCGGGTCGACCAGCTCAGCGAGCGGGCCGTCGCCGCCGCCGTCGAGCGCGACTACGACACCGCTGTCGAGGTGCGCGAGAGCTTCACCGAGGTCGACGGTCTCGAACAGGACATCCTCGGTGACCTCCCCGAACTGAGCAACGACCAGCTGCTCGACGTCAGGGAGGTGCTCGTCAGCCTCGACCAGACCGCCCAGTACTCCGTCCGGAACGCCGAGATCGCGACGAATCTCGCACTCAACGAGGAGTCCACACACGTCAGTATCCGGTGACCACCCGGTCCGACAGACGGACCCGCCGGCCTGTTCTCGACGGGACTGGACGGAAAACCACGGTGTGCCCGGACCGGCAGACACATTAGCTGGCCCGCCCACGCGAGCAGTATGGAGACCGAGTCGCTCGTCGCGCTCCTGCGTGGGGCCGACGCGGTCCGCTTCGGCGAGTTCGAACTGGCCCACGGTGGCACGAGCGAGTACTACGTCGACAAGTACGTCTTCGAGACGGACCCGGGGTGTCTCTCGGCGATTGCCGACGCGTTCACGACTCGACTCGGGGGGGAGACGCTCGCCGGTGTCGCGCTCGGGGCGGTGCCGCTGGCCGCCGCGACGAGTGTCGCCGCCGACCGGCGGTACGTCATCGTCCGCAAGGAGACGAAGTCGTACGGCACCGGTAACCGCATCGAGGGGAGCCTCGCCGACGGCGAGCAGGTGGTCGTGCTCGAGGATATCACTACGACCGGACAGAGCGCCCTCGACGCGGTGCGGGCACTCCGCGACGCGGGGGCGAGTGTCGAGCGCGTGCTCGTCGTCGTCGACCGCGAGGAGGGCGCCCGCGAGCGACTCGCCGAGCACGGTGTCGAACTCGAGGCGCTTCTCACGGCCTCGGAGCTTCTCGGCGAGGGGGCGGACGACGGTTCGACAGACACAAACCCATCCTGACCAACTTCCGTGCAGATGGAACGCGGAGAGATCCCTCTCGACGGCCCGTTCGACCTCCGGCTGACCCTGGAGAGTGGCCAGTCGTATCTCTGGTGGCGCGAGGACGGCGCGACCTACGGCTCGACCGACGCGGACACCCGGTATCTCACGACGACCCGGGCGGCTGGCGACCCGGCCCCGCTCCGTGTCCACCAGGACGGCGACACCCTCGTCTGGGAGTCGACGTTCGATGCCGGTGACGTGGTGCGCCGTCGCCTCGGTCTGGACGACGACCTCCAGGCTGTTCGGGCCTCGACCCCCGACGACGACCTGGTCGAGGAGGCGTTCGACGCCCACCGGGGGCTGCGCATCGTCCGTGACCCTCCCTTCGGTGGGCTCGTCTCGTTTATCTGCTCCGCACAGATGCGTGTCGCACGCATCCACGGGATGCAACAGCGCCTGCGCGAGACGTTCGGCACACCCGTCGAATTCGACGGCGAGACAGTCCACGCCTACCCGACACCCGAGCAGTTGGCGGCGGCCGGCGAGCAGGAGCTCCGCGACCTCTCGCTGGGCTACCGTGCCCCCTACGTCAGGGACACCGCCGAGATGGTCGCGGGCGGCACCCGGCCCGAGGAGGTCCGCGGTGAACCCTACGAGGAGGCCCGCGAGACGCTGACCCGCTACGTCGGTGTCGGCCAGAAGGTCGCCGACTGCGTGTTGC
>CAZFMN010000090.1:0-11488 GCA_964520075.1 uncultured Halobacteriales archaeon | reverse complement strand
CGTTCAAGTTCCGCGGTGATTTCGATATCACGTTCCCGCTCTCGGATCACTGTGAGTTCACCGAACTGCTGGCGCTGGTGGACGAGGTCGACCCCGACCGGGTGTACACCCAGCACGGCGCGGCGACGACGCTCGCGACCGAACTGACCGCACGCGGCCACGACGCGACCGCGCTCAAGCAGGGCCAGACGTCACTCGGTCAGTTCTGAGTCCGGAGACCACACCGCGGGCCGACCCGCGAACGACCCCGCTGTGGTCTGGTTACCTCTCGAGTATGTCTCGTGAGGTAGGTGCCGTACAGCTGGACGATATCGCTGTGCTCGGTGAGCGCGACGAGCGCGGTCCCGTCGACCGACAGGCGGAGACTGTCGCCGGTGAACTCGACAGTCTCGACAGGCAACCGGCTCGATGTCTCGTTCAGCACGGCGAACGAGGCGGCCTGCACCGAGTCGACAGCGTCGGGCACGTCGTACTCGAAGCGAGCGGTCCCGTCGTCGAGGTGATAGTGGGGCTCTCGAGCGTGCGTGTCACGCGGCGGATGTGATCCTCCTGTGGCGGTGTCAGCGTGCCCTGCCGTTCGATGTACTCGACGACTGCTGTGCCGTACAGTGTGAGGTCCTCCTCGACTGTCTCCAGGTCGGTGAAGAAGGGGTCTCCCGTCGTGAACGAGTTGACCGTCATCTCGTAGGTTTCGGTCGGGTCTATCGAGCAGTTCGAGTCCGCCGACGAGGCGCTTCCCGTCCCGGAGGACTGCACGGACGAGCGGCGGCGACGCCGCGGCTCCCACTACCACAGTACAGCGCGTGCGAGGCCGTTTAATTTCCCGCGCACGAATAGATTTTTGCGTTTTGGAAAACGAGAGGGCAGAAATACGAAAGCATTATGCGTGTCTCTCCCCTTCGTTAACCTGAACTGAACACACATGGCAACACTCGAAATCGAGAACCTGCACGCCGACGTCGCGGAGGAGGGTGGAGAGACCATCCTCCGCGGTGTCGACCTGACAGTCGACAGCGGGGAGATACACGCCCTGATGGGTCCAAACGGGAGTGGCAAGTCGACCCTCGCGAAGGTCATCGCGGGTCATCCGGCCTACGACGTGACCGGTGGAACCGTGACACTCCACCTCACGGGTGAGGAGTTCGACGAGGAGGTCCCCGAGGAGATGCGCGAGTGGGAACTGCTCGACCTGGAGCCGAACGAGCGGGCGGCGCTCGGTATCTTCCTCGGGTTCCAGTACCCCGTCGAGATCGAGGGCGTCACGATGGTGAACTTCCTCCGGACGGCGCTGAGCGCCAAACTCGAGGAGCGAGAGGAACTGTTCGAGGAGGAGGACGAAGCCGAGGACGCCGACGAGGCGGACGAGGACGAGGGGTACGAGAACTCGCCGATGGAGGGACCGGCAGACGACGCCGAAATCGGCGTCGCGGAGTTCCAGGCCATCCTCCAAGAGAAGATGGAACTGCTGGACATGGACGAGTCATTCGCCAACCGGTACCTGAACGTCGGGTTCTCGGGTGGCGAGAAGAAACAGAACGAGGTGCTGCAGGCGGCCATCCTGGAGCCCGAGATCGCGGTGCTCGACGAGATCGACTCCGGGCTCGATATCGACCGACTCCAGGATGTCTCGGACGGTATCAACGCCCTGCGCGACGAGGAGGGCGCGGGCATCCTGCAGATCACCCACTACCAGCGCATCCTGGACTACGTCGAACCCGACCACGTCCACGTGATGCTCGACGGACAGATAGCAAAGAGCGGCGGTGCGGACCTGGCCCGACAGCTCGAGGACGAGGGGTACGGCTGGGTTCGCGAGGAAGTCTACGAGGCAGCCTAACACAATGAGTTCAGAAGAACTGCAGAACACTGACACGGAAGCACGGTTCGAGTTCAAGAAAGAGGAGTCCTCGGCGTTCGAGGCCGAGAAGGGGCTGACCGAGGAGACCATCAGGGTCATCTCGGAGGACAAGAACGAGCCCGAGTGGATGCTGGAGCGGCGTCTCCGCGCACTGCGCGTGTTCCAGGAGATGCCGATGCCGGACGACTGGCCGGGTGCGCCGGACCTCTCGGAGGTCGACGTCGACGAGATCGTCCCGTACATCCGACCAGATATCGACGCCCGCGGTGGGGCCGATAACTGGGAGGACCTGCCAGACGAGATCCAGGACACGTTCGACAAGCTCGGCATCCCGGAGGCGGAGAAGAACGCCCTCTCGGGTGTCGGCGCACAGTACGAGTCCGAGATCGTCTACCAGAACATGCAGGAGCAGTGGGAGGAGAAGGGTGTCGTCTTCTGTGACATGGACAAGGCGGTCCAGGACCACGAGGAGATCCTGAAGGAGTACTTCATGACGAAGGCGGTCCCCCCGAGCGACAACAAGTTCGCGGCGCTGCACGGCGCGGTCTGGTCGGGCGGGTCGTTCGTGTACGTTCCGGAGGACACCACCGTGGAGATGCCGGTCCAGGCGTACTTCCGGATGAACTCCGACGGGATGGGCCAGTTCGAGCACACGCTCATCATCGCCGAGGAGAACTCCGAGGTCCACTACATCGAGGGCTGTTCGGCCCCGAAGTACTCGGAGTTCAACCTCCACAGCGGCGGTGTCGAGGTGTTCGTGAAGGAGAACGCCCACGTCCAGTACTCGACGGTCCAGAACTGGTCGAAGAACACGTACAACCTCAACACGAAGCGGGCGATCGCCGAGGAGGACGCCACGATGGAGTGGGTCTCGGGCAGCATGGGCTCGAAGGCGACGATGCTCTACCCGTCGACCATCCTGAAGGGTCCCGGTGCGACCGACAACCACATCACCATCGCGTTCGCCGGCGAGGGTCAGGACATCGACACCGGCGCGAAGGTCTACCACAACGCGCCGGACACGAAGTCGACCATCGAGTCGAAGTCCATCAGCAAGGACGGCGGCCGCACCAACTACCGCGGGCTCGTCCACATCGCCGACGGCGCGAAGGACTCCTCGACTGCGGTCGAGTGTGACGCGCTGATGTTCGACAACGACTCCACCTCGGACACGATGCCGTACATGGAGATCCAGGAGAGTCAGGTCGACGTCGCCCACGAGGCCACTGTCGGCAAGATCGGTGACGAGGACGTGTTCTACCTGCAGTCCCGTGGACTCGACGACGACGACGCGAAGCAGATGATCGTCGCCGGGTTCATCGAGCCGATCACGGAGGAACTGCCGATCGAGTACGCCGTCGAACTGAACCGGCTGATCGAACTCGAGATGGAAGGCAGTCTCGGGTGAGACGATGAGCACACAGGTACACGCGAACCTGACAGAGGACCAGGTCCGGGAGATAAGTTCGGACCTCGACGAACCGGAGTGGATGCTCCAGCGGCGACTCGACGCACTCGACGCGCTCGACGAACTCGAGATGCCGAAGGTGATCCGGACACCCGGTCGGGACTGGACCAACCTCGACGCGCTGGAGTTCGACCGCTTCGTCGACCCGCTGGACCGCGCCCAGGAGAAAGACCGCGTCGACGCCGAGGGTGTCGAGGTGCTGGGCTGGGCCGAGGCGCTCGACGAGCACGGCGACTTGGTCGAGGAGCAGTTCGGCAGTGTCGTCGACCCGCAGCGTGACTACCTGACCGCGCTCTCGACGGCGCTTTTCAGTGCTGGCACCGTCATCTACGCGCCCGAGGGTGTCGTCGCCGAGGACGTGAAGGTGCGGACCCGGATGAACTCCCGGTCGCTGTTCAACTACACGCTGGTGGTCGCCGAGCGGTCCGCGAGTGTCGACATCCTCGAGCGGCAGTCAACCGGCGAGGAGAGTGTCGCACCCGCACAGGACGGCGCGTTCGACGGGACCGAGGGCAGGCGGTACTACAGCGGTGTCGTCGAGGCGGTGGCCGGCGAGAACGCACACATCCAGTACGGGGCCCTTCAGAATCTGACGGAGGACACCTACAACTACCAGGTGAAGCGTGGCCACGCCGGCACCTACGGCCAGGTGAACTGGATCGAGGGCAACATCGGCACCCGCCTGACGAAGTCCTCGGTCGAGACGCGGCTGCTGGGCGAGGGCAGCGAGTCGAAAATCGTCGGGGCCTTCTTCGGCCACGAGGACCAGCACTTCGACGTCGCCAGCCGGGTCTGGCACGAGGCCGAACACACCACCGCCGACCTCGTGACCCGCGGCGTGCTCGACGACGAGGCGCGCTCGGTCTACGAGGGTGTCCAAGATGTCGGTGACAGCGCCTGGAGCACCAACTCCTACCAGCGCGAGAACACGTTGATGCTGTCCGACGAGAGCGAGGCCGACGCCTCGCCGAAACTCATCATCAACAACCACGACACGGAGGCCAGCCACTCCGCGACCGTCGGCCAGGTCGACGACGAGGACTTGCTGTACATGGTCTCCCGGGGCATCGACGAGGAGGAGGCCACCGACATGCTCGTCGAGGGCTTTTTTGTGCCCGTTCTCGAGGAGGTCGCCGTCGACGAACTCCGTGACGACCTCGAGACGCTCGTCAGCGAACGACTCGAGTAAGTCCTCGACCGCGGTTCGGCCGATTTTCGTTGGCGCGGACGGTTCTCGTCGGTGAACCACTCTCCTGAAGAAACGACTCGAGTGACCGCTCACGCACAACCCGACCAGTTCCAGCAGCACAGTCCGAGTGGTCACCCACGACCCGTGAATCGACGACTCCCTCTGTGGAACATCTGGACACGGACGGCCTCATCAGACCCGACAGTCTGGTCCCTGTTGTCGCGTGCGCGTAGCGCGAGGGGCGACAGCGTTGGCGTGGACCCGGGGTCGAAGTCGGTTCCTCGCCGTATCGCGTCGACAGAGGTGAGTCGCGAGAAGAGCGATTGTGTGTGACGCGGTCGGTCGCTCAGACCGCGGTCGGGCCGCGCTCACCGGTGCGGATCTTGAGCGCGTCCTCGACGGGCATGATGAACACCTTGCCGTCACCGGGTTCACCGGTGCCCGCGGCCTCGGCGATGGCGTCGACGACATCCTCCGCGGGGATATCGGCGACGACACACTCGATTTTGACCTTCTGGTGGAGGTCGACAGTGTACTCCTCGCCGCGCCACTGCCCGGTCTTCGGGGGCTGTGAGCCGCGGCCGGAGACGTTCGTCACCGTCAGCGAGGGGGCCTCGGCCTCCGCGAGTGCCGCCTTCACCTCACCGAGCTTGTCCGGGCGGATGATGGCGGTGACCATCTCGATGCCGCTGCCGCCATCGGTTCGGAGGTCGTAGCTCTTCACACCGCCGTCGGTGGCGACGTTGGGGTCACCGAACTCGGGGTATGTCTCGACACCGTGCTCGGAGATGTCCAGCCCCTCGCGCTCGTGGTCCTCGGCGACACGGGCCTGACCGGTCAGCTTGAACGCGAACCAGATGAGGCCGGTCGCGGTGGCCGCCCACAGCGCGATGATGGTGACACCCGTCGCCTGTGCGATGAACTGGTCGACGAGATTGATGCTGCCGCGGTTGAAGTGGACGAACGGTGCGGCGAGCGCACCGAGCACACCCGCGCTCCCGTGGACCGGGAACACCGCACAGACGTCGTCGATCTTCAGGTTCTTCTTGACGATGTTGAACACGACCGGGAGCTGTGCCCCGGCGAGGAGGCCGACTATGAGCGCGCCCTGGTAGTTCGCGACGTGCGGGATGGCGGTGATACCGACCAGACCGGCAAGCAGGCCGTTCGCGACGTACAGCGTATCGACCTTGCTGTTCATCAGCCACGAAACCGTGGCCGCACCGACCGCACCCATCGCCATCGCTACTGTCGTGGTCATCGCGACGCGGCCGAGCACGGCGCCGTTGTACAGTCCATCCGAGGTCAGCGCGCTCGCCGTCCCGACGTTGAACCCGTACCAGCCGAACGCGAGCAGCAGCGTCCCGAGCACCGCGAACGTCATCGAGTGACCCGGAATCACGTTCACGCTGCCGTCCTCGTCGTACCGGTCCATCCGCGCCCCGAGGACGTACGCCGCGGTCAGGCCGGCGATGCCACCGAGCGCGTGGACGATCATCCCGCCGGCGAAGTCGATGAACGCCGTGCCGGTTAGCTCCTCGACCAGGCCGGTGTCTGCCGTCCAGGTCATCGCGATTGTAACGGGGTAGATGACCGCCGCCAGGAGGAACGTGTAGCCCACGTAGGCGCGGAGTTTCGCGCGTCCGGCGACGGCCCCCGAGACGATGGTCGCCGCGGTCATCGCGAACACCGCGCCGTACAGCCACCCCACGTAGCCTCCCGCCGGCGCATCGATGAACGGTGCGCCGTCGGCGAAGCTGTTCCCGGTGGCGAGGTTAGCGATGCCGATTCCGATCAGGAAAAAGACCACCACCCCGACAGCCCACGTCAGGAGGTTCTTCGTCAACTGGTTCGCCACGTTCTTCGAGCGCACCTGCCCCGCCTCCAGCATCGCGAAGCCCGCGTGCATGAAGAAGATGAGGAAGGATACGGTCAGTATCCACGTGTTGTTTACCGCGCTTGTGAGTGCTTCGTTCGATGCCTGTAGTACTATCGTCGGTTCCATTGTTTGTGTCTGTGTTGTTGTTTGCTCAGTCGCTTCGTGATTGTGCAACTATACCGGCGCTCGCCCCATAGTTGTTCTCGCGGTTCACGGCCCCGAATCTGCAGTTCGTACATATAAAGGTTCGGGCTAAGGTGTTGGATACCGCCTAGTGGTCATCTATGACTAAGTATGTCCTATTACGTGTATAAGGCCACGAAACCGGCTGTATCGGCGGAGAACAGGAACAGAACCGAGGTCCGGCGCCGCTGAACGACTGTCCTGTGCCGCCCGTTCCTGCAGGCAAAAAATGGACGAATGTCCAATAGCACTTTCTGTCGGGTGAGGCCAGCACGGTCGCTCCCGTGACAGGTCCCCTGACAGTACGTTCCGGGGGTGTGAGACGTACAGCCACGGGAAGCACTCTCAGGGTCGTCCGCACGCGATGTGCGGGCGCAGACGGCTGGCGCGCGCCGGCGTAACAGGGACTCCCAGTCCGGACAGGTCGAGCAGGCGCGGGTGGCACAGTCGCTGACTGCTGTGGTCGTGTCGGTGATGACCGTGGAGACACCGAACAGCTCAGGTGCGACCGCGAAGCGAGCCTGCGGCGGTGACGCCCCAGTCCACTCTGACTCTCGGTGACACTCTCTGTTCAGACTATATATACGCCCGTCTCGTTAGGGATGTGCTAACCCGAACAAAAGAAAATTAAGATCGTATTAGATTAAACCAGAGGTTATATTAGGGTACAAATTTAGGGTTGAAGCAATGAGTGGGAAGAGAGGGTCAGACCATACCAATGGAGATCGGAATAATACGTCAGACAGACACAGCTGGATAGGGGGTAGCGACTGGCGCAGTCAGTCCAACGTAATAGGTGTCCTCTTGATAGTGGGAGTCGTGCTCGTACTGGCCGCCTCGGCCGCGTTTTTCGTGACGGACATCGGTGCTAACGACGACGACGGGCCGGTGTTCGTGGACATCAGCACGGAGGTGGCGACCGACGGGGTGGCCATCACTCACGAGAGTGGTGACACAATTCCCGTAGAGGAGTTGACACTCGTGGTCGATACCGGTGTTCAGAGAGCCGAGACATCGTTCGCCGATATCGAATCGTCGATTGATTCGTTCAGTGCGGGTGACCGCGCTGTCGCCGAACTAAACGATCTCGAGTTCACTGATACGGATACAGCCGAGCAACTGGCGGCAGGAACGAACGTTCAGGTCATCCACGATCCGAGCAATACGGTGCTGGTCGACAAAAGCAACGTCCAGGCAAGCGGTGATACGACCATCGAGGGGTTCTCGGTAGACCTGAATCTCAATACCGGGTCCGGTTCCCCGGGTACGAACGTCAATTCTCAGAGCGCCTCGACTCAGAGCGTGGGCACGTTGAGCCAGAGCGATTCCCCGAAAGACGAACTCGAAGCCAACTACCGATTCGAAGCAGGTGATGTCCTCGGTACTGTCCTCGGTCCGGAGGAGAGTCTCAGTGGCACGGTCACGTTCTCTGGCAATCTGCTCGATGAGCAGAGTAACTCACTGACCAGCTTCTCCAAGAGTAGCGATTTCGAACTAACGCCTGGAGACACGGTAGATAATACACTCCAGTGGGGTGTCCCGATAGAATACGCTACCGACGCCTATGGCTTCGATGTCAGGCTGAACGTCTCTGTCAACGAGGCAGACATAGGGGTGAACGAGAGCGTGGATCTGGATGTCGAGCCTGCCGAAATCAGGGACATCAGTATTGACGAGGACTCGGTCAGGGGTGGAGGAGCAGTACCCCTGGAGTTCGATGTCGATGTCGAGAACGATGGGGACCTGACCGCACCCGACCGAGAGGTTGAGGTCGACATCGAGGACGACCAGGGGGACTCCACTACAGTCACTAAAACGGTAAATCCGAGCCCCGGCGAGGACACAGTTCCAGTGACGTCTGATCAGAGTACCGATGATGATGATAAATCGTACACTGTGAAAGCCACAATCGACGGCGAAGAGGTAGAAGAAAAAGACAATGATAGTGCGGAGATTCCGCTAGCGGCGTTCGGTGAGGTTGCGTTCGAGGGCACCGTCTTCACTGTCGTTGACAGCAACCTCGAAATCAATGCCAGCCAAGTCCTTCGAACCGGCGGAACCGTAACGGTCGTGCTCGAACACAACGGCGACCAGACAACCGAGGAGATAGACTTAGGGGTTGATGACCCATCGAACGAAATAGGTACGGAGACAACGTCCATCCCCCGCAGTCGCATCGACGACAATCTTGATGTGACCGAACCTGTGAGCGTAACGCTCTTTAAATCTGATGCTCAAGAAGTCGGACTCTCCGAGGCACAGGTCTCCCTCGCTCCTCAAACTGGCGAGGTACTGAACGCGGACGAGCGCAAGGTGTACAGTGCCACCGACCCCAACACGATTCAGAGTGCTGTTGACGAGGCGAGAGAGACCGAGACACTGCTTCTCGGCCCTGGAACGTACGAAGAGACGGTTACAATTAATACCAAAGACCTGGCACTTGAGGCCGCCCCCGGTGCGTCGCCGACTGTCGACGGCCAGGGCGAGATTCCCGTGCTGGTTAATAAAAAGGGGGTGACCGTGGACGACGAGAACATCGAGTTCCTGTCCGGAATCGACGTGGGTGCGGACATCTCAGCGTACCCAGAACAGGACCCTGCGAACTTCGACTTCGCCGTCTTCGACGACCCTGCCGACCTCGATGGCACGAAGTTCGAAGGAGAGGTGGGCAGTACCGCGTTCGAGACCATCGACGCGGCTGCTGCAGAAGTCGGAACGAACGACAGAGTCTTAGTGTTCCCTGGCGAGTACGACTTCACGGCTGTCAACAACGATGGTAACGGGACAAAGGAAGGATTAGAATATGTCTCGTACGCAGGGCCTGCTGATACAAAAATAACCGATCTCAATGAAGTTGGGCCCAATCCCCCGGAGGGTGTTACCCTCATTAGAGATGGGATGGTACTGCAGGGGTTCACCTTCGTTAGCAGCGAACTCGCGCCACAGCAGATGGTTGTAATAAACGGTGATAACGCCGAGTTCAGTCACAACATTATCGAAGAGGGCGTGACGGTCGGCAATAATCTCATCCTTATTGACGGAGGTGAAGGTATAATATTTGACAACAACGAAATCCGTGATAGCGCTGGGGAAGACTTCTCAATGAGTGTTACTGGCGAAATCTCTCAGGTCAAGAATATCGAGATTCGTAACAACCTGTTTACAGGGGATATTAGCGAGGCTCACATTGCTCTCTCAAACACTGACAGCCCTGTGGTAGAAGACAATACCCTCAGAAACTCTCGCATTGGTATACAACTGATAAACGGTTATGGTTCTGTTAACAGTGCAAAAATAAACCGAAATCTGATCGAATCCAGTGCAGACGTCGTCGAAAATCATAACACCATTTCTGAGTTGAACAACAACCACCTCGTCAGCAGCAATCTCGCCATCCTTCGTTATGAAGGGGCAAGCGGAAATCTCAAGGCCGACAACAACTGGTTCGGTACTGAAAAAACGGACGATATTCAAACTAATGCTTTTCAACCCGCGGTACCACCTGTTATCGACCCATTCGCTGGAGCACCGATCGACCCGGACGCGGGGGAGGAGTAACAATGACAGGAACTGACCAATCGACCACGGTGGGACCGGTCGTATTGCATCGAGAGACGCGAGCGGTGGCTCGTCACACCGAATTCACACGACCGGGGGTGAGCGGACGATGACGCGCCTACCGATGAACCGGCGGAACCTGCTGCGGACGAGCGGCGCGACACTCCTCGGTGCCGGTGCCGTCGGAGCGAGCACGGCGGTGACCCAGAACGACGTCGCGACGGTGGAGATCTCGCCCGAAGAGGATCTGTCCATCTTGCCCGGCGACTTCGTCTCGTTCTCGGCGAAAGGGTACGACGCGGACGGGGACCTCGTTGAGGTCAACGACGAAGCGTTCAACTGGGACGCGGGCGGCGGCGAGATCGACGGCGAGGGCACCTTCGAACCGACAGAGCCCGGCGAGTACGACGTGACCGCGTCCCTCGAGGGGGTGGAATCGGAGCCCACGACGGTGTTCGTGCTCGAGGTCGATACCGTCGAGATAGAGCCCGCGATGGACCAGGACGTCCTGGCCGGGGAGACCCTCGATTTCTCCGCCGAAGCCTTCGACGCGAACGGAAACCTCATCGAGAACGTCGACGGAATCTTCGACTGGGACGCCGGCGGCGGGAACATCAGCACCGACGGCGCGTTCCAGGAGACAGAGCTCGGCGAGTACAGCGTGACCGCGGCGCTTCAGGGCGTGACCTCCGAACCAACGGGAGTCACGGTCGAACCGGGCGATATCGATTCGGTCGCACTCGACCCCGCCAGCGACCAGGTACTCGATGCCGGCAACACGCTCGACTTCTCGGCGGAGGCACTCAACGCGTTCGGGACCGTCCTCGAGGACGACGACACGGCATTCGAGTTCGATGCCGAGGGCGGCGACATAACCAACGACGGCGTCTTCGAGGAGACGAACCCCGGCGAGTACAACGTGACCGCGGCAATCGACGGCGTCGTCTCGGAACCGACGACCGTCGAGGTGGTCACCGGGCCCGTCCAGTCGGTCGTCATCGACCCGTCGGGGGGGCAGAGCGTCAACCCTGGCGAGGTCATCGAGTTCTCGGCGGAGGCCTTCGACGGAGACGGGTTCCTCGTCGAGGACGACGACGAGGCCTTCGGCTGGGACGCCGAGGGCGGGAGCATCGCCGCCGACGGCACCTTCGAGGAGTCCGCGGAAGGTATCTACGACGTGACGGCGACGCTCGACGGCATCACCTCGGCAGAGACGACAGTGTTCGTCAACGAGGACGAGGTCGCGGAGGTCCTGATAGAACCAGAGGACGACCAGGTGATCGAGGCCGGGGAAACAATCGATTTCTCCGCCGAGGCGGTAAACCAACTGGGCAACACTATCGAGGATGAAGA
>CAZFMN010000089.1:0-11681 GCA_964520075.1 uncultured Halobacteriales archaeon | reverse complement strand
CGGACTGGTCCGGAGTCCCGGCGTTCACACCCGGACAGGTCTTGCCAGTACGCCGTCCGGAGTGGGTCGACTCTGCACGGCCCGGAGTCACTCGGTCACCCACTTCGAGCGGCGAACGTCGAAACTCCCGCACGTCGGGCAACTGTGGTGTTGCACCTCGAACTCCGCCTCGCACGCGAGGCAGACGTACGGTCGTGTGTCCTCCGACTCTCCGCTTCCGAGCCCGGAGAGTTCTTTTGCCTTGTCGAGCACTCCCATCTCGACCATGTGCGAACTGATGTTGTGGTTCTACAAAAAGCTAGCGGTCAGCCATCCACAATCGAGAGCACTCGTCCGCTGTCGCCGTCCATCCGGGAGAGCAGCCTCCGCATCCGGGTCTGTGTCTCCCTCCCGACGGACACGAGCACCATCCCCTCTCCGGGCTGACCGTAGACGACACTGCCCCCCGTGGGTACAGCGACGACGGCCGGGAGCGTCGCGAGGTCCTCCTCGCCGTCGACGGTGACGAGCGTCGTGCCGGTCCAGTCCAGCCCCTCGCGGAGTGCCGAGAGCAACTCAGCCGTGAGCGTCGCCGCCGGGTTGGTGACCGTCACCTCGTGGTCGAACTCGGCTCTGTTCACCCGTTCTGCCACCCGCTCTGTCACCGCTGTCCGCTCGGTCCGGTCGTCGACCAGCGCCACCGCCGGCTGTACGCCCGCCTCCAGAACGTGGTAGGTGACGACGTCACCGACAGTCACCAGCGGTTCGCCCGCGTCCGCGAGCAGCACCGTCCCGTCTGTGTACAGCGGCCCTGCCGGCGTCTTTAGCTCCTCCCGGAGCGAGTCCGGCAGTTCGACGACCCCGGGCACGGTCAGCGCACCTTCAGCGCGTAGGTGCCGGGCGCGGTGATGCCCATCTCGTCGGCGATCTGACTTTCCTCGGGGTGACCGACGACGACGTAGCCGGCCCAGTCCTCGGTCAGCGAGGTGGAGCCACAGTTCTGACACGCCTCCCGCTCGACGGCACCCTCCTGTACGAAGTGACACTCGCGGCAGGCCAGCCGGTCGCTCATCAGTTCTCACCCGCGTTTGCCTGTGCCCTGCGCCGCTCGCGGGCCGCCTCCAGCCAGCTGTGTTTGCCGAGACCGACCTGTTTCGCGGTCAGCCCGATCTTCGAGTCACGGGGGTTGCGCTCGTCGATGCTCTTCGTGACGATACGGGTCCTGACGGCGTCACCGGTGCCGAGTGTCTGGTTCGACTCCCTGGAGGCGAGCATCTGTCCCTCCTCGTCGTACGCGAGATACTCGTCGGAGATCTGTGAGACGTGAAGCAACCCGTCGACGGGACCGATACCGACGAACGCGCCGAAGCTCACCACCTCGACGACCTCGCCCTCGACGACCTCCTGCATCTGGGGGTCGAACGTGAGCGCGTCGAACTCGGCCTCGTAGTAGACGCCGGGCTCGTTCGGCAGCACGCGGCCGTCGCCGATATCCGTCACCTCGATCACCGAGACGACCGAACCGACGTCCTCGTCGACCTGTCCTTCGAGCTTGTCCTGCAGGAGTCCCTTCACCATCTCCGTGGAGACATCCGCCAGGTGCTCGGGCGGTACCTTCACCGTATCGAGTAGTGTGACCCGTTTGTACATGTGTTATGGTTGCGTGAGCGCCAGTTTGTTTTTTTCGCGTAGCCCTATCACCGGGATATCCGCATCGAGCAGACGGTCCCGGAGTGGCCGGTCGTTCGTGACGGCCGGTCCGCCGGTCGCGAGCGCGAGTTCGAGCACCGCGTCGTCGGCGTAGTCGGCCGCCGTCTCGCGGCGTTCACACCGCTCCAGCAGGTCGAGCCCGACACGTGCGGCGCGGGCCGGTTCGCCGCCGCCGTCCGCCAGCTGTTCGAGCTCCCGCTCGACTGGCCGGGGAACAAGCGGCGTCTGTCCCCCGCGGAGCCTGTCGAGTTCGTCGAACAGCCGGATATCGCATTCGACCGGCATCATCAGCGCGTTTGTGTCGAGCACGAGCGTCACTGTAGGGTTCCGAACCCGATGAGTCGCCAGCGCGCGCCGACCCGGCGGTTGATTGCGATGTTCACACCGGGGTCGGCACAGACCGGACGCTTGAGCTGTACGTCACACTCACCGCCGCGGGCGCTCGTGACCGACCCGACGGTGGTCGCGGTCCCGACCGTCAGCATCAGCGGCTCGCCTGTCGATATCTCGTCGACCTCCTCCGTGTCGCCGCTCCCGACGACACGGTCGAGTAACTCCACATCCATCGTGAACGAGTGGTGCACCGGCGGGAGCGCCCCCGGCGGACCGGCGACCTGCCCCGCGAGCGCGTCACCTTTCGTCATCGCCGGGTCCAGCCCCGTGCCGACCCCGAGCAGTCCACCCGGGGTCGCCTCGTCGACGTCGTCACCGCCGGCCTGCAGTGATCGTATCTCCGTCTCGATGGGGCGGAACTCGCTGCGACCACCCTCCTCGACCTCGCGTCCGGGTCGCAGTTCGAGCGTCTCACCCTCGGTGAGTCGGCCCCGCGAGAGCGACCCGCCGAGCACGCCGCCGGTCAGCGACTCCCAGGTCGTCCCCGGACGGTTTATGTCGAAGCTCCGCGCGACGAGCATCCGCGGGTCTGTCTCTGGGTCGTGCTCCGGTGTCGGTATCTCCCGCTCGATGGCGTCGATGAGCACGTCCAGGTTCACCTCCTGCTGGGCACTGACCGGCACCACCGGCGCATCCTCGGCGACTGTCCCCTCCACGAACGACTGTATCTCCTGGTAGTTCTCGCGGGCCTGCTCGCGGTCGACCAGGTCGATCTTGTTCTGCGCGACCACGATGTTGTCGATACCGACGATATCGAGCGCCATCAGGTGTTCCTCCGTCTGTGCCTGTGGCACCGGCTCGCCCGCCGAGATGACGAGCACCGCACCGTCCATCAGCGCCGCCCCCGAGAGCATCGTCGCCATCAGCGTCTCGTGACCCGGCGCGTCCACGAACGACACCGTCCGCAACGGCTCGCTCGCGGTTCCATCGGGACACTCCTCTGCGACCGTGTACCGCTCCGGGCGGTCCCGGCCGGGGCACTCCCGGAACGTCGCGTCCGCGTAGCCCAGCCTGATGGAGATGCCGCGTTTCATCTCCTCCGAGTGCTGGTCTGTCCACTCTCCGCTCAACGCCTGCACCAGCGTCGTCTTCCCGTGGTCGACGTGGCCGACGAGACCGATGTTCACCTCCGGTTGGTTGTTCGCTGTCATCTCGGGAGTAATATGTACGTGAATTCGCTCTCTGCCGGTGATAAACCTGCTGTTTCGCGGCTGCCGGCCCGTCTCGACGCCCTCGCCGGTGTCTCCGGACTCACATTGAGCCCCTCGCTGACCCGGCTCGACCCCGGACGTCTGACTGCCGTGGCTCAAACACCTGTTTCACTCTCGACCGGTCTTTTCACGACCCCGCGAGTATACACGATCATGAGACGACGCCGCTTTCTCACGACGGCAGGGCTCGTCGGCACACTCGCCGTGGCCGGCTGTGTCTCGAACGGTGACGACGACGACACCGGAGCCGGCACCGCACCCGACGAGCGCGTCGACACACCGCCACATAACCCCGAGCGCCCGCCCGAGGACGACTGGAACCCCGACTGGCTCGGCGCGGGGATGGCGACCGACCCCTCCCTCCCGTTCGAGGCTGTCGATGTTCCGCTCGCAGACCCCCAGCTCGATACCGGCTCCCCGCCGCCCGACTCCGAGTACGCCGTCTCCCTGCTCACCTCGACGTCGGAGCTCGAATCGACCGTCGAGATGGCCGAGGCACCCGACCGACTCGGGTCCGTCGACTTCGGCGAGGAGCTGGTCGTGGTCGTCGAGTCCGGCTACGGCTCCTCGTCGGTGGAGCACGTCTGGCAACGCGTCGAGACTGTCGAGAGTGGTATCCACCTCAACGGCTACCGAACCAACCCGCGGTCGGGAACAACCGACTACACCGCGCGTCACTCTGTGCTGGTCGTCGAGACGACCGTCGACGAGGGCGACCGTGCCCACGCCAGCCTCACCGTCAGCGGTGACGAACGGGTCAACTTCGACAGCAGCGAGGATGTCGTCAGCCTCGACCGGACCGACGGTGGGAACGGCGACACCGGCGGTCAGCGCTCGAGCCCACCGCCCGAGGCGCGCGTCGACACACCGCCCCACGACCCCGAGCGCCCACCCGAGGACGACTGGAACCCCGACTGGCTCGGCGCGGGGATGGCGACCGACCCTTCCCTCCCGTTCGAGGCTGTCGAAGCGGAACTCGCCGAGTCGGCGCTCCGTGACCCCGCCGCCGCGGAGTCCGACCCCGTCTACGCCGCCAGCCTGCTCACCTCGACCGGGGAACTGGAGGCGACTGTCGACGTGTCGGAGGCCCCCGAACGGCTCACGTCTGTCGACTTCGGGGAAGAGCTGGTCGTGGTCGTCGAGTCCGGCTACGGCTCCTCCTCGGTGGACCACGCCTGGCAGCGCGTCGTGGACACCGACGACGGCGTCTCCCTGCACGGTTACCTGACCGACCCGCGGCCACAAACCGACGACTACACCACACAGCACTCGGTGGTGATCGTCGAGACGCCCGCCGCGAAGGCCGGTCGCGCTCACGTGAGTCTCACCTACAGCGAGGACTGGCGCGTGAACTTCGACAGCAGCGAGGGTGTCGTCACGACCGGCAGCGACGACAGGTGAGTTCAGGTCCAGTCGATGCGAAACAGTTCGACGTCGACGGTCCGGCGCTCCTCGCTGTGAAACTCGAAGGTGCGCGGCATGTCGAACTCGGCGGCGTACCCGTGGGTGACGGTCCCGCCCGTATCGGCCGCGAACGACTCGACGAACTCGCTGCTGCCGGCGTTGTGTACCGAGTACGACACCTCGGCGACCCGTGCGGTCGTCTCCAGAAACGCCCGGTCCGCGTGTTCGTTGCCGGTCTGTGCACCAAAGGGCGGGTTCGTGACGACCGTCACCGGCCCGTCCGGAGACAGCCCACCCGCTGTCACGTCGCCGCGC
This sequence comes from uncultured Halobacteriales archaeon, assembly GCA_964520075.1. Lineage (GTDB taxonomy): Archaea > Halobacteriota > Halobacteria > Halobacteriales > Haloarculaceae > Halovenus. The sequence goes on along the minus strand of CAZFMN010000089.1, from coordinate 6,669 downwards.
ACCCACGAGACATCGCTCGCTGTCCCGACCCGGTGCTCGTTCTCGCGGGCGGTCGACAGCGGTCCCGGGTCGATGTCGACGCCCACCACCGCCGCCGGCCCGCGTAGTGCCGCCGCCAGCGCGAGCATCCCCGTTCCACAGCCGAGATCCAGCACCGTCCGCCCCTCGATATCACCCTGCAGGTCCGCGGTGTGGACCAGATGCGCCGCCACCTCCGGCGGTGTCCGGTACTGCTCCAGGTCCACCCTGGGGTCCTCGAACCCCGCCACGACACCCAGCTGCTGGGTCAACTCGCTTTTCGTCGCCATCATGCCACCGGATACACGGTGATAATTGAAAAACCTTCGCAGATGCCCGTGAGTAATCAAAGCGGTCGAGCAGAGGGGGGGAGAGGCGACTCGACACCGGGCCGTCGCGAGCGGTACGCCCGTTTAAATCCGATGACGCGGCAGGTTCGCCCGGATGGTCACAGTCGGGGTCACACCGGAGACGACGGTCGTGACCCTCGGATTCGTGCTCGCGGGGGTCGCCCTCGGGACGATGAGCGGCCTCGTTCCGGGGTTGCACGCGAACAACTTCGCGCTCCTGCTGGCGGGTTTCGCGCCGGCGATTCCGGCCGACCCGTTGCCGGTCGGTGCGGCGATGCTCGCGGCGGGTGTGACACACACGTTTCTCGATATCGTCCCCTCGCTTGCGATCGGCGTGCCGGACCCCGCGCTCGCGCCGTCGGCGCTGCCCGGTCACAGACTCGTTCTCCAGGGCCGGGGCCGGGAGGCGCTGCGACTCTCCGCGATGGGGAGTCTCCTCGCGGTTGTGCTCGCTGTGCCGCTTGCGGTTCCGGTGACACTCGCGATGGAGCGGGTCTACCCAACCATCACGGCCAACCTCTCGCTGGTGCTCGGGACGGTCTCGGTGTTGCTGGTGGTGACAGAGCAGACGATGGAGGCCCGGTTCGGCGGCGGGGTCGCACTCCTCGCCAGCGGCGCGCTCGGCGTGTTGACACTCGACGTGCCCGCGGCGGGGGTCCTGCCGGCGGGGAGTATGCTCGCCCCGCTGTTCGCGGGTCTGTTCGGCGCACCGATTCTCATCGAGGCGATGTCCGGCGAGGGTGTCCCGCCACAGGCTGACGCCCGGGTGACAGTCGGCCGCGGGGTCGTCCTGTCGGTCGGGGCCGTCGGGACCCTCGCCGGGGCGCTCGTCGGCTACATCCCCGCTATCTCTGGTGCAATCGCCGCCGCGGCCGCGCTCGTCGTCCTGCCACACCGCGGTCCCCGGGCGTTCGTCGTCGCCACCAGCGGGGTCAATACGGCGAATACGGTTTTTGCTCTGTTCGCGCTCGTCGCGCTCGGCAGTCCACGGACGGGTGTGCTGGTCGCGGTGGACAGGGTCGGTGTGCCGCTGCATCTGCCGGTCCTGCTCGCGAGTGTCGCAATCGCCGCCGCCGCGGGGTTCCTGCTCGTGCTGGTGGTCGGTGACCGCTATCTCGCGGTCGTGGGCGCGGTGGACAACGTCGTCGTCTCGGTCGGTGTGCTCGCCTTCCTGTGTGTGCTGGTGCTCGCACTCACCGGGCCGGTCGGTCTCGCCGTGTTCGGGGTCAGCACAATCGTCGGTCTCGTCCCCGCGCAGTTCGGCGCCCGCCGGATGACCTGTATGGGTGTGTTGCTCGTGCCACTGGCGCTCTGAGTGCCGTCGCGGTGGTCGGACACCCCCAGTTGGTCCGACTGGGGTGTCGGCAGGTTGGCCGTGAGGTTTTTCCACACCGCTTGCCTCACCCGAGTCATGGACTCACTCGCATCGGCCGAACCGTACAGGCAGACGTTCGAGGCGTCGGTCACCTCGGTCGACGGGACCGCGGTGACACTCGCGGAGACGTACTTCTACGCCGAGGGTGGCGGCCAGCCGGCAGACAGGGGGCGACTCGGTGACACCCCGGTCGTCGACGTGCAGTCCCGCGGCGGCGAGGTGGTCCACACGCTCGCGGCCGAACCCGGATTCGAGACCGGCGACACGGTCGAGGCGGCGGTCGACCCGGCGTTCCGGACCTACTGCATGCGGGCACACACGGCGAGTCACGTTCTCTACGGCGCGGGCCGGCAGGTGCTCGCGGAGCTTGGCTACGGCGGGTTCGACATCGGCGCCCCCGAGGGTGAGGACCCGAGCGCCGACGGGAAGGTACGGGTCGATTTCACCACACCGACGGATATCGACGACGAGACGCTGGTCGAACTGGAGCGTCTGACCAACCGCGCGGTCTGGGAGTCCCGACCGGTGACCTGGGAGACGCTGGCCCAGGACGAGGCGCTGAGCCGACCGGACATCGCGTTCAACACGAAAACAAAGGAGGGGCTGTCGGGTGACACCGTCCGGGTGGTGACCGTCGACGGCTGGGACGTGGCCGCCTGCGGCGGGACCCACGTCGAGAACACCCGGGAGATCGGGCCGGTGGCACTGCTCGACCGGTCGAACCCGGGCGAGGGGATGACCCGCATCGAGTTCGCCGTCGGCTACCGGGCCATCGAGGCCCGCGCCGCGGACCGCCGGCACGCGATGACGGCCGCGAACACGCTCCAGACCGGCGTCTCCGACCTGCCGGACGCCGTCTCCCGACTCGACACCGAGAACCGTGAACTCCAGGCCGAACTCGACAGGACGAGACAGCAACTCGTGGACTCCCGGCTCGACGAACTCCGGGAGACCGTCGTACAGAGAGGCGAGAGCGCCTGGCTCGTGGGTCCGGTTCCGGGACTCGACGCGAACGGACTCTCCGACCGGGCACAGCAGGTCGTCGGCGACGAGGTGGACGTCGCCGCCCTCGTCGACGAGGACGGACAGTACCTCGCGGTCGCGACGACGGGAGACGTGGACGCGGGGGCCGTCGTCGACAGGGTGACCGACGAGTTCGGGGGTGGTGGCGGTGGGAGTCCAACCGTCGCACAGGGCGGTGGCCTCGGCGCCGACGCCGACCGCATCGTCGCGTTCCTCCGGGAGTGAGCGGAGCGGAAGTCCGTCGACCAGACGATGCGAGGGGAGAACGGTCGGAGACGCAGCGGTACGCTCATTGGGGCCGCTCGTGTAGGCGGATACATGACGGCAGACGAGGTCGTCCCGCCCGAGGTCGAGCGTCTCGCGGGGCTGGTCGGTCCCGGTGGTGACGAGATATTGGCCGAGATGGAGGCACACGCACGCGAGGAGTCGTTCCCGATCGTCGGGCCGGCGGTCGGGGGCTGGCTCGCGCTGCTCGCCCGTGCGGTCGAGGCACGCCGTGTCTTCGAGTTCGGCTCCGGGTTCGGCTACTCCGCGTACTGGTTCGCCCGCGCACTCCCCCCCGACGGTGAGGTGATACTGACCGAAATCGACGAGCGCGAACTCGACCTCGCGCGGGAGTTTTTCGACCGTGCCGGGTTGACAGACCGCGCGCGATTCGAGCACGGCGACGCCCTTGAGACAGTCCAGCGCTACGATGGCCCGTTCGACGTGGTGCTGCTCGACAACGAGAAGGGGCGCTACCGCGAGGCGTTCGAGACGGTCGAACCGGCGCTCCGGTCCGGCAGCCTCGTCCTCGCGGACAACGCTGTCACCGCGGGGACCGTCGTCGACCGCGACGAGGTGATCGGACTGCTCGCCGGCGAGGAAATCGACGCGAGAGACGGCTCCGAGGGTATCGCCGAGTACATCTCCTTCGTCCGCGAGCGCGAGGACCTCGACACCTCGCTGCTGCCGCTCGGGGAGGGTGTCGCGGTGAGTCGGGTGCGGTGACGGGCTGTCACGGGGCGACTGTCGCGGTCGAGGTATGTTCACCCCTCGGGGCTGTGACCGTCCGCGAGCAGGGACAGGGAACAGGAACTCTCTGGCTCGGGGGCTCAGTTACGACGCCCGTAGGGCTGTCCGACGACGAGCGCGCAGACGTTCACCGCCATCAGGGCGACGAACGTGAGCGCCATCGTGACGGAGTCGAGACCGGTCGCCAGCAGCGGCACGTACGCGAAGGGGAGCAGGACCGCTGTCCAGAACGCGATTGCACGGACCAGGGTGCGGAGGCTGCTGGTGAGGCGGAGCTCGATATTTCCGGTTGGCAGCGAGGGGGCGGAGTCTGACACCGACATATCTTGTTCCAACACAGGTGCGGCACCCACTTATACCCGGTTGAGAGTTCAGTCTGTTTTGCCACAGTTTCAGCCCCTCCAGTGCCTGCGAGACCTTTTATCACCGGCGCAGAGATTTTTAGACATTTTATCCACGCCTCTCGGCGCGTCTCGCGTGCATCACGTTTGCGCCGATTTTCACCCAGATGTGGGTCTCTCCGCCGGCGGTGTCGCGTGTAGCCGACCGCAAACCGTCGGCAGGTGTCTCGACCCGGCCGGGAGACCGGTGTCGGCAGACAGACACCCCGACCCGGTGGCGAAAACATCAAGCGCGGCGTCGACGAACAGGCGGTCGTGAGCGAGGTGTACCGGACAGTAGCGGGTCGAGGTCGGGCGGGGTTCGTGGTCCGGGGCTCCGAGTTCGTCGGGCACGTGGGTCCGGCCCGGAGCGTGGCGGCGGCCGAGCGGTTCGTCGCCTCGGTGCGCGAGGAGTACGCCGACGCGACCCACAACGTCCCGGTCTACCGGGTCCGTGCCGACCCGCTCCGGGAGTACGCCGACGACGACGGTGAACCCGGCGGGAGTGCCGGCGACCCCGCGCTGAACGTTCTCGTCCAGGAGGACATCCAGAACGTCGTGGCGGTGGTCACGCGCTACTACGGCGGGACGAATCTCGGTGTCGGCGGACTCGCCCGGGCGTACGCCCGCGGTGTGAAGGAGGCCCTCGACGCGGCGGCGGTTGTCGAGCGCCACCCCCGGACGCGGTTCACCGTCGGTGTCGCGTACGACGACTCGGGCACGGTGCGGGGTATCCTCGAGAGCACCGGCGTCGAGTTCGACGCCGAGTACGCCGCGACGGTCACCTTCGAGGTGTCTGTTCCCGAGCGGCGGGCCGAGGACGTGCGCGACCGCATCCGGAGCGCCACCGGCGGCCGCGCGCGGTTCGATTCCTGACACCGCGCGGGTGCCCGGCAACACCGGGTCGTGACCCGGTCGTTCGACACGGGTTTCAACCGTCGGCACCTATCTGTGTTCGTGCCGGCACTCCGATACTTCGTCTGCAACGGCTGCGGGACAGTGTACGCGGACCTCGAACCGCCCGCGGCGTGTCACCGGTGTGAGAGCAGCCGAATCGAGCAACTCCCGGCGGAGAACCAGGCGTTCGACTACTTCACCGGCCAGTAGCGAGCGGTGCCGTCCGCCGACAACGGTCCTGCGGCCACCACGCGGGCGAAACCGCGTTTCTTTATTCCCTGTCGGTCGACAGACCGTACGTGCCCTCCGAGTCGGCCGACGCGGACGGCGAGTGTGACGGGTCACCTCCTGCCCCCGAAGATGTGAACAGCGAGACCTGCACCCAGACCGGGGACGGCGACCAGTCCGTGGCGGGTCTCGTGACACCGCCGCGCGGTGCGCGACTGGTCCTCGTCTGCGGTATCCTCGCCGGTCTCCTCGGTCTCCTCACGACACCGGTTTTTAGCCCCGAGCAGTTCATGCTCGCCTCCGACGTGTACTACTACGCCGCGGAGTCACTGCTGGACGGTGGTGATATCTACGAGGTGGCGCCACCGGACAGACCCGGGTTCTACTACATCTACCCGCCGGTGGTCATCTTCACGTTCGTCCTCCACGCGCTCACCGGCAGTCCGGCCGGTGCGTACCTGCTCCAGACGGCGCTGAACCTCTGTTTCGCCGCGGGTATCGCCGTTCTCTGCTGGCGTGCGCTCTCCCGTCGCGGCGTCTCACTCTCACGGTGGGACGGGGCGCTTCTGTTCGGGTTCGCGTTGCTGTCTGCACACAGCAGTATCTCGCTGGTGAACGGGCAGGTGAACATCGGGCTCGGGTTCGCCATCGCGCTTGGACTCGACGCGCTGGACCGGAACCGCGACGACATCGCGGGGGTCGCGTTCGCGCTCGCCGCGCTCGTGAAGGTGTTCCCGGCCGCGCTCGGACTCTGGCTGCTCCGGCGGCGGGCGTACCGCGGTGTCGGACTGGCGATTGCCGTCGGTCTGACGGGGCTGCTCGTCGGCCTGCTCGCGCTCGGCCCCGACGTGACCGCGACCTACCTGAGTGACGTGCTCACCGGACGGTACGACGGGTTCGACGGCGCCCCCGACCCCGACCAGACCCGCGGCGGCGCACAGCGACAGGTCGCGGCACTCCTCGGTGTTGGCCCACCCCTCGTCACGCCGATTGCGGCACTCGTCCTCGTGCCCGTCGTCGGCTATCTCTACCTGAACGTCGAGTCGGACCTGCAGCGACTGGCGACCGCTCTCGGGACCATCCTCGCGACGCTGCTCTTTCTGCCCCTCCAGCGACTCTACATGGTGCTGTTCGCGTTCCCGCTCGTTCTGTTGCTCTACCGACTCCCGGGCGGTCGCCCGCGACTGCTCCTGCTCGTCGGCACACTCCTGTCGTTCGTGCGGACGGAGTTCTCGCTCGTCCGGGACACGTTGACCCCACTGCCGCTCGGTGGACTCGAGACGCCGCTCGTGGCGACCATCGAGCGACTGTTCGAGGTTGTCCTCCCGCCGACGCTCGGGATGTGGCTGTTACTCGGCGCGTGTGTCCTGATTCACTACGAGGA
>CAZFMN010000088.1:0-12190 GCA_964520075.1 uncultured Halobacteriales archaeon | reverse complement strand
CCACGCCCGTTCTCCGGCGAACGACAGTGAGCCGTGAGACGGACCGGGATTCGAATCACGACAGACCGAACCGCGGTCTGGCACCGGGTTCGAATCCCGCCACGCCCGCTCTCCGGCAAACGGTGCCGTCACGACCGAGCGTCGACTCCGTTGTGTCGCTGGGCGGTTGGCCGAGACTGTCGGCGATACGTGAGGCGACCAGTTGCGGATGGACGTTCGTGAACACCGTGAACCGTTCGGGTCCGCTGTGATGGCGGACTGTCTATCTCGAGCCGGTGAGCGAGTCCTGCCTGGGTGAGTGACGAGCGTTCCGGCCGGTCGGAACCGCGGAGCGGACGAGAGGCGAAATTCTCTCGCTGTATCAAGATAAAGCCCCGAATTACACCAGAATCTCTCCGATATCGTTGAACATCGGTCCCCCGTTACCGCGAATGATAAAAAACTATCAAGCCAGGGGTGGGATTTGAACCCACGAACTCCCGATTACAAGTCGGGTGCTTGTACCGCCCAAGCTCCCCTGGCGCAGACTACTGTTCGCGGGCATCCTTTGAGTGTGTGTCGTTTCGCTGTCGCCGACCAGCCGGTAGACACCCCCCGACAGTCGTCTGTGACGTGTCTCACGGGCAGAGACATCTCGGGGCAGTTTTATCGACGACCCGTGTAGGGAGCCCAGATGAGCGACGGGAGACTGTATCTCGGACTGTGGCTCCGGATGAGTGTCGCGCTGGCGCTCTCGACCGTCGGTCTGCTGGTGTTGCTCGCCGCCGAGTTCGTGGTCGCGGCCGTTGTCTCGTTTTTCCTGCTGAACCTGGCACCGGTTTTCGCTGTGGCGCTCCTCGCGTTGGCTGTCGTGTTCGTACTCCCTGTTGTTCTTCTCTGGGTCCTCAGCCTCCGGTTCGACTGGGTAGAGCTCGCGGACCTGCTCGGTCGTGACGAGGACAGAGATATCGAGGCGTCCGATCTGCCGTGGCTCCTGACAGACGTGCCAACGGTCGGGGACGTGGCACGAGGGGTCGGACTGCTCGTCGGTTCCACGGTCGGCCTGTTTGTCGTTCACGAGGCGATGTTCGCTCTCTTCGATACCACCCGCCCCAGACGTTGGCTCCTCTGGTTTGCGGCCGTGCCCGGAGCCGTCCTCGTTGTCGTGTTCAACGGGTGGCTGGTGTACAGTGAACTCCGGTCGGGGAGCAGTGTCCGCGAGGACATCGAGGCGGAGTACGACATCGTCTCGGACCCGGAGCGGGAACACGAGGTGCAGCGCCGGGTCCGTCGTCTGGCAGAACAGGCGAACAGCCCGGTTCCGGACGTCGAGATCGGCGGGTCACATCTCCCGCGGGCCGCGAGCGTCGGCTACCGGCCCGGGGAGTCGGTGATTCTGGTCTCCCGCGGTCTGGTGGACACACTCGACGGCGCGGAACTGGACGCGGTGCTCGCCCACGAACTGGCACACCTGCTCAACCGTGATGCCGCCGTGATGACCGCGCTCTCGGTTCCCCTGTCGACGGTCGGTGAACTCACCAGCCTGTTTCTCAATCACGACAAGTCGGACGCGGAGATGGTCCTCATTCCGGTGCTCATCGCCGCGATGCCGGTGTACGTCACGAACAGACTCGCCGTCCCGATGGTCGCCCGGTACCGGGAGTTCGTCGCCGACCACGCGGCCGGCGAACTCGTCGGGTCCCACGCGGCGATGGCAAGTGCGCTCACGACGCTCGACCGGGAGTACGCGACACAGTACACGCAGGACCTCCGGGTGGGTTGGTCGACGGGAGCGTTCGGCATCGTGCCGCCGCCCTGGGAGGAACGGAAGGTGCTCGACGGGGCGATCCGGTTCTACCGCCGCCGCGTGCTCGGGACCCACCCGCCGACCGAGTCACGCGTCGAGCGTCTGCGTTCCCGTGACGGGTGAACCGGCCCGAGTGGTGGCCTGACCCGGGAGCTGATCCCAATCTGAGAGCGAGCGAAACATTCAGGAGACCTGACCCCGAGTCGTCTACAATGTCGGTCACTCTCGAGGATCCGATCGAGATCGGCGGACTCCGACTCGACAATCGGCTCTACCGGGCACCGTTACTGGAGCACGCGGGGAACGGCGAGGACGCGGTCGACATCCTGGTAAACGAACTGGAGCCGTCGGCGGCGGGCGGTGTTGGGCTCATCATGCAGGGTGCAATGCCGGTTCGCGGCGGCGGCGAGGGGTGTGCGGCCCCCCGGATGACGTTCGCCGACGACCCGGAGTTCGTCCGCGGACTGTCGGCGGTTCCCGAGGCCGTCCACCGCCACGGCGGTCGCATCTTCGCGCAACTGGGTCACGGTGGGATAAAGAGTCTGGAGACCTGGCACGGCGACTACAGGCAACGCTGGTCGGACAACAGACAGCAGGCCGTCTCTGAGTTGCCCTGGCTCTGGTCACTCGCCGACAGACTCGGTTTGATGGAGTTCGACCTGAACGTGCTCTCGACCGAGGAGGTGTACGAACTCGCGGACGATATCGGGCAGTCCGCGAGATACGCAATCGAGGCGGGGTACGACGGTATCCACATCGCCGGCGCGACGATGGGTCTCTTCCAGCAGTTCGCCTCGCCGTTCTACAACGACCGCGACGACGAGTTCGGTGGCTCCCTCTCCGGACGCGCCTACTTTTTCAAGGTGGTCCACGACGCCATCAGAGCGGAGATCGGCGACCGCCCGCTGACGACGAAGGTGCCGGCCGAGACCGAGGCCCCGTGGTGGATACGCTCGCATCTCAGCCTGGCCGACGGTATCGAGCTCTGCCGGATGCTCGAGGAGTTCGGCTACGACGCGGTGGTGCCGGTCACCGAGACCCCGTTCTGGGACCAGAGCATCATCAAAGGCGAGTTTCCCGAGCGTGCCTGGGCGGACGAGCAGTTCGAGGAGGGGTACACCGAGGCGTTCGGGGGGACGTTGCGCTACCGAATCGTCAGGGCGGCGGCGAAGTTCAGCGCCACGGACAACGAGTTCGAATCCGGCTGGAACGAGGAGTTCTGCCGGCGTGTGCGTGCCCGCGTCGACATCCCGGTCATGCAGGTGGGCGGTATCCGCAACCGCGAGCAGATCGACAGACTGCTCGAGAGCGGGGCCTGTGACATGGTCGGCATGGGGCGACCGTTCTACGCCGAACCGCGACTCGCCGCTCGCATCCTCGAGGACGACAGCAGTGAGGTGCTTTGCGAGAACTGCAACAACTGCATCCCGCCGCAGGTCACCGGCGCGACCGGTATCTGTCGAACACCCGAGGTGCTGCGGCAGCGCGGTGAACTGAAGAAAGCCGGCGCCTACGAGCGCGACGGCGACTCGTGACCCGTCAACTCTCGATCGCCGACTCCGAGTCGGGTCACCGGCAGCCGTGTCTCGTCCGGGACGGGCCGTCGGTCAGAACTCGTCGAGCGTGGTGTTGACACCCGCGCGGACATCGCGCACTAGCGTGCCCTCCACGTCAAGTCCGAGGGTGCGGACAGCGGCGTCGCCGACACGCTCCGCGACCGGGTCCGGGGCGTAGATACCGAGTCGCCACTGGTCGCGCTGTGCCCGCCGGAGTGCGCTCACGAGCGTCGACTGCTCGCCGAGCGCCCGCACCTCGCCGTTGACCAGCACCCGCGACGTGGACTCGGTCATCTCGGGTTCGGGCGGCACGTCGAGCAACACCGGGTCCGGGTCGACGCCCGCCGCCTCGGCGATCTCCGTCTCGATCTCGCGGCACTCCTCGTGGTCGGCATCGAGCATCTCCTCGGGCACCGCGTCGAGTTCTGCCCAGACCGCCCGCTTCAGCAGGTCCCGCTCGTCGAGTCGTCGGGCGATACCCTCGGTCAGCACACAGTCCCGTAGCGTCTGGTGGAACGCGTAGTCGTCCATCCGCCGGACAGTCTCGGGGTCGGCTCTGCCGGCCTCGATGACCCGCTCGGCCCCGCGGCGGAGCATCGTCTTCGAGATGCGGGCGACGTGGTGCTGGTAGACGGTCGGGTTCATCAGCGCCCGCGCGAGCAGGAGACTCTCGGCGGACTGGACGTTCCCCTCGTCGAGCACGAGTTCGCCGTCGACGAACCGGAGTTCGCGCACGAGTCGCTCGTGGTCGATTGCCCCGTACGGGACGCCCGTGTGGTGGGCGTCCCGCACCAGGTAATCCATCCGGTCGACGTCGAGTTCGCCCGAGACCAGTTGCCCGAGTTCACCCTCCCCGGCGATCAACCCGGCGATGCGGTCGGGTTCGAGACCGTGCTCCTCGAGCACCCGTGCGACCGCCCCCTCGTTCACAAGGTCGCTGACCTCGTCGTGGTACTTGCCGGTGTAGCGGTACAGCACCTCCTCGATGTTGTGACTGTAGGGTGCGTGACCGGTGTCGTGCAGGAGTGCGGCGGCCCGCACGCGCTCTGCCTGTGTCCCACCGATAGCGAGATGCGAGAGCGCCCGGTTCGCGAGGTGGTAGACACCGAGGCTGTGCTCGAACCGGGTGTGATTCGCCGACGGATACACCAGTCCGACGGTTCCCAGCTGGCCGATTCGCCGGAGTCGCTGGACCGGCGGCGTGTCGAGCAGGTCCTCCGCGACCCCGGTGACCTCGATGTGGTCGTGTACGCTGTCTTTTATCGTGGCCATCGTGTCCATATTTGGCGTGTCAGAACAAAAACCCCCTCGGGACCGGCGACAGCGCGCCGCCCCGGCACTCTGCCCACGGTCTCTGTAGAGCGACACGCCGCTCCGACGAAAGAGACAGGTGGACACGGCCAAACGTCGGGTATGGACCACGACCGCATCCACTCCCGGAAACCAACCCACGATATCGAGCGCTGGTCGACGGGCACCATCGAGTCGGTCGGTCGCAGGGACGGACACTGCGTGGTGACAGTCGAGACCGACGACCAGACGGTCGAACTCACCGTGACATTCGCCATCCGGGACCTGTTTCTCGACAGGCTAGATACCGACGAGGGAGAGTCACCCGTCGGGGAGCGCGTCTGGTACCGGAAACGCGGTGGTTGAACCGTCCTGTCCCGCTGTCCCGATACGTCGACACGGGCGTTCTCCGCGCACCGAGACGGGCACACCGGCCGTCGGGTACGGGCGTCCCGGTGGTCGATGCAGGCACCGCGGTGTCTGTTCGGCTCCCGCGGTGGTCAGCCGCTCCCTGTGGATGTCGCGTGTGCACGTGACCTTTATTCGGCGAACCCGTCGGTACGGTATGGACGCACGGACGACAGTGACGGAGTACTACGACGCACTCCGGAACGGTGACCCGCTCGGGCCGTACTTCGCCGAGGAGGGCGACGACGACCAGTTCGTGAAGTTCGGCATCTCCGAGCGCCTGGTCGGGGCCGACGAGATACGGGAGGGACTCCGGAGACAGACCGAGACGACCACCGGCTGGTCGGTGACGAGCAACGCGCTCCGGGTCTGCGAGCGTGACCGACACGCCTGGTTCAGCGACCAGGTGTCGATGGGCTGGATCGACACCGAGGCGGCGACACGCTACGAGTTCGACACCCGGTGGAGCGGAACGCTCGAGGCTACCGCCGACGGCTGGCGGTTCGTCGGGATGCACGTCAGCAGAGCCAGCCGCCTGTGAGAACCGACCCGACGGGGCCGTCCCTCTCCACGCCAGTCCACGTCGGCGTGCCTGCCGTCACGCCCGGACAGACCCGGGCAGTTGTGTTCACCCGCCACGACTGTCAGCGTATGGGTGAGGAACACGCGACAGAGGGGTCTGCGGGCGAGAACGGTCAGCGGTTCCTGGCGGTGCTGCTCGTGGCCGTCGGCGGCGGTATCGGCTACGTGCTCTCGACGTGACAGTCTGCGAGCGACCGGCACGTGAGAGGACCGTCCCGGTCACCTCGCTGTCTGCGGTGACCGTGCGCCCCCCGGGGCCGAGGGAGAACCGACGACCCACACCTCTCGGCCGGGGGTGTTCGGTGGTGGCAGGTGTTTTGTCGGTCCAGTCACAACCGTGGCATATGGACTCGGACAGTGCACTGTCGAAGTTGACGCCGCTCTTTGCGGTGGTCACGCTCCCGGTCGGAATCCTCGCGGCGGTGTTCCTCGGTGGTGAGGCCGCACTGGCTGTGTTCATCATCGGCTGGTTGCTGCTGACACCGGCCTCGGCAATCCTGTTCGACGCACCCGCCCCCGACCCGACAGAGGAGGACCTCCACGACCCCGCCGAGCAACAGGTGGACAGCGAGGAGCGTTCGTCGGAGGACCCGGTCGAGGCATTGCGCGAGCGGTACGCGCGCGGCGAGATAGACGAGGCCGAACTGGAGCGCCGACTCGACGCGCTCCTCGAGACAGAGGATGTCGACCGGGACGACGAGAGGGGTATCGAGCGTGCGGTGGAGAACATCGACACCGGCGGGTCGGCGGGGAGCGTGACCGGTCGGGACACAGAGACCGGCGAGGTCGAACTCGAACGGGAGTAGCGCCCGCAACCACAGCGTTTGATACTCCGAGAGCCGTATCGGTAGCACACGAGATGGTGTCGAAACTCGCGGCGGGCGTCTGGCAGTTCGAACTGCGCGGTGTGAACGCGTATCTAATCGACGACGACGGGCCGGTGCTCGTCGACGCGGGGACACCGTTCGACGCGGACAGCATCCGGACCGGGGTACGGGAAGCCGGGTACGCCGTCGAGGATATCGAGCGGGTGTTGCTCACCCACTACGACCTCGACCACGTGGGGGCGCTCGCGGCACTGGAACCCGCGCTCGATGCACCGGTGTACGCGGGTACCTTCGACGCGCGGGTGCTCGCCGGGGAGGAGTCGCCGCCGCTCACCAACCGCAAGGGTGCACTCCAGCGGGCGATGGGACCGTTCGTGACCCGGCCGGACCTGGAGCTCCGGACCGTCGCGGACGGCGAGGAGATCGGGTCGTTCACCGCCTACCACACGCCGGGTCACACTCCCGGCCACGTCGCGTACGTGAGCGGTCGGTCGAGCACCGGACTGCTCGGTGACCTCCTCAGGGAGTCCGGCGGTGCGCTCGAGCCCTCGCCCTGGATCGTAAGCTACGACACCGCGACAGTGCGGGACAGCATCGTCTCACTCGCCGAGCGGGCACCCGGGTTCGATGTCGCCTGTGTCGGCCACGGGACGCCGCTCGCGACCGGTGGGGGCGACGCTCTCCGGACACTCGCCGACACGCTGTGACAGGCTGGGACCGCCTACGGCAGGGAGAGCGGAGCACGCGGGCGCCGTTCGACGAGAGCCGCCCGGTCGAGACGACCCACAGCGGGCAGAACCACCGGAACCGGGCCGGGGGGGCAACGGTCGAGACCACCGGAGCTATACATCTCGGGTCTCGTAGGTTGAACGATGAGCGCGGACGTGCCACCGGACGTCGAGGCGGTGCTCACACAGCTGTTCGAGGAGGCACGGGAGGCGTTCGAGACCGGTGACTCCGAGACAGGTGTCGAGGCAGTCACCAGCGCGGCAACGGTCGCGCGCACGAAACTCCCCGAAGGTGACCTCCGGGCACAGGTGCTCCACGGCTGTGAGCGCGTCGAGGCGCTGGCGGGGGAGGGAGGGAACACCGCGGTCGCCGTCGAGTACGTCGCCGCGACGGAGCGACGCCTCGCCGAGACGACATCGGGCTGACACTGACAGAGGAGGATACCCGAACACGGGACCCGACACGCCACCCGGGCAGTGGGCCACGAGGAACCAGACGATATCTGGTGATGGGCGGTGCGAGGCCGGAGGCCTCGATTGCGAACGGAGAGCGGGGTGACCCGCGAGCGGCCCGAACACGCGGGTGGCCCGATTCAACACTTGCGGGGGAAAGAGTCCACGAACGGTCGTCGGTCGGTATCAAGTCTCCGGCGATTCGGTGTCGGGGGCGTGTGTCGCGCCGAAGACGACGACGAGCACGACGAGCAACACCACGAGCGCGAACCCCGCGAGCACGAGCACCGGTGTGAGGGGGTCGGTCTGGACGGCCCCGGCGGGGTCCTCGCCCAGTCCGGAGAGAAAGGCGGGGAATCCGCGGACGAACAGCGCGTACAGTATCCCGATACTGGCGACGGAGATGCCGGTCACGCCGACCAGATACAGCGCCAGGTCGCCTCTGCTCGCCGAGTTGCTCACGGACATCTTACCGGACCTCGGGACAAAAACACGTCGACACGCCGCCGACACCGGGTATCTGGAACATTGATGTATGGCCCCGCCGAAACAGGCCCGTGAACCGGATAGCCGCACAGGAGTTCACGGAGCTCACACAGGTGACACAGCCACGCGTCGCGCCCGGTGGTGACCGCGTGGCGTTCGTGCGCACGGTCCCCGACGACGAGTCGTCGTACGAGTCGACGGTGTATCTGGTCCCGACAGGCGGTGGCGAGCCGCGGCGGTTCAGCATCAGCGAGGGTGTCGACAGCGAGCCGCGGTTCAGCCCGAGCGGCGACCGACTCGCCTTTGTCTCGACCCGCGGCGCCGACGACGACCGCCCGCAGTTGTGGGTGGTCCCGACGGATGGCGGGGAGGGCCGGCAGGTCACGCGTGTCGCCGGCGGTGTCTCCGCCATCGCCTGGGGACCAGACGGTGAGCGGGTCGCGTTCGTCCAGCAATCGAGTGCAGAGGAACGCGAGACGGGCGCGGACCTCGCGCTGGAGGCGTCCGAATCCGAACCCGAGGACCCCGACCCGCGGGTGATCGACCGCACGGTGTACCGGTCGATGGAGCGGTACTTCGACGGCCAGCGCCCGCACATCTACCTCGCTGACCTCGGGAGCGGCGATACCGAGCGCCTGACCGACGGTGACAGCGACTTCGCCGCGCCCACATGGGGCGATGCCGACACGCTGTACTACACGCGGTCTGTCGGCGACCCCGACCCGGACGACTCGCTTGCCTACGAGATACGCGCCCACCATCTCGACGCGGACACCGTCGAGACGGTCCACACCACGACCGGCGGCGGCAACCGCCTCGCCGCGACGGCCGACGGCCGCGTGGCACACGCGGTGGTCGACCCCGACCAGGCGACGCTCCGCCAGACCGAGCTGGCGGTGCTCGACGTGGACGCCGACACGGTCACCCACCCGATGGCGGAACTCGACCGGACACTCGGGTACGAGAGCGAACCGATGTGGGGACCGGACGCGGAGCGACTCTACGTCACCACCCCCGACGAGGGTGCCGTCGCGCTGTGGGCGCTGCCCTGGGACGGGACCGGTGCCGACGCGAGGCGGGTCGTCCGCGAGGACTGGACCAGTATCGACGGCGCCCACGTCGGCGAGGACCTCGTCGCGGTGGTCCAGAGCGAGTGGGACCACCCCGGTGACCTGTTCGTCACGACACACGCCGGCACCGAGCGCCGCCGCCTCACCCGGGTCAACGCAGATTACCTCGACGACCGGGCGGTGTCACAGCCCGAGGAGCTCCGGTACGACCCGGGTGAGACTGTCAGCCGGGCGGTCACGGACGACAGGCGGCCAGACGAGGTGCAGGGCTGGCTGCTCACGCCGCCGGATTTCGACCCCGACGAGCGGTACCCGCTGGTCGTCGAGATTCACGGCGGGCCACACGCGATGTGGACCACGAGCGGGACGATGTGGCACGAGTTCCAGACGCTCGCCGCACGGGGCTACGCCGTGTTCTGGTCGAACCCACGAGGGTCGGCGGGCTACGGCGAGGCGTTCATGTCCGCCATCGAGCGCGACTGGGGTGCGGTGACGACCAGTGACGTGCTCGCCGGCGTGGAGACCGTCGTCGACCGGGAGTACGTCGACGGGGAGCAGGTGTTCGTGACCGGCGGCAGTTTCGGCGGGTTCGCCACCTCGTGGCTCGTGGGGGCGACAGACCGCTTCGAGGCGGCGGTCAGCCAGCGCGGTGTCTACGACCTCACGGGGTTTTACGGCTCGACGGACGGGGCCTACCGGCTCGTCGAGGGCGACTTCGACACGACGCCCTGGGAGGAGCCCGACCTGCTCCGGGAGCGGTCACCCGCGGGTCACGCCCACGAGGTCGACACCCCGACACTGTTGCTCCACAGCGACGACGACTACCGGACACCCGCCTGCACGGCCGAACTGTTCCACCGCATCCTCCGCAAGCACGGCGTCGAGACGAGACTCGTGCGCTACCCCGAGGAGGGTCACGAGCTCTCCCGGAGCGGCCAGCCCGGACACATCGTCGACCGTATCGAGCGCATCGCCCGGTGGTTCGACGGCTACTCCGAGTACCACGACACCCCGCCCGCACTGGAGCGCGACCCGGACGCCGGGCTGACGGCGAGCGAGGACGACACCGAACAGACGGACCCCTGACGGCGCGACGGACACGACACGGTGGACGGCAGCGGAGGGCGAACGCGCTGTCGGCTCACAGCTCCGGGTCCGGCGTGTCGCTCTCCAGCTGTGTTTTCAGGTTATCGAGTGTCTTCCCGAGCTGTCGGCTGTTGAACCGTCTCGCGATGGGGTCGGCGACGGCGGCGAGCACCCGGCCGGGGAGTTCGTAGTCGGCGCTGTAGGTGACCGCCGTGCCGCCGTCGGCGTCGGCAAAGGAGATATCTATCTCGCCGGTGATACCGCCCGACAGTTCGAACACCATCCGCTCACCCTCGACGTGGGTCGTCTCGGTGAGGTAGCCCTCGCGGGTGATACCGACCATCTCGTAGACGTAACGGGCGCGCTTGCCGCCGTTGTCGAGCCGTTCGACCGTCTCGGCCGACTCGAGGCTGGGGGTCACCGCGGCGTGGTTCCGGGGCTGGTCGAGATACGCGAACACCGTCTCGCGGGGCTTTGCTATCAGTCTCGTCTCGCTGGCCTCGGCCATACGGAGCTTTCCGCTCGGGGCCAGATAGCAGTTGTGACCGGCGGTCAGGACACCTATACCGCACGAGCACGTACAGATACTATGCGACAACCGACGGTTGGCACACCGCCGGAGTACGACCTCGCGGAGAACGACGTCCCCTGGGTGCTCGGGACACAGCTCACCAGACGCTCGGGTCCGCTCGCCCGTGCACCCGAGGGGAGCCGTGTGCTGATGATAGAGGCCCACGGGTTCGCCCGGCGCAAGCCCTACCATCACCACAAGCTGACACTCCTGTTCGCCGGGATGCGCACCCTCCGTGACCGGTTGCGCGAGGCGGGCTACGACGTGATTTACCTGAAATCCGAGACGTTCGGGGAGGCGTTCGAGCAGTTCTTCGCGGAGTACCCGGAGACGCGGCTGGTGTCGATGCGGTCACCCAGCTACGGCTCCGGCGAGCGGTTCGCCGAACTCGTCGAGGCGGCCGGCGGCGAACTCCGCCTGGTCGACAACGAGCTGTTTGTCAGCACACGGCAGGCGTTCGACGAGTGGGCGAACGCAAAAGAGAGCAACAGTTTCCGTCACGAGTCGTTCTACCGGTGGATGCGCCGCGAGACGGGGGTCCTGATGGACGGGGACCAGCCCGTCGGCGGGGAGTGGAACTACGACGACCAGAACCAGGAGTTCCCCCCGCCCGAGTGGGAGTCACCGCCGCTCCCGGAGCACGACCACGGCGAGGTGACAGCCGAGACGGCCGAGTGGGTCGAGCGGGAGTTCGATGTCTGGGGGAGCACCGATATCGCGGAGTTCCCGTGGCCGGTGACCCGCCGGCAGGCGGTCCGACAGCTCCGGCAGTTTATCGACGAGCGGCTCCCCGAGTTCGGCCCCTACCAGGACGCGATGCGGGCCGACGACTGGGCGATGTCCCACGCCCTGCTCGGGTCGAGTATCAACATCGGGCTGCTCCACCCGACCGAGGTGATACAGGCGATGGAGGAGGCAAACGAGACCGACGAGGACATCGCACTCAACTCCGCCGAGGGTGCGATCCGGCAGGTGCTGGGCTGGCGGGAGTTCATGCGTCACGTCTACCGCCACGCGATGCCCGAGCTCGGGAGCGCGAACCAGCTCGGTGCCGAACATGACCTGCCGGAGCTGTACTGGACTGGCGAGACAGACATGAACTGTCTCTCCGAAACCGTCGGTGATGTCCACGAGCGGGGCTACTCACACCACATCCAGCGGCTGATGATACTCGCGAACTTCGCCACCCTCTGGGGTGTCGAACCCGAGCAGCTGAACGACTGGTTCCACGCCACCTACGTCGACGCCTACCACTGGGTGACCACGCCGAACGTCATCGAGATGGGCCAGTACGGTCACGGGGTCTTCGCCACCAAGCCGTACGTCTCCTCGGCGAACTACGTCGAC
>CAZFMN010000087.1:1721-12258 GCA_964520075.1 uncultured Halobacteriales archaeon | reverse complement strand
ATAGACGACACCATACCGACCGACGAACTGTCACACACCATACCGACCGACGAACTGTCACACACCATACCGACCGACGAACCACCACACGTCACACCACACCGACGAACTGTCACACACCATACCGATGAACACCACGCTGTGTAGAGATGCACTCACCTCCGGCGGGCACGGTCGACCTGGTCGCGAAGACGCTGTCGAGGTGGGTGCACTGCACGAGCCCGCATCTGGCTCCGAGCAGATGCACCAGTACACGACCTGAACATCCATGAGCAAACACCAGTCCGGGGAAGAAAACTTTCCCCGAATGCGACGCGAGAAGGAGAAGGTGCACAGGCGACAGGAGAACGGTGACGGCATCGGTGAGAACGGGCAGACGCTCCGCGAGCAGTTCGAGAAACTCGAGGGAAAGACCGAGCTGACCGACCACTACGCCGGTCTCGAGGAGCTCGAGCTGAAACGCGAGGAGCCGATCACCTACGAGCAGATGTTCTCCCAGCTGCGGGGCGACCTGGTGAACGCGCGCGAGACCTCGAAGGAGGTCGCCGCCACACCCATCGTCGAGCAGGAGGGGGAGCTCTGTTACGGGCTGTTCACGCCGGAGGGTGACTCTATCGCCGTCTCGACGGGTATCATCGTCCACATCCACACGATGAGCGAGGCGATAAAGTACATGATAAACCACGACTACGAGGAGAGCCCCGGTATCGAGCCCGGGGACATCTTCGTCAACAACGACGTGGACGTGGGCGACGTGCACGCCTGCGACATCATGACACTGATACCAATCTTCAACGACGGGGAGATTGTCGCGTGGGCCGGCGGTGTCAACCACGTCATCGACACCGGTGCCGTGGGACCGGGGAGTATGAACGTCTCCCAGTCCTCGCGGTTCGGTGACGGGGCATACTACACCGCCCGGAAGATCGGCGAGGACCTGGAGCTTTTCAACTCCTGGCAGAACGACTACCCCGACAAGACGCGGACGCCGGACTTTCTGAAACTCGACGAGCGGACCCGGATGACCGGCTGTCTGATGATCCGCGACGCGGTCAACGAGATGATAGACGAGTACGGTGTCGACAAGTTCAAACAGCTCGCCCGCGAGGCAATCGAGGACGGCCGCCGCGGGTTCCGGAACCGCATCGAGAAGACGATGCTCCCGGGCACCTACCGCGGCGCCTCGTTCGTCGACGCGCTGTACGAGGGGCAGGACAACCTCACCCGGACCTACGCCGACGAGAACCACCTCATGCACGCCCCCTCGGAGCTGCACGTCCGCGAGGACGGCTCGTTCCAGGTCTCCTTCGAGGGGGCCAACAAGTGGGGCTGGCACCCGTACAACTGCACACCGGCCGCAATCCAGGGCGGCATCTGGGTGATGCTCACCCAGACGGTCATCCCGAACGCCAACGTCAACGACGGCGCCTACTACAGCTGTGACTTCCACCTGCCGGAGGGGTCGTGGGCGAACACCCAGAACACGGAGACCGCTCACGCCTACGCCTGGCACTTCCTGGTGTCGGCGTGGGCACCGCTGTGGCAGCACCTCTCGCGTGGCTACTACGCACGCGGGTTCTGGGAGGAGATAAACGCCGGCAACGCGAACACCTCGAACTGGCTGCAGGGCGGCGGTATCGACCAGTTCGACAAGCTCCACGCGGTCAACTCCTTCGAGTCGGCGTGTGAGGGTGTCGGTGCCCGCTACGTCGAGGACGGCGAACCCCACGCGGCGGCCATCTGGAACCCCGAGGGCGACATGGGCGATGCGGAGGTCTGGGAGATGACCGAACCGCTCCCGTTCCTCGGTCGGGCGGTCAAGCCGAACACCGGCGGGGCCGGTCGACGGGCCGGCGGTGCCGGGTTCGAGTCACTGCGGACCGTGAAAGACGTCAGCAGGTGGTTGCTGTACGAGATGGGCAACGGGTACATGACCAGCGACGGCGGCCTGTTCGGCGGCTACCCCGCCGCCTCGGGCTACATCCTCAACGCCCAGGACACGGACCTGAAAGAGCGCTTCGAGAACGGCGAGGAGTACCCACAGCACGACCTGGACCCGGAGAGCGGGGAGTTCGAGTCGAAGATCGACGGCGAGATCACCCGCGAACCAAAGGGTATCAGCACGCCGAAACAGTTCGACGACTACGACCTGTACCTGAACTACCTCCGCGGTGGCTCCGGACTGGGCGACCCGCTGGAGCGCGACCCCGAGGACGTGCTCTCGGACATCCACGACGGCTACGTGCTCCCGCGGCACGCGAAACAGGCCTACGCTGTTGTCGTGGACAAGGTCGACGACGGCCCGAAACACAACTCCGCGGTCCAGGGCGAGTGGGAACTCGACCTCGAGGCGACCCGGGAGCTCCGCGAACAGCGCCGCGAGGAGCGCGTCGAGGACGCACAGCCGGTCACCGAGTGGATCGAGGACGAGCGTGACCGCATCCTGGAGGAGCGGGACCTCATCGACGACGTGAAAAAGACCTACGAGAGCAGCATGCGGATGAGCAAGCAGTTCGCCGAGTTCTACAGGGAGTTCTGGGATCTGCCCGCGGACTTCGGGTTCGAGCTCAGCGAGAAAGCCGAGACGTCGCTGGAGAACCGGTTCGCAACGGGACTCAAGCGAAAGTGGAACAACCCGACCGAGGGTCACAAGACCTGGTGGGGTGTCGGCCGCGACGACGAGCCGGCGGTGCCGTACACCTGGAGCTCGGACCGGTCGATAACGGACCTCTCGAGCCCGGACGCGTCGTTCGGCGAACCGACCCCGAAGCGAGCAACAGACGACGACTAACGAGGTGATCACAGATGCCACAGTCATACCCACGCGAGCACATCGAGGACCTGGTCGACGACAACCTGGACTGGCCACAGCTACACGACATGATGAGCGACTACAAGGACGCGGACCGCTTCCAGAAGGTCCGCGGTATCCTGCAGGAGCGCGTCGACTGGGACGACCCCATCGTCATCCCCTACGCCGACCATCTCTACGTTGTCGCAAAGTCCGAGGACGAGATGGTGATACAGTGCGAGTGCGGACACGAGTTCTGTGAGCACGACCAGAACTGGAAGGCCGACGCACTGATAAACGTCCGCGACACCGAGGAGGAGTACCTCGAGATGTACCCCGAGAACATGCACCCTCATCCGGACTTCATGGAACTCCGCGAGTTCTTCTGTCCGGGGTGTAACACGTTGCTCGAGGTGACGAACGTGATGCCCGGCTACCCTCTCATCCACGAGTTCGAACCCGACATCGAGACGTTCTACAGCGAGTGGATCGAGGAGCCGATTCCGACACCCGAGCAACCGGCCTGAGCCGACCGGTCCGGACACTCACCACACGCGACGGGCCCAACCCGAGTGTCCGGACACCCTGCGCCGTGAGCCGGTTCAGTTGGATGTCAGAGGTCCTGCCCCCCGGGCGCGACCGACGACAGCTGCTCGCGAGCGGGTGCAGTCCGCACCGCCGACCCGCGAGGCCGCGACGGTACTGTCAGCCAACACTATCCGACAGCGTGTCGGCGCTCTCGTGCGGTGACGCGAGTGTGGAGAACCGACACAACAGCGCCAGTGCGTGAGACCCACCTCAACTCCCGGGAGAGTGGCGGGGAAACGCATATGTTCGTTCTCGTTCTAATCCACAAGACACGTGTGGACATGCTCAGGGTAAGGCTCCAGGTCAGACTGTCGGGCATCCAGTCGCAGCTACTCGAGACCGGGGAGGCCGTCGAGAGTGTCGAGATCGATAACGCTTTTCCGGTTGCCGGCGACGAGGAGTTTCTATTTCTGACGGTCAGGACCAGTTCCGAGCTCTCGGAGGAGCAGCTCGCCACCGAGCTGGAGAACACCGAGATCGCCCACATGACACAGGCAGCGGTGAGCGAGCACACCTACCACCTGGCGGTGATGAGCAGTCGCTCGGGGCGCTCGGTGCTGTCACTGCTGACCGAGAACCGGGCTGTCCCACACCAGATTATTGGGGAGAACGCACACATCAGCGTCGTGGCATCTGTCCGTGACTGGCAGCATCTGAAGCGGGTCGCCGGTGCGATCGAGGGTGCACACGGGTCGCTGGAGCTCATCGGGACGACACAGACAGAGCAGATCGGCTACCCGCTGGGGAGTGACAAGCTCAGACAGACCATCTCGGGCAAGCTCTCGGACCAGCAGCTGTCCGTGCTGGAGACGGCCTACGAGATGGGGTTTTTCAGGGTGCCACAGGAGGTCACCGCGGGGGAGATTGCGAGTGAACTGGAGATAAGCAGGTCGACGCTGAGCGAGCGACTCCACCGTGTCCAGCACGACCTGTGTGAGCTGCTGTTCGGCTCCTGATACTGTCGGCTGTAACTTCGTGGAACGATTCGGCATCCCGTGGTACCGAAATGTGCCGTGGGCTCACAGCCGACAGTACGAGCACCGACCAGGGCACGTCCGGTCACCCCGGGGGCTGGAGTTCGACACCCAGATGCTCGGTGTTGAACGCGTCGGCGATGTCGGCGTCGAACCGCTCGGCGAGCAGTGACGCGGCGAGTCGGCCCACCAGTGGTTCCCCCTCGAGCAGGTCCGCGAGTCGCGTCGCCGCGAGCCGGTCGTCCGCGTCGAGCGCGCCGGCGATACGGTCCCCGTCGGGGTCGTCCAGCCGCCCGGCGAGCGCCTCGACTACGAGCGCGAACTCGACACCGGCGGCCAGATAGCGCGTCGCCATCTCCGCCGGGCTCTCGACTCCGGGAACCGTCGCCAGATACCGCGCCGCGCTCGTCTCACCCACCTCGACCGTCTCGTCGACCCACTCGACCAGCCGTCCGTGACCGGGGACACCCCCCGACGCCCCCGTTGCTGTCTCGTCCGCCGAACCCCCGGTCCCGTCGGCGGACGCGTCCGGGGTCGAGACCTCGACAGACCCTTCGGTGGTCTGGTCGTCGTTTATCTGCTCCTCGAACGCGGTCCGGGCGCGCTCGACGAGTTCCGCCTCCGTGTCGGCGGTATCGTGGAGGACATCACCGACCACGACGGCGTCGGCACCCGCATCGAGCACCGACCCGGCGCGCTCGGCGCTGTCGAGACCGCCGCCGTACCAGAGCCGCGGTGCGGTGAGCGCGTCGTCGAGTTCCTCGAGCATCGTGACCGCCTCCTCACCGCCGAACGTGCCCGAGTACTCCAGGTAGACGATCTCGCTCTCGAGGTGGTACTCGGCGGCGAGGGCACGCTCGCGGGCGGTCTGCGGGGAGAGCAGTTCGGTCTCGGTGACACCGGCCTCGCGTGCAGCCGCGCTGTCGGGGTTCATTATGATGTAGGCCTCGAAGGCGGCCTCGCGCATGAGGTAGGCGGCGGCGAAGTTCCCGAGCCGACTGCCGAGGAAGCCGTCGCCGGAGACCGGGATACCGAGACGGTCCGCGACGAGTCCCGGCCCGAGTTCCCCGCGGACGTAGTCGAGCCCCCGCCCGAGGGTGCCAACAAGCGCCTCGGTGTCACCGTTGAGCACCTCCGGGATAGCGAGCACGTCGGCGCTGTCCCGGGTCTGTTCGGTGACGTGGCCGGCCCCGCTGGGCTCGTGCAGTGTCGGAACCCCCGTGGCCGCGACCAGCCGCATCGTCTCCTCGGTGTTCTCGGCGGTCACGTCGCTGGAGCCGCCGACCGACACCGCGCTGGTCTCACCGAGGTACAGCGGGAACGCGAGCGGGAGCTGTTTCTCCCCCTCCGGGTCGACCTTCGAGATGTGTGTCCAGTCGGCCGGGACCGGGTTGGTGTCCATCCCGAGGAGCGTTCGGCCGGCGATGGCGGCCAGGTTCGCGTACGAGGCGACCCGCCCGAGGAGTCTGCCGGGCGAGATCATCCGCTGTCCTCCGCGGGCTGTCTCCCCGCTGTCCCGGTCGTGGTGTCGGTTCCCGGCACTGAGTCGTCTCTGATCTCGATGCCGGGCGGGAGCGACCCCGGCTCGCCCGACAG
Source organism: uncultured Halobacteriales archaeon (assembly GCA_964520075.1). GTDB lineage: Archaea > Halobacteriota > Halobacteria > Halobacteriales > Haloarculaceae > Halovenus. The sequence continues at coordinate 6,309 of CAZFMN010000087.1, read as the reverse complement.
GCGTATGTACTCGATTGCGATGCCGGTCAATGCCGAGTCAGCCGCCGTCGCCGCCGCCTGTGCCCGGTCGAGATACCGGCGACCGGTGTCGACGACCGCCGCCTGGGGGTCGTCGTCCGCCCCGGCGAGCAGGTACTCCGCGGTGGCCGGTGTCAGCTGTCCCGACCGGAGATCCGCCTCGAAGTCGTCGATATCGTCGAGCCAGACCTGTGCCCCGATGATTGCGAGCACGATTGACCGCCGGAACGGCCGCTCGACAGCCAGCCCCGCCTCGCGGTACATCTCGAGCATCGCGTCGTACAGCACCCCCACGCGGTCGTACTGTGTCCTGATGTAGGGAAGGGACCGCTCGGTCTCGGTGAACAGCCCGGGCGGGTCCTCGAACGGCAGGTCGCGGTACTCGGCCGCGAGCCGCTCGCGCGTGGCCACGCCCCGCTGGACGGCCGCCATCAGCTCACGGAACCCCCGGTCGCGCTCCTGGTGTGCGTTCGAGACCCTGACCGCCCACTCGTAGGTGTCCCTGACCGGCTCCGAGTACGCCGCCAGCTGTTTCTCGACCCGGCGCTGCATGTGTGCCTGTGCGACCTCGGCGATCTGCCTGCGCTCGTTACTGTCGACGTCGATATCCACCTCGAAGTCATCGAACTCCTCGTCGTTTATCGCGTCGCGCATGTCGCCGTCGATGAGCGCCTCGACGGCGAGCCGGGTCAGTTCCTCGGCGCGGAGGTGGTCTGCGGGTTCGAGCTGTCGGTAGAGCTGGCCGAGTGTCAGCTTCGCGGGCAACACGAGTTTCGTGTCGTAGGACAGGCTGATTCCGTCGTGTCCGAGTTCGTCGGCGAGCGCCCGGTCGAGTTCGGCGAACAGCCGGTCGAGCATCCCGCCGACGACGCTGTCGACGCGCCGTTTGAGCAGGAGACTCCGGTAGTCGAACACGCCGGTGTCGCCGTAGTACCCCAGTACAGCCCGGACACTCTCGGGCAGTCTGTCCTGGCCCGCCAGCCAGTCCGCGCTCCTGTGGAGCATCGACTCACAGCTTCGACCCCGGCCCTGTTCAGCGTGTTGGTTCCCCGCTTCCGTGAGCCATTTGCCTGCCGAACCCGGAGATACCCCCTGTGAGTCACGACGGGACCAGAGCCGACGACGACGACCCGGTGAGGCCAGCCGGCAGGCTGTCGACCTGTCTCCCCGACGACCACGGCCCACCGGCCCGTGTCGTCGACGCCGACCCCCGGGGGCTGGACCCGGCGGGTCCTGCCGGACCAGACGAGCGGCCGGGGAACCGCCCGGGGAGAGACAGCCCGGCCGGTCCCGACGGACCGACCACCCACCCAATCGAGGGTGGCGGTCACGTCGAGATTGCACCGGCAGCCGTCGAGCAGTTGCTCGGGGTTGGACCCGCGGACGTCGAACCGGCGGGGGCGCTCACGTTCGCCCGCAACGTGTTCGTCCCGCTGACGACCGCCTGCCGGTACACCTGCACCTACTGCACGTACTTCGACCCGCCGGGCGAGGCGAGTCTGCTCTCGCCCGACGAGGTGCGTGATATCGTCAGGACCGGTGTCGAGGCGGGCTGTACGGAGGCACTCTTCACCTTCGGGGACGACCCCGACGACCGGTACACGGCGATACACGACCAGCTCGCGGACTGGGGGTACGACTCCATCCACGGGTACCTGCGCGAGGTCTGTGCGGTCGCGCTCGAGGAGGGGCTGATGCCCCACGCCAACCCCGGTGACCAGACCCGCGAGCAGATGGCCGCGGTCGCCCCGGTCAACGCGAGCATGGGCGTGATGCTGGAGACCACCGCCGACGTGGCCGCCCACAGCGGCCCGCGCGTGAAGTCACCGCCACAGCGGCTCCGCACCATCCAGGTGGCCGGCGAACTCGGTGTGCCGTTCACCACGGGTATCCTCGTCGGCATCGGTGAGACACCGCGCGACCGGGCCGAGAGTCTGCTCGCTATCCGGGCGCTGCACCGGCGCTACGACCACGTCCAGGAGGTCATCGTCCAACCGGTCGTCGAGAACGAGCGCTGGCAGGGCGGGTCACCCGACCTGGCCACGCTCCGGCGGACGGTGGCGATGGCACGGGTCGCACTCCCGCCCGAGGTGTCGGTTCAGGTGCCGCCCAACCTCGCACCCACCCGGGACCTGCTCGACTGCGGTGTCGACGACCTCGGCGGGGTGTCACCGGTCACCGACGACCACATCAACCCGGAGTTCGCCTGGCCCGCGCTGGCGGAACTGCACGATATCGCCGAGGAGGCCGGTGTCCCGCTCCGCGAGCGGCTCCCGGTCCACGAGCGGTATCTGCCCGCCGAGTTCTGCCGGGCGGAAGCAGATGCCGCGGACCCGCCCCACGACGGCGGGGCGTGGCTCCACGAGCGCATCCGCGAGGTGCTCGCAGCCGACACCGCGACCGGTCGACGCTACCGGCAGGTCGCCGCGGGGCGCTCCCGGCCCTGACTGTCTCGGCCACCGGTCGCCGACAGTCTGGTTGGTGAGTGGAGGGAAACGGTCATAATCCCGGCGGGCGTACCTCGAGATATGCCAGACCAGCCGACATCCGGTGAACTGCTCGGTATCCCGTACAACTTCGAGAAACCCAGTCTCAGGCGTCTGCTGTCCTCGTACTGGCAGCCGGGTGAACAGATGCTCGTGAAGAAACCGTTCGGCATCGGCTACACCCTGAACCTGGCCAACTGGCGCTCGTGGGTGGTGCTCGCGGTGGTCGGCGGGCTGTTCTTCCTCGAACAGGCCGGCGAGGACGAGGACGGCGAGACCGACGACGACGAGGAACCCGTCGAGGTAATCGTCGACTGAGACCCGTTACTCAGGTCAGTCACCCCCGAGGACAATCTCGTCCGTCCCCGCGAGTTCACCGGCGACAACCGGCTCGAAAATCGTCTCGCCTTGGAACTGAACAACGACAATCTCCTGCTGTCCGACGTTCTCGATAGTGAGTTCGTCACCCGGTGAGACGGTGTCGCCGTCCCACGAGCGAACGCGCTGTTGTTCGGAGCTGGCGATGTCGACGACAACGGACAGCGCATCCGCGTCGACCGATTCACCGCCGTCGTGGACCAGTCGCAACCGCTGTTCGGTCTCGTCGTAGCTGAGCGCGATTCTGAGGCTGGGTGGCATCCGGCGGCTGTCGAGTTCGAACTCGGTCGTCTCACCGACCCAGACGACACTCGCCACCGAACCGGGTTGAACGGCTCCGGCGGTGAGCGTGTCACCGGGGTCGATTGTCTCACCCTCGTCGGTCCACTGCGTCTCGGTCGGTTTCCCGTCGATACGCACCTCGTAGTGCTCCGCTGGCAGCGGTTCCTGTTCGGGTGGCTGTCTGGCGCCTGCGCCGGAGCCGTCGGACTCCCCACCCGTGGTCCCGCCCTCGCCACCGCGGCGACTGAATCGGGTGACGACGAGTTGACCGGACTCGTTCTTCAGCGAGAACTGACCCGGCGGGCGAGCGATGTGTCCGGTGATAGGGATAGTCTCGCCGTCGGTCCGTTCGTACGCCACCAGCAGTCCGGTTCCGAGGTCGACCGATTCGAGGGTGAGTGTCTCACCTTTCCTGAGTCCGTCGGAAAGCGCGCGAACCTGTTCACCGGCCTCGAGTGGGTTCTCACCGGTCCGGAGGTCGGTGCGCTCGCCAGGTAGCGGCGGTCCGTCCACGTACGTGAGTGTCGCAGTCCCCACCTCCGGGTCGTAACTGAACTCGAACGGGAGGGTTCTGAGGAAACCGCTATCGGTTGTGCTCGCACTAGCTCCCTGCTCGGTCTCGAAGCTGATACCCAGGCTGTCACCCGGTTCGACGGCGTCAGCGTCGATAGCAATCCGTGACCCCGCGCCGACTGTCTCGGCCCCGCGTGCCCAGTCACCCTCGTACGGCTCACCCTCGATCTCGACTGTGAGGTTCTCGACCGGTATCGGTTCGCCACGGTCGAACCGCAGCAGTATCTCACCGGTCTCCTCGCTGTAGGTCTCGAACTCCGGTACGCCCAGCGAGGTGGGAGTCTCGTCCGGCAAGTTGGTCGTCTGTGCCGCCTCGACGATGAGGAGTTCGTCGGTAACCCGGTAGTCGAACGCCTCTTGCTCGATACCGATGAAACTGCTGCTGACTCTCCGTAGCTCCTCGGCGACACTCTCGTCTGTGGTTCCCGCGGCGAGTTGCCACTGTGTGGTGTCCTGGCTCTCCTCGACCGCGTACCCAAGTGGTGTCGGCAGCGATTCGAGGTCGACATCCTCTGTCTCGAACAGCGCCTCTGCGTCGTTTGTGACCACAACACCGTCGGCGACCGCCAGTTCGTCCAGAACGGCGCGGAACCTGTTGTTCGCCGCCAGGTACGGCTCCTCACCCGCCTCGTGGCTGTCGAGCGTCGCGGTCACCTGGTCGCGTTTGCCGGCGACCAGCACCTCACCGTCCGTCGCAACTGCCACCTCGCCGCCGGGGAAACTTCCGGTCGTGTCCCCCTCCCCCTCGTCGGAGGAGCGCTGGAGTTCGTGGACGGCGAACCCGCTGCGGTCGGTCGTATCGAGTGCCGGGTCGAGTTCGAACTCACCGACCCAGACGCGGACTGCCGGGG
>CAZFMN010000087.1:0-1621 GCA_964520075.1 uncultured Halobacteriales archaeon | reverse complement strand
GTATCGAGTGCCGGGTCGAGTTCGAACTCACCGACCCAGACGCGGACTGCCGGGGCATCGTCTACCGCGTCGGACCCGTACTGGAGATACGCGTCGACAGACGCCGACGCCAGACTGTCGCCGAACGGACCAGCGAGCCCGTTTCCCTCACCGCCGACCAACTCACCCGCACCGAGCACCAGGCTGTCGCCGTGCTGGTAGACGTACGCGAGCGCGGAGACGAGCGACCCCGGGAGGTCGAGGTCGTCCCGCCAGTCCTCCGCCTGGGGGTCGTCCTCGCTGTCGTCGCCTCCGTCGAGGCATCCGGCGACGCCCGCGAGCACTACTGTGCCGGTCCCTGCGAGCAGGTCCCGTCTGGAGAGCCGAGTCATGCCCTGAGGTTCTTCTGGACATGTATAAGTCCCGTGAATGCAATTGGCCCCTGTACAGCCTCAGGTGCTGGGAGCTGGCACCGTCGAGCGGCCGAACCGATGGCTACTTTGACTGGCCGGCCCTCGAATATGTATGATTACGTTCGTCACGACGAACCCGGGGAAGGTCCGCGAGGCCCGGCAGTATCTCGACGCGCCGGTCGAGCAGGTGGCCTTCGACTACCCCGAACTGCAGGCCGAGAGTCTCGCCGCAGTCGCGGCACAGGGTGCGCGGGCCGCCTACCGGCACACCGGCGAGGCGGTCATCGTCGACGACTCCGGGCTGACCATCGACGCCTTCGACGGGTTCCCGGGGCCGTACTCGTCGTACGTCGAGGACACCCTGGGTATCGAGCGGGTCTGGGAGCTCGCCCGCCGCGAGGACGACCGGAGCGGGGCGTTCCGCGGGGTGGTCGCCTACTGTGACGGCGAGCGCTTCGAGGCGACGCCGGAGCCCGTCGACACCGAGCGCCGCGGTCAGGACCTCGGTGTCGACGAGCGCGCCGGTGCCACGACCGACGAACAGGTCGCAGACGAGGGGCTCCCGGTCAGACTGTTCGAGGGTGTCGTCCCGGGCACCGTCGTCGCACCCCGCGGCGAGGGTGGGTTCGGCTACGACCCGATCTTCGAGTACGACGGGCAGACCTTCGCCGAGATGGACACCGACGAGAAAAACGCCGTCTCCCACCGGGGGCGTGCGCTCGCGCGCTTCGCCGAGTGGTACGACCGGGAGCGAAGCTCCGGCGAGTGACGCGTCTCCCACCAGAGCGCCTGCGCCCAACTCCGCCCCGGGTCCCCAGCACGGGTCGAACCGTCTGTCCCGACCCCGGTCGGCTGAACACTTTTGTGACGACAGTCTGAACGTGAGCTATGGAGGAGCGCTGGCGCCGCTTGGAGAACTGGCTCGAGGCAAACGCACCCGGGTGTACGTCGACGCTCCGGTCGCCGGCGACGACAGCGGAGATCGAGGCCGCCGAGACGGAGCTCGGTGTCACCCTCCCGCCGTCGGTCCGGCAGACCTACCTGCGACACGACGGCGAGGACAGCACCGGCTGGGGTGTGCTCGGTTACGGTCTGCTCACGCTGTCGGACCTCGTCGAGACCGCACAGTCCCTGCGAGGAATCGACGACGACTTCGACTACGACTTCTGGGGCGACCGTTCTGATTTTCAGTAGGATTCGGTAATGATCAACCACAATCAGTAGTATTG
>CAZFMN010000086.1:0-12267 GCA_964520075.1 uncultured Halobacteriales archaeon | reverse complement strand
CTCGCCCGTCTGCGTTGCCCCGGTGACAGTGTCGTGCTGGTCCGGGCCGTCGGTTCGGGGTTCCAGGTCACGACTCCTCCGGGTCGGACTCGTCCCACGCGAACAGCTCGCGGAGCTGGTCGCCGACCTGCTCTATCTGGTGTGTCTGCTCGACCTCGCGGTACTGGCGGTAGGCCGGTCGGTTCGCCTGGTTCTCGGTGATCCACTCGCGGGCAAACTCACCGTTCTGGACAGCCTCGAGAATCTCTGTCATCCCCTCGCGGTCGACAACCTCGCTCCCGCGGGTCAGACCGCCGTACTCGGCGGTGTCGGAGACGGAGTTCCACATCTCCGTGTGTCCACCCTCGTACATCAGGTCGACGATGAGTTTGAGCTCGTTCAGACACTCGAAGTAGGCCATCTCCGGCGCGTAGCCCGCCTCGACGAGCGTCTCGAAGCCGGCCTTCACGAGTTCGGTCACACCGCCACACAGCACCGCCTGCTCGCCGAACAGGTCGGTCTCTGTCTCCTCGCGGAACGTCGTCTCGATGACACCGGCCCGCGTGCAGCCGATGGCCCGCGCGTAGGCGAGCCCCTCGGCGTGTGCCCGACCGGTCGCGTCCCGGTAGACCGCGAGCAGTCCGGGGGTCCCCTCGCCGCGCTTGTAGGTCCGCCGGACCAGATGTCCGGGTGCCTTCGGCGCGACCATCGTCACGTCCACCGACTCGGGTGGCTCGATCTGGCCGTAGTGGATGTTGAACCCGTGGGCGAACTGGAGCGTGTCGCCCGCCTCCAGCACCGGTTCGATCTGCTCGTAGACTGCGGGCTGGACGGTATCCGGAATCAGCATCGTCACAATCTCCCCCTCCGCGGCGGCGTCCCGTGGTGTGGCTACCCGCAGGCCGTCAGCCGACGCCTCCGCCCGGGAGGTCGACCCCTCGCGCAGGCCGACGACCACGTCCACACCGCTGTCGGCGAGATTCTGGGCGTGAGCGTGACCCTGACTCCCGTAGCCAAGCACAGCCACCGTCGTCCCGTCGAGCATCGACGGGTCGGCGTCGTCGTCGTCGTACACCGTCGTGTCGAACCCGTCCGGGTCGGTGTGCTCAGTCATCGGTCACCTCCTCGGTGGCGACCTGTGCCTCCGTCGGGGCCTGGTTGGGCTCGCTGACCTGTGCGGTCGGTGCCTCGCCGCGTGCCAGCGCCGCGTACCCCGTCCGGACGAGTTCGCGGATACCGAACTGCCGGTAGGCGTCGATGGCGTCGTCTATCTTCTGCTGATTGCCGGTCATCTCGACGGTGATCGTCCGCGGCCCCGCGTCCAGCGTCTCCCCGTCGTACATGTCGGTGATGGCGTTCACCTGGTCCGGGTTGTCACCGTTCACCTTCACGATGACGAGCTCGCGCTGGACCGCGTCACCGTCGAGTTCCCGCACCGAGATAACGGGGATGCGCTTCTCCAGCTGTTTTTTGGCCTGGTCGATCCCCGGTCGTGGCTCCTCGATGACGATTGTCATTCGTGCGAGGCTGTCGTCGACGGTGGGACCGACCGTCAGCGACTCGATATTGAACTGCCGGCGGCTGAACAGGCCGGATATCTCGGCGAGGACACCCGGTTCGTGGGTGACCAGCGCCGACAGCACCGCCCGTTCGGGCGGGTGTTCGGCCTCGGCCTCGGGGTCGATGCGGATACCCTGACTGTTGCGCCGCCCCTCCGGCTGTTGCCGCTCCCCGGGGTCCGGTCCCGGGAGTTCACCGTGGCTCATCACAGCCCCTCCAGCTGGTCCGCGTTCAGTGCAAAGCGGGCGTTGTCCCCCCCGCTCGGAACCATCGGGTAGACGTCCTCTGTCGGGTCGATTGCCGCGTCGATCACCGCCGGTCCGTCGTACTCCCGGGCCTCCTGAATCGTCTCATCGAGCTCGTCGTAGCTCTCCACCCGCAGCCCCTTCGCGCCGAAGGCCTCGGCGACCATGTCGAACTGGGGCACCCACGGGTACTCCGAGGCCATGTGCCGGCCGCCGTAGAACCCGTCCTGCCACTGGCGGACCATCCCGACGGCCTCGTTGTTCAGCACGACGATGGTGAGATCGAGTCCCTCCCGTGCCGCGACGGTCAGCTCCTGTGCGGTCATCAGGAACGAGCCGTCACCGTCGAACGCGACGACCTCTCTGTCGGGTGCGGCGAGTTTCGCGCCGATCGCCGCCGGCACCGCGTAGCCCATCGTCCCGAGACCGTGGGAGGTCACCCAGGTCCGTGGCTCGGTGAACGTCCAGTACTGCCAGGCCCACATCTGGTGCTGTCCGACACCTGCCGCGACGATGGTGTCCGCGGGTGTCACCTCGTCGAACCGCTCGACGATGTACTGCGGTTTGAGCGGTTCGTCCGCCGGTGCCTCGTAGTCGAGCGGGTACTCCTCCTTCCAGGTCCGGCACTGCTCGCGCCAGGCCTCGGCGGCGGGCCGACCGGGCATCGCCCGCAGTAACTGCTCCAGAACGACCTCCGCGTCACCAACGAGCGGGTAGTCGGCCTCGACGTTCTTGCTGATCTCCGCCGGGTCGATGTCGATGTGGATGATCTCCGCGTCGGGTGCGAACGTCTCGATGTCGCCGGTCAGGCGGTCGTCGAACCGGGTGCCCACCGCGAGCATCACGTCACAGTTCGAGATAGCCATGTTCGCGTACCCGGTGCCGTGCATCCCGGCGATACCCTGAGAGAGTGGGTCTGTCTGCGGGAACGCACCGGTACCCGGCATCGTCGTGACCACCGGAATCTCGAACTCCCGCGTCACTGTCGCCAGCTCCTCCGTCGCCTCGCCCTTTATGACGCCGCCACCCGCGAGGACGAGCGGTCGCTCGGCGCCGGCGAGCGCCTCGGCTGCGGCCTCGACCATCACCGCCTCGGCTGCCGTCGGCGGGTCGTAGGTGTCCGGTGTCGACGGCTCCGCGGGTTGCTGGTCGGTCTCTGCCTGGGTGATGTCCTTCGGCAGGTCCACCAGCGTCGGACCCTGTCGACCCTCGTTTGCCAGCGCCCACGCCGTCCCGATGTCGGTGCCGACCGTCGCCTCGTCGTCGGCGAAGATGTTGTACTTCGTAATCGGCTGAGTGACACCGATCGTGTCGGTCTCCTGGAACGCGTCGTTGCCGACGAAGTCGGTCGGGACCTGTCCCGTGAGCGCGACCAGCGGGTCCGAGTCCATGCTGGCGTCGGCGATACCCGTCACCAGGTTCGTCGCACCCGGCCCGGAGGTCGCCATGCAGACGCCGGGTCGTCCCGAGACGATACCGTAGGCGTCCGCCGCGTGGGCCGCACCCTGTTCGTGGGCCATCGTGATGTGGGTAAGCTCGTCGTGCTCGTACAGCGCGTCGTAGACGGGCATGATTGCGCCGCCCGTGACGCCGAACAGGTACTCCACACCCGCGTTCTCCAGGCCCGCGACGACCGCCTCCGCACCGGTCTCGACGCCGGACTCCGCCGGCGGGTCGGCTGTCTCGCTGTCTGGTTGTTCCGACGGGCCGTCGCCGTCGTCCTGTTCTGTCCGCGCAACTGGTGTTCGCTTGCTCATGAATGCATTTGTCGCTGGGTGTTCGAGAAGCGATACCGGCCGGACTGGGGGTGAGTAATAGTGGGGGCTAACGAGCCCCTACAATGATGTCGCTGGCAGCGCGCCCGTCTGTGGTGCCAGCGCTGTGTCTCATCTACCTGTGTCTCATACCCCCGAGTGTAATAAACGTTGTGTGGCCGCGCGCCCGTGACCGCCGAGGCGGACCTGCAGGACCCCGACCTGCCGGCTGTCGAGGCGGCCGGTTCACTCCTCGCGACTGTCGAGGACGCTCCCGTCGTCGGGGGAACCGGCGTCGACTCGGGTGGGACTGTGGGCACGCCCACCGGTCGGCGGTGGGCGTGGTGCGCGCGGGCCGGCATCGCTACGCGTGGACCTCCTCGCGGGGTTCGCCGTCGGTGCGACTGACGCCCACCTCACGGGCGAACCGCTCCAGTACGGCGACGGTGACGCGCTCGGAGCCGGCACCGAACTCCTTCACGCGGCGTGTCACCTCGCGGAGTTCGGCGTCTGTCGGGTCGAACCCGACCTCGTCGAGTCGCTCGCGCACCGAGTGGGTGCCGGTGTGTTTGCCCAGCACCAGTTCGCGCTCGGCACCCACCATCGCGGGGGTCATCACACCGGGTTCGAACGTGTCGGCGTTCTCGATGACACCGGCGGCGTGGATGCCGCTCTCGTGGGAGAAGGCGTTCTCACCCACGACCGGCTTGTTCGCCGGCACCGGGACCTCCGAGCGACCCTCGATGACCCGCGACAGCTCCGCGATGTGGGTTGTGTCGACGCCCGTGTCGACGCCGTACACCGACTCAAGCGCCATCACCACCTCCTCGTAGGCGGCGTTACCGGCGCGCTCGCCGATACCGTTCACCGACACCTGTGCCTGTGTCGCGCCCGCCTCGTAGCCCGCCAGCGCGTTCGCCGTCGCCATCCCGAAGTCGTCGTGGGTGTGGACGTCGACACGCGCGTCACCGGCGGCCTCGACGACTGTCGAGACCAGGTCTCCGAACCGGGTCGGCGTCGCCACACCACACGTGTCGGGGACGTTCACCCAGTCTGCACCCGCGTCGACTGCCGACTCGACGATGTCGACGAGGAACGACTCCTCCGTGCGGGTTGCATCCATCGGCGAGAACATGCACTCGACACCGGCCTCTGTCACCCGCTCGATGGACTCGACCGCCCGTTTGCGGGCCTCCTCGCGGGTCGCGTGCATGGAGTTCTCTAACTGTACATCACTGGTCGAGACGAACACGTGGACCATGTCGACGCCGCTGTCCAGTGCCGCCTCGATATCGTTCTCGACCACACGCGCCAGGCCACAGACCGTCGCCGACGTCGAGTCGGCGATGTCGCGCACCGCCTCGAACTCGGCGTCGCTGTTGACCGGGAACCCTGCCTCCACGACGTGGGTCCCCATCGCGTCCAGACGCGCCGCTATCTCGCGCTTGTCCTCGTACGAGAATGAGGTTCTGGGGGTCTGCTCGCCGTCGCGCAGTGTGGTGTCGAAAACTCGTGCGTCCGTTATCTCGGAGCTATCTTCCAGTGTGCCCTGGAAGAACTCGATCCGCCGGGGATTCCGACGTACCCTCTGTGTTGGACATGTGCATACGTTACGAACGACCGGAAATTTATATATCTGTCCCTTGTATGTGGTTTATTATCATGGTACGCGGGAACAGGGCAGAGCCACCTGTCCGCCGATGGCGGTCCGACGTGCTGGTCGTCGCCGTCTGGTGGACCGACCGTCGTCTCTCCGGCGAGACGGGTTCAGAGAGCGCCCAACAGGATTATCAGCGACAGGCATCTACACGCAGTTATGTCAGGTGAACCGCAAGGGCGCGAGTGTGGCGAGTGCGGGGCACCGATGCATCTGCTCCAGGTTGCCTGTACGGAGTGTGGAACCACACACGACTGGTCCTGTTTCGCGGAGTGCCGGGACTGTAGCCGGGAGACGGACTACCTCGACGGGCCGTGTGCCTGTGGGAGGGCACACTCGCCGTGGCGCGCGGTCGAACTCGCGGCACGCACAGAGCGGGAGGTGACTGTCGCAAAGGACGCCGTCGAGCGACCGACCGAGGCCGACTACCGGCGTCACGTCGGGACGGTGCGCGGCCAGTGGGCCGACTACCGGCGTGTGCTCGATGGTGGCGGCGAGTTCCACGTCCGGACGTACCTCGACCACTACGAACTCCACGTCGACGAGGTCAGTGCCATCGACGAACCGACGAGACACACCCTCCGGTACGGCCCCCGGGCCGCCGTGACGACGACTGTGGACCTCGTGCGAGGTGTCGCCGGCGCCACCAGGCGGGTCGGTGGCTTTCTCCGCTCCTCGGTCGTTCCTGACCCGCTCGTTCCCGAGTCACAGGAGCAGTGACCTGCCGTGTCGAAACCTCTTTTGTACCTCCAGTCGAATCAGGCAGCATGAGTACCACGTTCATAGTTGGAAGCGTCCTCGCGCTCATTCTGGTGTTCATTTTCTTTATCTATCTGTTGTTGCGCCGCACTGCCCAGGGGTTCAAGGAGGGGATGGACGAGGGCGGCGGGTGACTGTCGGGCGAACATTCCACGAACTTTCGTCCGTCAGCACGAACCCTCCCGGGCGCTTCCGGTGAGCGTTCGACCCGCCGCTTGCTGTTCCCGGAGGCTACGTTCCGGACGGCCGTCGACACCGCGTATCGGCGTCAGTCGGTGTCGTCGTCCTCGCCGTCTGTGCTCGTCGACCGGGTCACGGCGTTTGCCCCCGATTGCTGTCCGTCGACGGATGTCCGTTCCCCACCGAGGCTCCCGGGTCCGTCGTCCATGGAGACCTGGAGTTCGCCGCTCGTCTCGTCGAACATCAGCTGTGAGTGCGGGTACGCAATCTCGACAGTGTCGTCCTCGAACGCCTCCCAGACGCGCGTCCGGACCTGTGAACTGAGTGTCTGAATGCGGTACGGTTCACTGGCCCAGTACCGCATCCGCAGCAGTATCCCGCTGTCGGCGAAACTCGCGATGAGACACTGCGGACCCGCCGGGTACCGGGCGGCCCCGATGCGGATACTCGGTCCCCCGGTTATCACCCCCTCCACGCCACGGGCACTCTCCTCCATGCGCGTTCGCGCCTCGGCGATATCGCTCTCGTACGTTACCATCACCTCGAGCGAGAGTCGAACCCGTGTGTCCTCCGCCGAGTGGTTGACGACGTCCCGCGAGCGCATCTCACCGTTCGGAATCACCAGGAACGTGTTGTCGAGCGTGAACACCTTCGTGTACCGGAGCGTGATGTCCTCGACGTACCCGCGCGTCTCCTGCTCCGGGAACTCTATCATGTCGCCGATCTCGTAGGGCTGGTCGGCGAGGAGAAAGACACCGCTGATGAAACTCCCGACGATAGGGGCGAGGATGACACCGACCACCGCCGAGAAGACCGTCACCGAGAGTGCGATGCTACTCAGGTCGAGCCCGTAGATGCGGAGCAGCGTCAGCAACCCGAGCACGTAGATGGCGGCGCGGATCGAGCCCAGAGCGACGCGACCCAGACTCCGTCGGTCGACGTACTGCGCGATGGGGCGGCTGAACACACGCGTCGCCAGTCGGGCCGCAAGCCACGCCAGCGCGACCACCAGCACCGCGCCCGCGAGTTCGAGGATCCAGACGGGTACCCACTCCGGAAGGAACGGAGGCTTCGGGACGACAGTCTCCTCGGGGGTCGTCACGTTCGCCAGTACCGCGACGGCGCACATGTTCCTGTGAGTCGGGGGCCAGATAAAAAACGTTGCGTAACCGCTGACCGGCATACCCGTGACCCCCAGGCCCCGTCTGGGATACGATCCGTACCGCTCCGACCGGAGATTTATACCCGAGCGCGGTGCCACACCCACCAGACCTGCCGCGCAATCACCGCCCGACACACACGCGAGTTCACCGGCCGAGACACGCTTCCCGGTCAGATTACACGACAGGAGACAATGAGCGACCAACCAACAGATTATTCAGATGCGGGCAGAACAGACACCATAGAGGGTATGGGGCAGTCGGACGACACCGACGCGGCCACTGTGGGGCGGTCGGGCGGGACAGACCCCGCCGTCGGCAGTCGCGACCGCGGGAACGTGATGCTGGCGATGGCGCTGGTGCTGGCGGCGCTCGTCGTGCTCGTCGCCGCCAGCATGGTGCTCGCGCCCACCGGTAGTGACGGCGTCACCACCCAGCAGGTCGACCGGACCGACACCGATATCGTCAGGGACACGCTCTCGCTGGTGTTCATCGAGTCCAGGGACACGCTCAACCAGTCCTACGAGCCGACGTTCACTCCCTCCGACAGCGGTGCCGACCCGCCGCCGCTCAACTACACGACTGTCGAGGTGTTGTTCGACCCGTACCCGTTCACCGACGAGCAGGTCGTCAAGACACAGGACCTGCTGTCCTCGCTCGCCCACCGGACGATTGGCGGGTCCATCGCGTCGCTGGAACCGGTCGCCAACCGCACCACCACCGGGGTGCTCGTCCGCCTCGGGACAACCGACTCCTACGAGTTCGGCGACGAGACCGTGCTCGCCGAGAACGCAACCGGGGTCCAGGACCTGGTGTTCGTGCTGGAGCGGGGGAGTCTCCCGACCAGTGCCGACAACGCCACCACCGTCGAGGTCGGTGACTGGCGGGTCGCGGCGTACCAGAACCAGACGAGCAACCGCGTGCGATACCGGTTCGGCTCCAGCGGAGCGGACGATGACTGGCAGGAGACCGCCGAGTATGCCGACCTCCGGGTCAACACATACCGGGGGACGGTCAACGGTGAGGCGGTCGACTCGCTGGCGGTCACACCCGGGAGACAGAATTTCACGGTGCGGGTGGCCGACGACCGCCGGAGCGACGGCGACAGCACCAGCGGGAGCCTGAATCTGGTCGCCGTCGGTGCCGGGCCGGAGGACGTGGGGGCTCTCCCCGAGAACACGTGGCAGGAGGTGGTCACGCGTCCGGCGTTCAACGTGACCTACATCGACGCGACGACCACCTTCGTCGACCGGATCAGCGTGGACACCGCCTACCGGGCCTTCGAGTTCGCGGCCGGGGGGTCCCCGCCCGGGGCGGAGAACGTGACACTGACCGTCGAGACCGAGAACACGAGTCAGTTGGTCGAACCGGCGACGTTCGGCAGTGCCACCACCGCGGGAGGTGAGCGCGAGCGGGTCTCACCTGCACGGGCAGGCGCGAGTTCGTCCCCGAGTCAGGTGGAGATATGGGAGTCGGGGAACGTCTGGCTGCCCGACTACGTGTTCGATACCACCTACAGAGCGACCGTGAGAGTGAACACGTCGAACGGGGAGACAACCCAGGTTGCCGAGGAGGGCCTGCTCAGCCTGCACACTCGGGATGGGAACGGGAGCCTCCAGCCGTGTGAGTGTGCAGAGATAACCGTGACAGAGGAGACGGTGACCGATAGCTTCCGCATCGATCCGTACGCACTGCGAGAGTCACTGGTGCTCAGGGCGAACACGTCAGAGTTGCCCGGGGTCGAGACCGACGTGATACGAGACCTGACCATCGTGGACCCGTACCGGGAGCCGTCGCTGGCACTCGAAGAGACGGCACAGGTCGGCGAGTCGGTCCAGACAGACCGTACGGAGGGGGCGTTCAGCCTGCGGCCACGGAAGACGAGTTTGCCGGGGACGGTCGACACGACCCTCCAGAACGTGTCGCTGCGTGCAGCGCCGGCCCAGGCGGTGACACGGTACGTCGCGGAGACCGTCGAGGGGGCGAATCTGACCTCGGCGCAGGTAGGGGCCGCGGTGAGCGGACTGGAGACACTGCGCGAGCAGTATGCGAGCGCGTCGTTTAATCAGTCACAGAACGCAACAGCACTGCTCGAGAACTTCAGTGCTGCACCACCCGCGGAGCAGGCGGCGATGGTCAACCTGACCGGCGTGCGGGCGGAGCGAGCACTCCCGGCGTTCGAGGCGATCAACGAGGTGGTCGGCACCGTATCGGTGAACAGCAGCGATATCGTCGCGGCGTCCTCCCCGGCGTATGCGGCGGGGGCGGGGGCACTGGTGGGCGAGCCGTACACGGCCGCCACGCTCCCGGTGCTGAACGAGCGGGCAAGTCACGCGCAGATTGAAGATGAGCACCCGCCGACGTGGTGGCTGAACCGGCTGGCCAACGCGGACCTGAGCGACAGCCAGCAGAAGACGCTGGGCCGGCTCTACGGCGGGGCCGATCCCTCGAATGGGGCCTCGCCGAGTGCATGGAACGAGACGATAGTGACGTTTATCAACAACATCCAGCAGTTCCGGGATGCAACAGAGACGCTGTGGGGTGAGGGAGTCCTCGACGGGACACTGAAAGACATCATGTACGAAGAGTCCGGCGGGAACAGCACGTTGCGCAACGCGATACCAGCGGTCCACGCCGAGATGGAAACAGCGTCTGATCTCGGTCTTAACCCGAGTGTGGCTGGCGTGAGCGACATCGAGGCGTTCCTGCTGGCAGCGGGGGTGACCGACCCGGAGGGAGCGGCCTATACAGAGGCGGCGAGTCTCATCGACAACCTCTCCGATGATGGTGAGCCCATCACCTACGAGGACGTGCTGTTCGGGATGACCAGCGATCAGGTGCAGCTCCTGGACGAGAGCGCCCTCGGGGCGACACCGCCCACATACGAGCTGGCCTCGGGTGCGGACCTGACCGCCGACTGGGACGCCGGAGTGACAGCGCGGTACACGGAGACGAGTCCGGAACACGGGCATACGCTCGGGCCGTACCGGGCGAGCGACGTGGTGACCCTCTCGGGGGTGTCCAGCACGGAAATCGCGGGGCTCTCGGTGAGGCTCACAGCCAACGCGTCGGTGGCGGCGCTCCGTGACAGCGGGTTGTTGAACGGCTCGGAGGTCGGCCCTCAGCCGCTGGTGGTTGACCAGCCACGTAGGTTCAGGGTGAGCGTCACGTACGTGAACGGGTCGACGCAGACACTGGACGGCCCTGTCGCGGCGGGCGTGAATCTTGCGGTGGTCGGGCCGACCGGCAGTGGTGGCGCGGACGTGCCGAGTGCGCCGGAGGAGTTCGCCACGCTCGATATCGAGAACAACACGATAACGGCACAGGCGGCGACCGGCAACTGGACCGGGACCGGCAGTAGCGGGCCGATCACACTGCAGGCGAGTCTCGGAGACCTCACCGACACGGCGACAGCACAGGCGGTGAACGTCTCCGTGCGGGGGGCGGCGCTGTGGCGGAACCTCTCACAGAGTAGTGCGGCTCTGGCACCGGGGTCCACCCCCAGAACGACGGTGTACTCTGATGTGTCAGGGTTCGACCGGAAGGTCCTCAGGCCGGGGGTCGTGTACACGGCCCGGCAGGGAAGTCTCGCGACTGGCTGGCACAACCGGACGGGGGTCCCGGTTTCGCCGGCCGACGTCGGGAGCGTGACCAACGGGAACGAGACGGCGGCCAGTTTCTACACCGACACCCAGTTCAACCCGGTGACAGAGCCGTACACGCTGGTCGCGGAGACCCCATCGGACGGCTGGGAGAACATAACGGTGCAGACCATCAGCGAGAGCGCCGCGCTGAACTTCTCGGCACTGGGCTACGCGGCTCCGACCTACGACGCCGTGGCCCAGTACAACGTGACGTGTCTCTGTGCGGAAAGTGGGCCTGCCGCGAAGGACCCCCATATCCTGACAGCTCCAGGGGTGACCAGTGGCGATTTGGTCCCATCGGCGGGGTCCAACGAGACGATCAGCTACGTGGACAATTTCGCGGTGGAGACTCCAGTTTTCAATGCGACACAGGAGGTCCACCCGGCTCCAAAGGCAGACTATCCGAGCCGAACCCACCAGACACCGACTCAGACAATCGAGGAAACACAGACCGGTTACATCTACGTGTGGTCGAACTTCGAGGCGGCCGTGCTAGCCGCGAACACGCCAGCGGCACTCGAGGAGGGGACCGTATCGTGGCGATCTGCGTGGCATTGTAACAACCCGGGCTTCTTCGGGGGCGGGGAGTCGCTGCCGTCGTCGTGCTGGAACAAATCGATGGGAATGGCCGACTTCACCGGCACCGACAGCAACGGCTGGTCGAGTGGTCTCAACCAGACCGGCGCGAACCAGGATGCGGTCGGCCTCAACATCACACAGCACGAGGGCGGTAGTGGAGTCCACAACTACACGGTGGCCCCGGAGAACGTCTCCGGGGACAAACAGGTCAACATCGCGGTCACTGGAAACGACGAAACCATCAATGGCGATGCGGTCAATACCGAGGTGTGGGATATCACCATCGAGGATACTGAGCAGAGCGGTGGCGGAAGTAGCCCACTCGACGTGAGTATAGACGCTCCGGAGTGCTACCCCGGATTTGAGTTCTACCCGACCGTCTCAGTGACAAACACTGGCGACTCGAAAGTTACCAACGTCGATATAACCCTGAAGAAGGGGGCAACCACGATTGCCTCGGCTACCGAGTCGGTCATATACTCGGGACAGTCGCCGTCGGTGCAGAGCGACGAGGGGATCTCCGCGTCGGGCGGTTCGATTCAGTTGTCGGCGACGGCATCGACCGGGGAGACAAGCGCCTCCGCGAGTTGGACGGTGGATGACTGCTAAACAGACAGACAGCCGTGTCGGTTTTCGTAGAGTTGATCTCTGTGCCTGTGTGGGCGGGACGAGGGATAGGCGCCAGCCCGGTCAGCCGGACTGGTGTATCTCCCAGGGGAGTCGCTCGAGTGTCTCGCCCTTGGAGTTCGT
>CAZFMN010000085.1:0-12277 GCA_964520075.1 uncultured Halobacteriales archaeon | reverse complement strand
CTGTTCGAACTCGTCGAGGTACTCGCCGTACACGTCGATTGCCTGCTCGATTGGGCCGCTGTCGGTCATGTCGACCCCGGCGTCACCGAGCAGTTCCAGCGGGTAGCCGTGCGAGCCTCGCTCGAGGAACTCCCGGTAGCGCCGTGCGGCCGGGTCACCCTCCTCGCGGATCGACTCGACGAGCGAGACGGCGGCGCTGATACCCGTCGAGTACTGGTAGACGTAGAAGGAGTAGTAGAAGTGGGGGATGCGCATCCACTCGCGGGCGATGCGGTCGTCCAGTGTCGCGGGTTCGTAGAACTCACCCTTCAGTCCGTGGTAGACATCGTCGAGACGGTCGCTGGTCAGCGCCTCGCCGGATTCGGAGAGCTTGTGCACGCGGCGCTCGAACTCGGCGAACATCGTCTGGCGGAACAGCGTCGACCGGAACCGCTCGAGATACTCGTTGAGGATGTGCCGGCGGAGCTGTTCGTCCTCGACGGTGTCGAGCAGGTGGTGGGTCAGCAGCGTCTCGTTGACAGTCGAGGCAATCTCCGCGATGAAGATCGTGTAGTCGGCGTAGACGTACGGCTGGGCGTCACCGGCCAGTTCGGAGTGCATCGAGTGACCGAGCTCGTGTGCCAGCGTGAACATCGAGGAGACGTCGTCCTGGTAGTTCATCAGGATGTACGGCTGGGAGTCGTAGGTGCCGCTGCTGTAGGCACCGGAGCGTTTGCCCTCGGTCTCGTAGACGTCGACCCACCGGGAGTGGAGCCCCTCGGCCAGCCGGGACTGGTAGGCCTCGCCCAGCGGCTCGACCGCGTCGATAACGTACTCGCAGGCCTGCTCGTAGGGGATATCGGGTCCCTCGCCGTCGACCATCGGGGTGTAGATGTCCCACATCCTGAGCTCGTCGAGCCCGCGGGCCTCGCGCTTGAACTCGGCGTGCCGGTGGAGACTGTCGAGGTTGTCATGGACGGTGTCGACCAGGGTGTCGTACACCTCGACGGGGACGTTCGGCTCCGCGAGCGCGGCCTCGCGGGCGGAGTCGAAGTTCCGCGCGTCGGCGAGTTTCCCGTCTCTCTTGACACTGTTGCGCAACGAGGCGCCGACCGCGTTGCGGACCGTCTCCCACTCGTCGTAGAAGAACTCGTAGACCCGCCGCCGGAACGCCCGGTCCGGGTGTTTCTGGAGCGTGGTGAAGTTGCTGAGCGTGACCGGCCGTTGCTCGCCGTCGGGGTCCTCGACGGTCGGGAAGCTCATATCGGCGTTCGTCAGCATCCGGTAGATCTCACCCGGCGCGTCGGTCACCTCGCCGAGGTCGGCCAGCAGGCTCTCTACCTCGGACGAGCGGGTGTGTGGTTTCATCCGCAGCACGTCGTCGATGTAGTGCTCGTACTCGCGGAGTGCGGGCTCTGCGTCCATCATCGCCTCGAGCGCCGCCCGGTCGAGCGCCTGCAACTCCGGTTCGATGAAACTCGCCGCGCTCTCGGCACTCGAGGCGAGTGCCTTCGCCCGTGTCGCCATCGCCTGTGCCTCGTCGTTCCGGGTGTCCTCGTCGCGGCGCATCCGGGCGTAGGCGTTCACGTTCTCGACGGCGCGCATCACCGACTCGTGGACCTCGAACAGCTCCAGCAGCGTCTCGGCGTCCTCGGTCGCGCGCCCCTCGAACGCCTCCAGGTCCGTTATCTGTGCTGCCGCCGCCTCGTGGGCCTCCTCCCACTCCTCGTCGTCGGTGAAAAGCGAGCCCAGATTCCACTTGTACTCCTCCTCGATATCGCCGCGCTCCTGTACTGAACTCATCGGGCGGACTACGGGCGAGTGGATTGTAACACCGTCGGTCGTCTGCTCGCGACGGGCGGCTCTCGGCGACCCGGCGGGCTCGCAACGACACACCACGCGTCTCGCCTCGGTGAGCACCGACCATCCGACATCCTGGAGAGCTGGCGCGTCCGTCGGGGACGAAGGTTTTAGTGGTGATACCGTGTATCTCCGTGGACAGATGTCACGCCAGATATCCGAGCCCGACTGGCTGGCCCGCGAGCGCGAGTACGAGGACGGCCTGCCCGAGCACGGGACGATTCCGGAGCTGTACGAGGTGAGCGCGGAGCGTCACCTGGACGCGGCGGCACAGCTGTACAAGGGTGGGGTTTACGACCGGAGTCTGGCGGGCGTGGTGTCGCCGGCGCCGGCGGGCGAGTACGCCACGCTCAGTTACCGGGAGATGCGCGGTGTGGTGCGCAGACTGGCGGCGGGCTTTCGCGAGGTGGGTATCGACCGCGGCGACCGGGTGGGTATCCTGGCGGACACCCGCATGGAGTGGGCGCAGGCTGACCTCGGACTGCTGGCCGGCGGCGCGGTTGTCACCACCGTCTACACGGACTCCTCGCCGGCACAGGTCGAGTACCTGCTCGACGACCCCGGCGCGACCGGCGTAGTCGTCGAGAACGAGGCGCTGCTGGAGCGTGTGCTCGCCGTCGAGGACGACCTCGACCTGGAGGTGATCGTGCTCGTCGACGAACCGGAGGCCGACCGCGGGCGCGAGGACATCTACACGCTCGGGGAGATTCACGAGGTCGGGGCGGCAGCGTTCGACGAGGCGACCTACGAAGGCTGGCTCGACGGGACCGAACCGGAGGACCTCGCGAGTCTCATCTACACGTCGGGGACGACCGGGCAGCCGAAGGGGGTGCGGCTGACTCACCGGAACTTCCGGTCGAACGTCCACGCGGTCCGCAGGCGCGCCGGTCCCAGCGACGATTCCAACCGGCCCGCAATCGATGCTGACACCACCACCATCTCCTTTCTGCCGCTGGCACACGTGTTCGAGCGTCTCGCCGGCCACTTCCTGATGTTCGGCTCGGGTGCGACCGTCGGCTACGCCGAGTCGACCGACACCGTCACCGAGGACATCGCGACGATTGCACCGCAGGCGGGCGCGAGTGTCCCGCGGGTCTACGAGCGCATCTTCCGGACAATGCGCGAGCAGGCCGGCGAGAGCCCGCTGAAGGCCCGCATCTTCGAGTGGGCGCTGGGTGTCGCACAGCAGTACCAGCAGGCCGACGACCCCGGACTCCTCCTGCGGGCCAGACACGGGCTGGCCGACCGGCTGGTCTACTCGACGGTGACGGAGAATCTCGGGGGCAACGTGGAGCTGTTTGTCTCCGGTGGCGGGAGTCTCAGCCCCGACCTGTGTCGCATCTTCAACGGCATGGGGCTGCGCATCGTCGAGGGGTACGGCCTGACCGAGACCGCACCCGTCGTGACGGTCAACTCACCCGAGGACGTCCAACCGGGTACGGTCGGTGTGCCGCTGGTCGGTGTCGACACCGCCATCGAGTCGACCCCGGAGGAGCGGGAGAACCTCGACCTCCACAGTCCGGACAGTGCCGTCGGCGAACTGCTGGTGCGTGGACCGAACGTCACCGAGGGGTACTGGAACCGGCCCGGCGCGACCGAGTCGGCCTTCGTCGAGGGGAGCGCCGACACCACGGGGGTCGTCACCGCCGACGACGTCGCGTTCGAGGGGGGGCGCTGGTTCCGGACCGGTGACCTCGTCGAGCGCACCCCCGACGGGTACTTTATTGTCCACGACCGGCTGAAACAGATACTCGTGCTCGACACCGGCAAGAACATCGCCCCACAGCCCATCGAGGGCCGGTTCTCCACCGACGAGCGGGTCGAACAGCTGATGCTCGTCGGCGACGACCGGAAGTTCGTCAGCGCGCTGGTCGTGCCCAACTTCGAGCAACTCCAGGAGTGGGCCGAGCGCGAGGCGGTCGACCTGCCGGACGAGCCCGCGGTACTCGTGACTGACGAGCGGGTCAACGGGTGGGTCGCCGACTCCATCGAGCGGGTCAACGAGGACCTCGAGAAGGCGGAGAAAATAAAGAAGTTCGCCCTCGTCCCCGAGGAGTGGACCCCCGACAACGACATGCTCACGCCGTCGCTGAAGAAGCGACGCCGCGATATCCTCGCCGCCCACGAGGGGGCGGTCCAGGAGATATACGGGGAGGGGTGACCGGGTCTCGACTCTCACAGGGAGCCGGGTGTCCGGCGGGTTCGACGGCTTTAAGTACAGCATCGGCCACATTTGATATGAGACAGGTGCAGTCCTGTTTCACTGACCCGTAGGAGCCACAGGCGCACTACGGAGGTGAACAATGGCAGATCAGGAGATAGAGAACGCAGTATCTCGCGCAATAGAGGATGCCCCGCCGCGGAACTTCCGCGAGACGGTGGATATCGCAATCAACCTGCGCGATTTAGACCTCGACGACCCGTCGAACCGTGTCGATGAGAGCATCGTCTTGCCGGAGGGGACCGGCCAGGAGACGAACATCGCCGTCTTCGCCGAGGGCGAGACCGCTGTCCGGGCAGAGGAGGCCGCCGACAGGGTGCTGGACAGCGACGACCTGGCGGACCTCGGTGACGACGACAGTGAGGCAAAGGACCTCGCCGACGACATCGACTTCTTCATCGCGGAGGAGTCGCTGATGCAGGACATCGGGCGCTACCTGGGGACCGTCCTCGGTCCACGGGGAAAGATGCCCGACCCCCTCGGTCCCGACGACGACGTCGTGGAGATTGTCGAGCGACTGAAAAACTCCGTCCAGTTGCGAAGCGGCGACCGGCGAACTTTCCACACGCGTGTCGGTGCCGAGGACATGTCCGCGGAGGAGATCGCCGACAACATCGACGTCATCATCCGGCGACTGGAGGCGAATCTCGAGAAGGGGCCGCTCAACATCGGTGACGTCTACGTGAAGACGACGATGGGCCCGGCAGTCGAGGTGGTCTGAGATGAGCACACAACGGCAGACCGAGACGATTCCCGAGTGGAAGCAAAGAGAGGTCGACGAACTGTCTGACTTCCTCGCGACGTACGACAGTGTCGGCGTCGTCGATATAACCGGTATCCCGAGTCGACAGCTCCAGGAGATGCGGAGCGAACTGCACGGGACGGCGGCGCTGCGGGTCTCCCGCAACACGCTGCTCGAACTGGCACTCGACGAGGCCGGCGGCGGGTTCGACCGACTCACCGAGTTCGTTGGCGGCCAGGTCGGCCTGATCGGGACGAACGACAACTCCTTCGGGCTCTACCAGCAACTCGAGGCCTCGAAGACCTCCGCGCCGATAAACGCCGGCGAGACCGCGCCGAGCGATATCGTCATCCCGGAGGGTGACACCGGGGTCGACCCCGGACCGTTCGTCGGACAGCTCCAGACCGTCGGCGCGAACGCCCGCATCGACCAGGGCTCGATAACGGTGATGGAGGACTCGACGGTGCTCGAGGCCGGTGAAGAGGTCTCGGCGGACCTGTCGAACGTGCTGGGCGAACTCGGCATCGAGCCGAAGGAGGTCGGTCTCGACCTGCGCGGTGTGTTCGCCGACGGCGTGCTCTTCGAGCCCGAGGACCTCGAACTCGACGTCGACGAGTACCGCGAGGACGTGCGGACGGCAGCGGGTCGCGGGCAGAACCTCGCGGTCAACGCGGGTATCGTGACCACACAGACCGCGCCGCTCCTGCTCTCGAAGGCCACCGGCGGGGCAAAGAGCCTCGCCCTGCAGGCCGGTATCGCCGACCCCGGCGTGATGCCCGACCTCGTTGGGCAGGCGGACGCGCAGGTCCGTGCACTCGCGGCCGAGATCGACGACGAGGAGGCGCTGCCGGAGGAACTGCAGGATATCGAGACCGAGACGACCGAGACAGTCACCGAGGAGACCGACGAGGACGAACAGGCAGACGACCAGGCAGATGCGGAACCCGAGGCCGACACCGACGACGAGGATGACGACGACGACGACGGTGGCGACGCACTCGGGGCGATGTTCGGATAACAATGGAATACGTATACTCAGCACTCATCCTGAACGAGTCGGGCGCAGAAATAAACGAACAGAACCTGACGGACGTACTCGAGGCGGCGGGCGTCAGCGTGGAGCAGTCCCGCGTGAAGGCGCTGGTCGCGGCCCTCGAGGACGTCGATATCGACGAGGCCGTCGACGAGGCCGCGGCCGTCCCCGCCGGCGGTGCCGCCGCGGGTGGCGCTGCCGCGGGCGGTGCCGCGGCCGTCGAGGAGGACGACGACGAGGACGAGGAGGTCGAGGAGGAAGAAGCAGAGGAAGAAGAGGAGGACGACGACGACGACGGTGACGCCGGCGAGGGACTCGGCGAACTGTTCGGCTGAGGCTTCCCCGCACGAGCTTTTCTCCCGTCTCCGATGACTAGCCGCAGGCGTCGGAGATGAAGTCGGGTGTCGCTCCGACTGTCGATGTAAAGTCACGCGACGAGGGCTGGACCGTCCCGGACTCGCGTGAGGCCATCGACCACGGCTACCGTTGCGGCCGACAGCTATCTCGGTCGATTCGTGTGTTCACCTGTCGAGAGTACCGCGCTGTCTGGGGAGTGGTCCGCAGAAGGAGGTTCGGCTGGTGGTATCAGACGTCGTCAGACACCGCTGGTCCCGGTGTCACCGCGCGAACGCCCCTGGTACTGTGCGCCGCCGAACGCGAGCAGGGGGAAGAAGATGAACGGGAGGTAACCGAGTCCGAACCCGTACAGGCCCCCCTTTCCGAACGCTCTGGCGACGCCCGCGCCGACCTTGTACAGCGCGTAGAACTGCACGACCGGAACGAACAGCAACACGAGCCACCACCACTCGTTGTCACCGATCTTGAGCATCATGTAGAAGTTCACGACCGGAATGAGTGAGGTCCATCCCGGCTTGTTTGCTCTGCTGAACGTTATCCACTGGCCCGCTATCCACGGCCCGAAGATTGCGAGCAGTACGACCGCTCCGATGGCGAATCCTGCTGTCATTCTGATTGCCTCCACCAGATACTGTCCCCCGAGGACACGTAAGTAGGACAGCGGCGTCTCTGACGGAGAGACGTCGACACCGCAACACGAGTCGCCGTCTGGAGTCGCCGGGGCCACCGGAACCGGACCGGGTCGAGAGAGACGGACGACAGACCACCGGAGCGGGTCGCGGTCACCGGCACGGCCTGACAGGCCCGGTAGAAGGGTTTTGCACGCGACACGCTACCGTACGGCAACAGCCGCCGCGTTCACGCTGGTCAACTGCCTCGGGGTCACGCGGGCGTGTCGAACTCGTCCTCGAAGTCACGCTGTTCACGGTAGGCGTCGACGAACGCCTCGACGTCGAGCTGAGTCAGTTGCTGTTCGAACCCGCGGGTGGCGGTCTCGTTCTCGGCGTGGCCGACCGCGTGGTCCACCAGTTCGACGAGCAACTCGACGACCAAGGCGTGGAGGATGTCGACGAGCATCTCAAGGACGAACCGCCCGAGCGGGTGTGCGTCGGTCACCGTGGCTGTGTCCGCGGGCGCAGTCGTAGGCCCGTATCCCGAGGTCGTAGGGGTGGACCCGTTCACCCCAATTCGAGGCGGAGGCCCCACCCTCAAGGAGAGCAGGGCTTGCGATGCTCAATCGCAAGCACAAGCGAATAGGGTGGGGAGGAAGCCGACGACACGTTCATAATCCACTAGTATCAACGTATGGTTGCAAGCCTCTCAGAGCACACGTCTCAGAGAGGTGGGCCACAAGTAAACTGGCCCCAGATATCGGGACACCGTGGTTGTGTCACCGATAATTAAAGCGGGAGTGGCAATGAGTGAGCGAATCAGTCCAAAGCGGAACACTCAACCAAGTGTCTGCGCTGTTCGCTTATATTGACTTGCTTGCAATGAAGGTCGCGCCTCGCCTTGCACGGGGACACGGGCTTGACCAACCTGGACAAAGCCCCGTCCTCAACGAGCGAATCCCTTCCGGGTGAGCGACGTAGGGCGGGGTAGTTTACCGCGGGGCAAATACCCTGGAGCGGACCCGGAGAGCCGGAACCGAAACGCAGTTTCCCGGGGGAACAGAAAAGGAGGTATGCTTTCACTCGCGCTGGCTGGCAAGCCGAACGCCGGCAAGTCCACCTTCTACCAGGCGGCGACGATGGCCGACGTCGAGGTGGGCAACTACCCGTTCACGACAATCGACGCGAACCGGGGGGTCAGCTACGCCCGCACGGAGTGTCCGTGTCTGGACCGCGACAGCCGGTGTGACAGTGACAACTGCCGTGCGGGCAAGCGGTACGTCCCGGTCGAACTTTACGACGTGGCGGGGCTGGTGCCCGGCGCACACGAGGGGCGGGGCCTTGGCAACCAGTTCCTCGACGAACTCACCGACGCCGACGCCATCCTCCACGTGGTGGACGCCTCGGGCGGGACCAACGCCGAGGGAGAACCCGTCGAGGTCGGTGACCACGACCCCGTCGAGGACATCGCTTTCATCGAGACCGAGATGGACCGCTGGCTCGCCGCAATCGTCGAGCGCAACTGGGAGTCAATCGAGCGCCAGTCCCGCTCGCCCGAGTTCGACATCGACGAGGCGCTGACCGAGATGCTGACCGGCGTCGGCGCGACCCCGGCCGACGTGGCGGTCGTGCTCCGGGAACTGTCCTATCCGGAGGACCCCCGCACGTGGACCGACGACCAGCGCCGCGACCTCGCCAGTACCGTCCGCGAGCGCACGAAACCGCTCGTCGTCGTCGCCAACAAGGCCGATATCGCGCCCGAGGGCAACGTCGAGCGACTCCAGAACGAGGCGGATATCGTCGTGCCGGCGACCGCCGAGGGGGAGCTCGCACTCCGGCGCGGTGCGGAGGCCGGACTCGTCGAGTACGACCCCGGCGACGACGACTTCGCGGTCGAGTCGGGTGCCAGCGACGAGCAACGCGCCGGCCTCGAACAGGTCCGCCAGGTGCTCCAGGAGTGGGGCGGGACCGGCGTCCAGCAGGCCATCGACACCGTCGTCTACGACCTGCTCGACCAGGTCACCGTCTACCCTGTCGAGAACGAGACCCGCTGGACCGACGGCCAGGGCCGGACCCTCCCCGACGCCCACCTGCTCGCGCGCGGGGCCACACCAGAGGACCTCGCCTACGCCGTTCACTCCGACATCGGCGACGGTTACCTCCACGCGGTCGACGCCCGCGCGGGACGACGCATCAGCGACGACCACGAACTCTCCGAAGGTGACGTCGTCAGGATCGTCAGCACCGCGACCTGAGCGACTGGCCCCCGACGCGGTGCGGTCGACGACGTCACCGAACACAAGCGGTTTTGCCGGCAGCCGCGTAGTTGGTGTACGGAGAGTCCACAGAGTGAGCACAGACGACTCGGAGGAGATGACCCCGGCGGAGCGTGAACCGGACGAGACAGTCTCGGAGGAGGGCTCGGAGTACGTGGAGGCGACAGAGGACGACCCGGGCGACTCCGAGGAGACAACCACAGCAGAGGAGGAGACGACCTCGGCGGACGGCATCTCGGTGTCGGACGCCGCGGTGTACAGTCTCATCGGGGTGATAACCGGGGTCGTGGCCTGGCTCCTCATCCCGCTTTTCGGCGTCATCACGGCGTACGCCGGCTACCAGCTGTACGAGCGGGAGGCGAGAAACGTCGTCGGCGGGGCGTTCGTCGTCGCCGGACTGCTCCCCTTTTTTCTCTGGATCGGCGTGCTGGTCCAGGCCCTGTTGCTGTAGCCGCCGACAGATAACAGGGACCGGCCCGCGCCGCCCGGGGAGCGACGGTATTCTCGTGTCCACAGCGTCTGACACCACAGGAGACAGTCGGGACAGGTCACGACATTCGAGTGGCTCCGGAACATCGACCGCCGGGCCTGGTCGCTGGACCGGGTCAACGACGAACTCGAGAGCGAGATGCCCGACGCCTGCGGTCCGGGGGGGCGTTCGAGAGCCGCGGTATCTCCCTGCGTGACGCCGCGTGCTCGACCGCGTCCCCGAGGCACGCGAGACCCGCGGGTTCTGGCCCCGAGCGGCGGTCAGGCGAGAAAGACGTGCCGCGGTCGGTCGACGAGCACGTCCTGACCCCAGTCGACCACCTCGGCGAACGCGTCGGAGCGGAAAAACGCCATCGCGTCCTCCTTCTGGTCCCAGCGACTGGCGAGGAACATGTCGTTGTCGTCGTCGGTGTTCACGAGCAGTGTGGTCTCGCGGTGGCCGTCCATCCCGTCGAGCATCTCGCCCACCTCCGCGAACGTCTCGACGAACTCCTGGCGGTGCTCCGGTTTCACGGTGTAGAACATGCCCATCGTGCTGAACCCGTCAGTCTCGTCGGCCCACCCGACGATACCCGGCAGGTCCGTGAGGTGGTCGCTCGCGGTGCTCGCCGCGTCCTCGGTGGCCCAGAGGCTCACCACCGCCGCCCGGTCACCGCCGCTGTCCTCGTAGACGGCTGTCCCCTCGTGGCTGTCGTGCCGGTCGAACCCGCTGGCCAGGTCCGTGACCGCACCGCGGAGTCGGTCGGTGTCCGCTGTCGAGTACAGCACCAGCGCGAACACGTCCTCGCCGTGGGGCTGACCGGCGTAGATATCCATCTCCGCGAGTTCCGCGCGGATATCCGACGGGGTACCGGCGGCGTGGCTGCTGTCTGTCGTGTCCGTCTCCTCCGGGTCACGCTCCCGTGACTCGCCGAGCGGTCCGGAGACACTCCGGGAGACCTCCGAGAGGTCGGTCAGGAACCCCTCGGCGATGCCGGCCGCGCGCTCTGTCTCCCAGATACTGACCACCGCCGAACGGCCCTGCGAGGCACGGACCGACGTCAGCACGTGCGTGTCGTAGTGTTCGAAGTTCCCGCGCAGGCTGTCGACCTCGTCGGCCAGTTGCTGTGCGTCTGCCGTCGAGTAGACCACGAGTCCGGTCGACCCGGGTTCGTAGTCCTCGCCCTCGCGGAAGCCGAGCGTCGCCAGTCGACCCGGCATCTCGTCGTCCTCGACCGTCTCGACGCTGCTGTCCACGTCTGCCGCCGGTGGCGCCCCACCCGTGTCCTCGGCTTGTGTCCCGGCATCGTCGGACCCGGTCTCGTCGGTTGTTCCGGCGTCTGTCGGCTCTGTGTCCGCGGGGAGGGGTGTCTGCTCGGGTTCGCCTGTCAGAGTGCCGTCCGTCGGGACCGGATCCCCGGCGAGCAGCGCCGGCAGGTCGGCGGGCGGGAACCGGCGGCCGACCTGGAACGGGCCGAACTCGGCGTACCTCGAGGTAGAGGGGTCGAACCGCATCTCGCGGAGCAGGTCCTTCGTGTCGGTGAGGTCGTCACCCCAGAGGGTGACACCCCACTCCCAGTCGTCGAGCCCGATGGCGCCGGTTACCATCTGGACGACCCGGCCGCCGTGCTCGTGGCGGATCTCGCCGCGGGCGTCCACGTGTTCGGCCCGCTCCTCGAAGGGCAGGTCGTACCAGTTCTGCCCAGGGTCGCGGCGCTTGTCCATCGGGTAGAACGAGACGTGGGTCGCGTCGGGGATGGAGGGTTCGAGTCGGCCGTGGATGTACCGCGCGGGGCCGGAGCTCTCGTCGGTCTCACCCTCGAGGTACTCGCGGGCACGCTCGGAGTAGCCCGACGCCTCGGTGACCGAGACAAACGAGCGGGTGCGGTCAGTGAACTCGGCGAAGGCCGTGCGCTCGAACCGTCGCTGGAGCGCGTCGATCTGTGCTGTCGTCGGTCGCAGATGGAGCACGAGCAGGTCCGCGTCGTGACCCAGCACCGAGTACAGCGCGGACTCACCCTCGTCCGCGTCGGCCACTGCCAGGCAGTTCTCGAGATACTCGACACCCTCCGAGAGGGCGTGTTCGCGCGTCCGCTCGGGCACGTCCCGCCAGGCGTCCCAGTCTACCGTCCGGAAATCGTGCAGGGCGTACCAGCCGTCCTCTGTCGGCGGTGGGGTGCGTCGGTCTGGCATACCAACGGGTTGTACTGCCGGCCTAAGGAACCTTTGTCTCAACCACCACGCTGTGGTGTCGACACCCCGTGACCGGACCGGACGACCGGTCACGGCTGGCGCGGCCTGTCGGAGTCGGCGCGTCAGCTTCGTTCCCGAATCCGCATACGTTCACGACCGTATCGAGTGCCCACTCGAGGCCGACAGGGACGCTGTGACCGGGAGAGAGCCGTCGACGTCGACACACCAGTCCCCGTCGGCCGTGTGGAACAGCGTCACCACGCAGCCACGGGATCGGGGTCACGGCTATCCGGTGTGGGCGTGTCGGACCCGGCACACGCGAGTGGCGTCGGGCCCACGCACGAACGGCAGTGTCCACCGCGACGCGTCTGCTGTCTATCGATTCGGAACCGGCAGACCACGGAAACACAACTCTTAAGCGAGACTCAGGGCTAGTAAATCGTAGCGGGATGGGATAGCTAGGAGATTCCGGCGGGCTCATAACCCGCAGACCGGTGGTTCAAATCCACCTCCCGCTATGTTTTGCCGCGAACAATC
>CAZFMN010000084.1:0-12464 GCA_964520075.1 uncultured Halobacteriales archaeon | reverse complement strand
TTCGAGCACCGCGACTGGGACACAGACCCCGACGGCGAGGTCCGGATGGCCGTGGTCGGTCTGGGCAACTACGGCCGCACCGTCTCTGTCCCGGCAATCGAGGCGAGTGACTACTGCACGTTCACCGTCGGTGTCTCTGGGACCCCCGAGACACGCCGTGCCGTCGCCGACGAGTACGGCGTCCGGACAGTCGATTACGAGGCATACGCCGACGGCGCGGCGGTCGAGGAGTACGACGCCGTCTACGTCGCCACACCGAACAGCCTGCATCTGCCCCACGTCGAGGCGGCCGCGACGCAGGGAAAGGGGGTCATCTGCGAGAAACCGCTGGAGGTGACCGTCGACCGCGCCGAGCGGGCCGTCGAGGTCTGTGCCGACGCCGGCGTCAGCCTGATGACCGCCTACCGGATGCAGACCGACCCCGTCGTGCGCCGCGCCCGGGAGGCGATTGCGGCGGGCGAACTCGGCAGTATCACCCGGGCGTTCGGGGAGTTCAGCTACAACGTGCTCGGCGGCTCCCGCGGGCCGGACCAGTGGCGACTCGACGCCGACCTCGCGGGCGGGGGCGCGCTGATGGATGTCGGTGTCTACCCGCTCAACACCACCCGGTTCCTGCTCGACGCCGACCCGGTCGCCGTGCAGGGTGTGACACGACGGTCGGCCCCCGTCGAGGCGGTCGACGAACACGTCGACTTCCAGGTGGTGTTCCCGGAGGCGGTCGGCAACTTCGCCGCGACGCTCACCGGCCGCCCGAACGCCGTCCTCGAACTGCACGGGACCGACGGGTTCGTCAGACTCCGTGACGCGTTCCAGCCCCGGCGCGAGCGCACGCTCGTCGTCGAGACTGACACCGGCCGCGCCGTCTTCGAGGATGTCGGCTGTGACGAGACCCGCGAGGAGTTCGATTACTTCGCACACTGCCTGCTGACCGACCGCCGGCCCGAACCGGACGGACGGGACGGAGTCGTCGACGTCGAGGCGATGTTGGCGGTCTACGACTCCGCCCGGTCGGGCGAGCGCATCGTACTCTGACCGGTCGGTCGCTGTTTCCCGGGCAACAACAGACAGGTCGTGTCCGGACTCAGATGCGCGCGTTCTGTTCGATCGTCGCGCGGAGACGCTCGTTCGAGGAGTCGCGGTCCGTCCGCAGTTCGCCGTAGATCGTCTCGAGGTTGCGGATGGTGCGGTCGACGGAGTACTGCTCGACGGCCCGGCGGGTGTTCCAGTCCTCGTCGAGACAGCGGTCGATTGCGTCGGCCATCGAGCCCAGACTGCCGTACTCGAACCGGGCGCCGTTCTGTGTGCCGATCGTCTCCCTGAACGGGGGGACGTCGGCGGCCGCGACCGGGGTGCCACAGGCGTTCGCCTCGAGTGTCGACAGCCCGAGCGTGTCGGCCGTCGAGGCGGTCACGAAGACATCGATGGCGGAGTAGAACCCGGGGAGCTGTTCCCGCGGGAGGAAATCCCGGAACACGACGTTGTCTGGGGCCCGCTCCTCGAGGTCCGCGCGGCGGGGTCCCTCGCCAACGACGACGAAGTCACAGCCCGACAGCCGCTCGGCGACGCGGAGAATCTCGACGACGTTCTTCTCCATGCTGATGCGGCCGCTGTAGCCGATGAGTGTCTGTCCCGGCTCCGAGGAGCGGTTCCGGGGTCTGAAAAATTCGAGGTCGACACCGACCGGCAGTCTGACCGACTCCACGTCACGGCTCATCTGGTCCGTCGAGGTGGTGACGGTGTCGAACCGGTCGAGGATGTTGTTCTCGATGGGGACGTAGGCCCGCTTCAGGAGTTCGGCCACCGTTTGCGAGCGGATACTCTGGTGGAAGTACTCCTCGATTGGGGTGTGGTGGGTGTACACCGACGGGACATCGTGCCTGCGGGCGTAGTACAGCCCGAGCAGCCCCCCCATCGCGGGACCGTGGGCGTGGACGACATCGAACTCGGGGAGTTTCGAGGGGCGGCGCGCCAGACCGATGCGGTAGCCCGAGTAGAACGGGTTCGGGAGCGACCTGATGGGTATCTCTCGGGCGGCGGGTCGGTAGTCCCCGTCGGGGTAGACGATCCACACCTCGTGCCCTGCCTGTTCGAGCCGGTTCCGCCAGAGTCTGAGTGTGTACGTGACACCGTCGATTGTCGGAAAGTAGCTGTCGGTGAAGAACCCTATTTTCATCTCTCGTGAGCGCGGATGCCCACGACCGCCGTGGGCGCGGGCGCGTCGGATACGCCCCCGGCCTCCGCGCGCTGGCCGGTCTCTCTCTTGAAAGCGGTACTCCCGGGCCGTACGCGTCGCACTCCGGTCGCCATCACGCACCGACCTCCGTGTAGCAGTCCACGAGTTCGTCCGCGACGTTCGACAGCGCGAACTCCCTGCCCAGCGCCGCCGCGTTCTCGCCGAGACGCTCCCTGAGGCTGTCCTCGCGCAACCGCTCGAGTGTGTGCTGGAACTCGTCGGTTGTCTTCAGGCAGTGCGTGCCGTCCTCGAGCCAGTCGAAGGTGGGGATATCCCGCACCACGACCGGGGTTCCGGTGACCATCGCCTCCAGCAGGGCGATCCCCTCGTTCTCCTCGTGTGTGGGGAAAAAGAAGATGTCACCCGCCCCGTAGGCCCCGCGGATGTCGTCGACATAGCCCGTGAACGTGCAGTTCGCGGGCGCGGAGTCGATCAACTGCTTCGTCGGTCGACCCTTCAGCGAGCGGTTGATGGGTCCGAACCAGACGAAATCGACGTCCGGCATCGCCCGTGCGGTGTCGACGAACGTCTGCAGACCCTTTCGCTTGATGACGTGACCTACAATGAACACCACCGGCGGCGACAGGTCGTACCGCCGGAGGTACGCCTCACGGAGCGACTCGTGTCCCTCTAGCTTCCCGGCGTCGACACCGTTCGTGAGAACCCGCGTCTCGACGTCGGCGTAGGACTCGATGATGGACTCGTTGTACGTCGAGGGACAGACTAGCAGGTCTCCGAGACGGTACACGCGCTCGAGGTACGGGCGGAGCGGACGGGCGAGCAGGTTCGTCAGCCGGAAGCTGTCGCCGAAATCCTCGGCGGTCACGTGCGTGTGGATGACCACCGGAATCCCGCGGCTCGCCGCCCGCTTTGCACAGTACGCCGACCGTGGCCCCATCAGATTGAAGTGGACCACGTCGACATCGAGGCTCGGCTCGGTGGTGTACTCGATGCCCTGCTGTTCGAGCATCTGTCGCTGGTGTCGAACCGACTCCCGTATGCCACCACTGACGACGTCCTCGAACTCCAGATAGTGCGACACCCGCATCGATACCCGATACAATTACCACCGTCAATATAAGTCCACGGGTTCTGGCATCCGGGCGTCAGACAGAGATCAGATTCGGGCTCAGTCCGCGAGTTCGAGCCACGGCACCTCGACCAGCGGCGGAATATGTGTCTCGATATGATGCTCCCAGACCCCCTGTTCGCCGAACGCCTCACCGTGGTCTGCCGTGACCACCACGTTGCCCTTTAGATCCGCCACGAGGTCGGCGATGCTCTCGAGCGCGATGCGGAGGTTCTCCTCGTGGTAGCTCATCACCGTCTCGCGCGTGCCGTTGCTGAGCACGCTCGCGGGTTCGAGTTCGAGCATCAGCCCGGCCTTCATCGCGAGTGAACTCCGTTCGAGCGCCGACTCGACCACCGGCCGGAGTCGGTCTGTCACCGGCGACAGGAGCGAGCCGTCGTCGTCGGACCCCCCTGTCTGCTCGCCCTGCTGTTTTATCCCCTCCCGGATGGTCGTCAGCTTCCCGCCGTCACCGTGTCCGAGAAACGGGGCGTGGGGCTGCATGTAGTGCAACACCGCCCGGTCGTGGTCGTCGACGGTCTCCTGATGCTCGAGGAACGACTCGGTCATGCTGTCCGGCGGGACCGTGCCCAGCGTGTCGTCCCAGCCCTCCTGCCAGACATCGACAACCGTCGCGAGGTGTTCTGTCGCGGTCCACTCGTAGTCACAGCTCGCCCCCCACTTCAGCTCGTTCAGCGGGATACCCAGGCTGTTTATGAACGGGTTCCCCGAGAAGTAGGCCATATCGAGCGCCCCTGTCAGTGTCCGGGTCGCCCACTCGGGTGTCGACGACCCCGGTGACCGGCGCTTCTCGAGTGTCCCGTCGAGGTACTCGTCGTACACGTCGGCGAAAACGTCGTACCGGCACGCGTCGAGTACAATCGCGTACTCCCAGTCGGACTCGACGAACTGCTGGTCTCTCATTGGTGGCTACTCACGGCCATGCCCCAATATTGTTGTTGGTTTCACGCCTGCTGGTACGGAGGGCTCTGGTGGTGTGGGCTCACCCGAACTGAACGAGGAGAGTTCACTCGAAGCCGACCGTATTCAGGTCCAGCACCGCGACCGCGGCGCGGGGATGCCCGTCTGTGACCTCCTCGTCGTCACAACAGTCCTACGGGGGCCGAACTGGTCGTCGCCGCCGACGGTTTCACAGCCGACCGCCTGCAGGAGTCATTCTCCGTGTTTCTGCAGGAGTGAGGTGCGCTGGCCGGAATTTGAATCCGGGTTAGGACCGTGGCAGGGTCCTGTGATACCACTACACCACCAGCGCACTACGGCCTATACTACCACCCAGGACAGATAAAAGCGTTCCGGAACCGGGCACGGAGCGACATAACTCCTTTACTGATGGTGGTCATCTATTGTGATGTATGACCCAGACACTCGAGGAGATAGACGAGGTCAATTACGAGCCTGACACGGAGTTCGCGGAGGGGAGCAACGTCCACGCGTTCATGGAGGAGTACGGCATCGACGACTTCGAGGAGCTTCACCGGCGCTCGACGACAGACATCGAGGGCGTCGAGGCGTCGGGGCTGGACTGGTTCTGGGGCGCGGTGGTCGAGCATCTCGGTCTCGAGTTCGACGAGCCCTACGACACGGTGCGTGACGCGAGCGACGGCCCACAGTTCACCGACTGGTACATCGGCGGCGAACTCAACATCGCCCACAACGTCGTGGACAGACACGCGGCCCCGGACTCGCCCACCCGCAATCGTGTGGCGACAATCTGGGAGGGCGAGGAGGGGGCGGTCCGCGAGATAACGTACCACGAACTCCATCGCCAGTCCAACAGGGTGGCGAACGCGCTCGAACGGCGCGGTATCGAGACCGGAGACACCGTCGGACTGTACATGCCGATGGTGCCCGAGGTGGTCTCGATTCTCTACGGCTGTCTGAAGACGGGCGCGATAGCGGTGCCGATCTTCTCCGGGTTCGGCGTCGACGCCACGGCGACACGTATCGCCGACGCCGGGTGTCGCGTGCTGTTCACCGGTGACGGGTTCTACCGCCGCGGCGACGAGATCCGCCTGAAGGGGGCCGCCGACGATGCGATCGAGGCGGCCGGGCACGTCGAGCACACGATCGTCTACGACCGTCTCGGGGCCGACGTGCCCTGGACCGAGGGGCGCGACGAGTGGTGGGCCGACTCGGTCGGCGAGGCCGACGACAGCTACGAGACGAAGTCACTCCCCGCCGACCAGGAGTCGATGCTGCTGTACTCCTCGGGGACGACCGGCAAGCCGAAAGGCATCGTCCACACCCACGCCGGGGGGCTCGTCCAGCCGGCGAAGGAGCTGTACTTCTCCTTCGACCACCAGCCCTCGGACCGCTTCTTCTGGGTGTCCGACATCGGCTGGATGATGGGCCCCTGGACGCTCATCGGCAACCACGTGTTCGGCGGGACCGTGTTCATGTACGAGGGCGCGCCGGACTACCCGGGTCCCGACAGGTACTGGGAGATGATCGACCGCCACGGGCTGACCGTGTTCGGTATCTCGCCGACGGCGATCCGAGCGCTCCAGAAGCACGGCGAGGAGCCCCTGGAGGGGTACGACCTCTCGACGTTGCGTCTGCTGGGTTCGACCGGCGAGCCGTGGGACCCCGAGTCCTGGCAGTGGTTCTACGAGCACGTCGGCAACGGCGAGACACCGATAATGAACATCTCCGGCGGCACCGAGATATTCGGCTGTTTCCTCCAGCCGCTGCCGACCCACTCGCTGAAACCCTGCACACTCGGTGGTCCTGCCCTCGGGATGGACATCGACATCGTCGACGCACACGGGGAGTCGGTCGCCGACGAGGGCGAGCGGGGGTATCTGGTGGCGAACTCCTCGGCGCCCTCGATGACGAAGTCGCTCTGGAGCGGTGACGAGCGGTATCTCGAGGAGTACTGGAGCCGGTTCGACGACACCTGGGACCACGGCGACTGGGCACAGAAGGACGAGGACGGGTTCTGGTTCCTGCACGGTCGGTCCGACGACGTGCTCAACGTCGCCGGTCGGAAGGTCGGTCCCGCCGAGGTGGAGGGTGCACTCATCGACCACGAGGCGGTGAACGCCGCGGCCGCGGTCGGTGCCGAGGACGACACCACCGGCACGGCAATCGTCACCTACGTCCAGCTGGAGCCGGGCCACGAGGAGAGTGAGGACCTGCGCGGGGAACTGCGCACACAGGTCGGCGAGGAGCTCGGCAAGCCGTTCCGGCCGCGCGAGGTGCTGTTCGTCGACGAGTTCCCGAAGACCCAGAGCGGGAAGATCGTCCGGCGGCTCATCCAGTCTGTCCACGAGGGCGAGGAGATGGGCGACCTCTCCAGCATCGAGAACCCCGGCGCGCTCGACACAATCGCCGAGGCACGCTGAGCGGACGGCGGGCCACACGGGCAGGTATCGTGTTCCAGACCCGGCGTCTGCGACCGGTCGGCGGGCCGCGGTCACGTCGACAGATTTAGGTCTCCGGCGCGGACAGTAGCAACGGATGAGTCTCCGGCGTGCGGTCGCGGCGCCGTTCCGTCAGCGCGGTGTGGAGCGACTGAAACAGACCGAGTTCGTCGTCGCGCTGTCGCTCGACCGGGAGTGGTTCTCGCCGGACCAGGCACAGCGGCTCGTCGACGTCGCGGCGACCGAGGGGTTGCTCGAACGGACCGACGAGGACGAACTCGTGGCGGCGTTCGACCCGTACGGGGTCGATATCCCCGGCGGGTTCGAGCCCGACGAGTCGGTGCTCCAGCAGCGCAGCACGTTCGAGCGCCTGCTGGCCGAGATCGTGGACGCGGGCACCGAGAAACAGGAGGCCGTCGCGGCCATCAACCGGCTCCAGTCCGACCTCGCCGTCTCCGTCGAGGCCGCGGCCGCGCTGTACGCCCGCCGGAACGGGCTCGAGGTGACCGAACTCGCACGGCGGGCCGAGGGTGAACTCGATGGTTGAGCGCCGCATCGCCGACGGCAAGCGCATCGGGCAGTTACTCGCCTCCGAGATCACCGGGCTGTCGGTCGGTGTGCTCGCCGAACTCTCGGTGACCGGAGCCGACACCGACGCGACGCCGAGTGAGGCGGGAACGAGAGCCTACCGGGTGGCCCGCGACGGGACGGTGGTCGCGGAGCTGTGGCTCTACCCCGGACACGCCGAACTCCGGTTGACCGGTGACCGTGGGTGGCCGGGGACAGCAGGGGGCCGGACGGTCACCCGCGAGGGGGCAGGCGGTCTCAGGATAGAGACGGGCGCGGGGGTCAAGCAGGCCGTCGACGCGCTCCGGACGGTCCTCGCGGCAGATAGCGGGTGACCGTGTGCGGGAGTCGACACGACAGTCGGTCGTGTGCAGACGCGTCGACAGAACAGGCAACCGTCTGGAGGGTCACCCGTGGAGACGGGCGGTCGGAACGTTGATACTGCGAGCGTGTCGTGAGAGAGTATGTCGTTTTTCGAGCGGTTGAGCGAGCGCATCGCGGCCGTCGACAGCGTCGTCTCGGTGGGGCTGGACCCCGACCCGGACCGGTTGCCGGCACACGTCACGGACACGGACCTGCCGCGCTGGGCGTTCAACCGTCGCATCATCGACGCGACCCACGAGTACGCGGCCTGCTACAAGCCGAACGCCGCCTTCTACGAGGACCC
Source organism: uncultured Halobacteriales archaeon (assembly GCA_964520075.1). Classification (GTDB taxonomy): domain Archaea; phylum Halobacteriota; class Halobacteria; order Halobacteriales; family Haloarculaceae; genus Halovenus. The sequence continues at coordinate 4,545 of CAZFMN010000084.1, read as the reverse complement.
CGACGGCTGGCGTGCGCTCGCGGAGACAGTCGCGTACGCACACGGGAAGGGGGTGCCAGTGTTGCTCGACGCGAAGCGGGGTGACATCGGCTCGACGGCACAGCAGTACGCGTCGGTGCTGGATACGGTCGATGCGGTCACCGTCAACCCGTATCTGGGTGGTGACTCGTTGCGGCCGTTTCTAGAGCGCGAATCGAAAGGGGTGTTCGTGCTGTGTCGCAGTTCGAACCCCGGCGGGGCGGACCTGCAGGGGCTCGAACTCGCGGGCGGGGAGCGGGTCTACGAGCGGGTCGCCGCGCTCGCGGCGGAGTGGAACAGTCACGGGAACGTGGGGCTGGTCGTCGGTGCGACGGCACCGGAGGAACTCGCCGCGGTGCGCGAGCAGGTTCCGGACCTGCCGTTTCTGGTCCCGGGTGTCGGCGCGCAGGGCGGTGACGAGGCGGCCGCGGTCGAGCACGGCCTCGTTGAGGGGGTCGGACTGGTGAACTCCTCGCGGGGGGTCATCTTCGCGGGCGAGACGGCCAGAGGGGGTGAGCGGGACCCCGAGCAGTACTTCGGGGCCGCCGGCGAGGCCGCCAGACGGCTGCGGCGGCGTCTCGAGGCGCACCGCTGAGCCACGTAGCAAGAGTTTAAAGTCCTGATTCTGTATCCCAACTCATACACTCCCATGGGAACAGATATCTGCACGACGAGTCTGGTTGGTTTCACTGCACAGACGGCCCGGCGTGGGCGGGTGAGCGGGGCAGTATGACAGGAAGGAGACGTTCGGTGGTGCGTGGACTCGGGGTCGCACTGCTCGTGTTCGTGGCGCTCGGAATCGCACTCGCCGGACCGGCGGCGGCCCAGACCGGCGGGCCCGGCACCGACGCGGCGGACCTGGGACTGGTCTCGGTCGATGCACCCGACGAGGTCGCGTACAACGAGACACTCACCGTCGCGTACACGGTCGAGAACACGGGCACCGAGGCGGGGACCGAGAGCTTCGTCGACCTGCTGGTCGACGGTGACGTTGTCGACACCGACGAGGACGTGACGGTCCAGCCGGGGGAGACGGTGAACGGGACTCTGGCGTTCGACAAGGTGTACAGCCGGTTCGAACCGGGTGACACCATCCCGCTGGCAGTCGAACTGTTCGAGACCGGGGAGACGGTCGGGGCCGAGACCAGCGTCGCCGAGACAAACGGGTCGCCGGAGACACCCGACCTCGAGATTGCCTCGCTGGAGTATCCCGACCAGGTTGCCCCCGACGGCGACCTCACCGTCGAGTACACGCTCACGAACGTCGGCGGGGCCGACGGCACCGAGTCGTTCGTCGACCTGATCGTCGACGGGCAGGGGATTATCGACTTCGCCGAGAACGTGACTGTCCCCGCCGGCGGGAGCGTGAGCGGCACGCTGACCTACCCCGACGTGTCGACGGACTACGCCCCGGGGGAGACAATCGGGTTCGAGGTGGCGCTGTGGGACTTCGCGACGGCCGAGACCGGTGCGACGTCGGTCGCACCGCCGGGGGAACTCGAGTTGACCGGGCTCGAGTACCCCGAGGAGATAACCATCGACGAGACACTCACCGTGACGTACACGATAGCGAACGTCGGTGACGCGGTGGCGACCGAGAGCGTGGTCGCGCTGGGCGTGGGTCAGAGCGTGGAGGACTCACAGGAGGTCGACAGGGACGAGGACGTGACGGTCCCGGCAGGCGAGACGGTGAACGGCACACTCACGTTCGAGGATATCGGGGGCGTGTTCGACCCGGGTGACAGCCTCGGACTCGGTGTCGGGTTGCTGGACTTCGACGAGCAGTTGATCGGGCAGATACCGATCACGGAGACAGCCGACACTGGCGGTCTGGCGCTGGCCGGGGTGGACGCGCCCGCCGAGGTTGCGGCCGACGAGAGTCTCGAGGTCACGTACACGCTCCGGAACAGCGGCGACACGGCGGTGACCGAGGAGAGTGTGACCCTGCTCGTCGAGGGCAGTCAGGCGGTCTCCCACGACAACGTGACCGTCGGGGCGGGCGCGAACACGACGAACACGTTCGTCTACGAGGCTGTCGGCGAGACACTCACCCCGGGCGAGACGCTGGCGTACACGGTGGTGCTATCGACCGCCGGAGAGAGCGAGACCGGCGAGATAGCAACCGAGGGCCAGGAGTCCGGCGAGGCCAGCCTCGCGCTGGCCGCGGTCCAGACCCCCGGGCAGATCACGGTCGGGGAGAGTCTCGAGGTGACATACACCATCGAGAACAGCGGGAGCGCACCGGGCACCGAGGAGAGTGTGAGTCTGCTCGTCGACGGCGACCAGGTGGCCACTCACAGCAACGTGACCGTCGAGGCGGGCGCGAGCACGAGCGACACACTCGAGTTCGAGGCCGTGGAGGAGGTTGCCGAGACGGGTGAGACGGTGAGCTACACGCTGTCGCTGTCGACGGTCGGGGACAGCGCCACCGGCGAGATAACGACAGCCGAACAGGACCAGGGCGAGCCGGAACTGGAGCTGTCGGTCGACGCACCGGACGAGATTTCCCTCGAGGAGAGTCTCGAGGTCGGCTACACGCTGGAGAACGTCGGCAACGCGACGACGACGGAGACGGCTGTCGAACTGGTAATCGGTGGTGACACAGTCGACACGGACAACGATGTGGTGGTCAACGCCAGCGAGGCGAGAAACGGGACACTCGTGTTCGACGCGGTCGAGGAGCAGTACTCGGAGGGTGGTGTCATCCAGTTCACTGTCGAACTCGCCACCTTCGGGGAGACCGCGGGCGGCACGACCGACGTCGGGACGACCGACGACAACGAGACAACCGGCGGGGAGGCCGACATACAGCTGGTGTCGGTCGAGGCCCCGGAGGTAATCGACCCCGACGAGGACCTGACAGTGTCGTTCACCCTCGAGAACGTCGGGAACGAGACCGGGACGGAGTCGTTTATCGACTTCAGTATAAACGGTGGGGTGTTCCAGACCGCGGAGGACGTGACAGTCCCGGCGGGTGAGAGCGAGACCGGGTTCTTCGAGTACCGGAGTGTCAGCTACGGGTTGGGCGACACACTCGAGTACGCAATCGAACTGGCCGACTTCGACGAGAGCGCGAGCGGACAGGTGAGCGTCGGGACGGCCGACCAGTCGGGGTCGCTCAGTCTGGGGCGGACCGTCAGGACCGACTCGGCGACGGTCGCAATCAACGTGACGGCGCTCGACACGATAGACGGGTCGGGCTGGGTGGGTGTCCAGAACCTCGACAACGACGCCGGCAGAGAGCGAAGCTTGGTCGGTGCGGGCGACCTCGTGCTGGCACGCATCGAGGATATCGGTGGGGTGAGCCTCGGCGACACCGTACAGGTGACACTGGCCGTGGACAGCGAGTTCACCGAGGTGCTCGACACGCGGACCACGACGGTCCAGGCCGGGGACAACGCGCCAATCGCGTCGTTCACGTCGGAGCCTGGCGCGCCGGTGGTCGGACAGCCGGTCGTGTTCAACGCCGAGAGCACCCGCGGTGGCGGGAGTGGTATCGTCGAGTACCGCTGGGACCTCACCGGTGACGGTGAGTTCGACGAGGTCACCACCACCCCGGTCGTCGATTACACGTTCGAGACCGCCGGCGTGCAGGAGGTCCGGCTGGTCGTCGAGAACGAGGTCGGTCTCACCGCCGAGGAGACCACACAGATAGCGGTCCAGGAGGACACGGCGCCGGCCGAGTCGTCGCTCTCACTGCTCAGTGTCGGCGGCGAGGGAGCCGCGGGGACAGTCGAGGCCGGTGGCGGGAGCGTCTCCGTGCTCGTGACGAACGTGGGTGAGGAGACCGGTTCGTTCGAGGTGGAGCTCTCGGTCGGGCTGGATATCAGCCGCACCCAGGTGACCGGCCCACTCGAGGGCGGGAGCGAGCAGGAGGTGACCTTCGAGGACGTGGCAGGCAATCTCGACCCGGGGCTGTACACGCTCGACGTGTCGACCGCGAACGACTCCGTCTCGGGAGAGCTAACAGTCGAACAGGAACAGGTCGGTCCGGGGCCGGAGCCGGCGTTCACGGTCGACCTCGTGGAGACGAACAGCCCCGTCGTGGCCGGCGGGAACCTGACCGCCACCGTGGAGGTGTCGAACACGGGTGACCGAGAGGGAACGGCGACGGTTACGCTCGACGTGGGCACACTCGGTTCCACGACGGGGTCGCTGACGGTCGGGAGCGGCGAGTCGGCCACCGAGACGCTGACCCTGGGCACGACAGCGGGTGACGCCGGCGAGTACAACGCCACCGCCGATGTCGGCGACTCGGAGACGTCGTTCACCCTGACGGTGAACGGGAGCGGTGACAGCGACGACGGACTGGACGAGACCGACGACGGACCCGGTAACGGGACCGCCGCCGACGAGGACGGAACGCTGGTGACCCCGACGCTCGTCTTCCTGCTGTTGCTCGTGCTGTCGCTGGTCGGGGGGACCTACTACTACGTCAACGAGAGCGACCAGTCCGACGGGATGGACCCGCTGTAACCGACCCCTCCCTACTTCGCTCGGTCTTACGACCTCGCTCGTTGAGGGAGG
>CAZFMN010000083.1:2925-12641 GCA_964520075.1 uncultured Halobacteriales archaeon | reverse complement strand
CCCACCACCAGTCCCGCCACGACCACCGTGTCCCCCAGGTGTGTCGCGAGCGCGAACCCGTCGGTGACGGGGTCGGGCAGGAACCCGTCGATCGCCCGGTTCACCTCGTAGTCCCACAGGGCGGTGGGCAGATTCCGCTCACCGGTCACGCCCTCTCTCGGGGTCCGACCGTGGAGTGCCTTTCGGGGGCGAACCACAGCGTACGAACACGAGTCGACGGGACGGTGAGCAGGGTTCCTACTCCGGTCGGCCGTGGCGGTTCCAGAACCGCTCGAGCTGGCCGGAGAGGAACTCGGGGGTCATGCGGACGAACTCCTCGCGCTCGGCGGGCGAGAGGTAGTCGTGGACGCTGTGGCGCGCCCCCTCGGCGTACCGGCCGCCGACGAGCGCGCGGACACCCACCTCGTCGGTCCCGCGGATGACACGCCCGATTGTCTGGCGAGCCCGGCGCACCGCGGGCACCGTGAGCGCGTACTCGAAGGCGTTGTCCTCGCCGAAGGCGTCACCGTAGGCCCGCTGGACGGCCCGCACGCGGGGGGCCCCGATGTTCACGAGCGGCACGCCCACGACCGCACAGGTGTGGAGCTTGTCGCCGTCGTAGTCGACCCCCTCGGTGAGCGTGCCGCGGGCGCTCGTGACGAGTACGCTCCCGTCGCCGTCGAAGAACGCCGACTTGAGCTGTTCGGTCTCCGCGAAGGAGCTGCTCGCGTCCACGAGCACGGGTTTCTCGACTGCCTCCTCGAGGTATGAGCCGGCCCACTGGGCCTCGCGGTAGCTGGGCATCGCCAGCATCACGTTACCCGGCGAGCGGGCGAGCGTCCGCAGGGCGTGGGCGTACTCGTCACGGGTGCGGTTCCAGCCCTCCGGCTCGTCGTTCTCCGCCGGGTCACCGCGGTTGTGTGCGGTAAACGGTGTCGCGTCGACGAGCCAGCTCGCCCGGTTCTCCTCGGGAAAGGGCAGCCCGTAGGTGCGCTCGCGGACAGTCCGGTCGGCGCCGAGCGCCGCGAGCCCCGACACCTCGGTGAACACGTCCAGCGGCTCCAGGGTCGCGCTCATCAGCACACCCCCGCCCAGGTCGTCGAATATCTCCCGGAGTGACTCGCCGGGCATACACTCGAACAGCACCAGCCCGGCGGTGTAGGCCCCCTCCCAGCCGTCCCGACGCGACGGTGACGGCTCCAGTTCGAGCTCGCGCAGGTTCCGTGCGTGGTCACGGGTCCACCACCGCTCCATCACCGCCCCCACGGCCGTACAGACGGGCGAGCGGTCGAGACCGAGCGACTCCATCGCCGCCTCGGTCGCGCCGCCGACTGTCGACAGTGCCCGCCACAGCTCGCCGGTGTACCCCGCCGTCTCGGCCCAGGCGGTCAGCTCGTCGCGCTCGACGGTCTCGGGGTCACGCAGCGGCACCTCTATGTCGCGGTCGGGCACCTCGCCGGTGTGCCAGCCCGGCACCTCGGCGTCGAGTGCCGCCTCGATGCGCCCGTCGAGCCACGTGAGCAGGTCGTCGTAGAACGCCCGGGCCTCCCGGAGCGCCTCGAACGACACCTCCCGCTCGTGCAACTCGGCGCGCACCGCGGCCCGCCGCTCGTCGGTCTCGCCGGCGCGGGTCAGCACCGTCTCGAGGTCGTTTCGCGCCCGCTTCAGCGTCTCCGTGCCCACCCTGTCCGAGAGCAGTTCCCGCACCCGCTCCTCCAGGCGGTGGGCCTCGTCGACTATCAGGAACGTGCTATCGTCGAGCACCGACGCGAGCAGGGGCCGGGAGTCGGGGTCGAACAGGTGGTTGTAGTTGCCCACGACGACCGAGGCCTCCTCCAGCAAGACACTCATCACGCGGTGCGGGCAGGTGCCCCGTTCGGTTGCCGCCGGCAGGTACTCCTCGGCGGTCACGACGCTGTGCTCGCCGAGACCGAACCCGACGGGCGAGCCGCGGTTGCGGGCGTACCAGTCGGCCTCGAACGGACAGTACAGCTCCTCACCCGAGTCGGTCTCCGCGCTCGGCTGTGCCGGGGGGTACGGGCTCTCCACCCCCGCTGTCGCCAGCTGTGCCCCCGCTATCTGCTGCTGTCCGGCGTCGACGCGGGCCTCCCGGACCAGGTCACTCGCCTGCTCGGGGTCCCACCAGACCGCCTCGTCGTCGGCGGCCCCGACGGCGGCCTCGGCGACCGGTTCGCCACCCGCGCTCTCGCCGTCGACCAGGGTCGCGGTCGTCTCCCGCAGCTCCTCACAGCGCTCGTGGGTGCCGACGTCGTCCGGGAACACACCCTCCCGGCCGTACGGGCAGAGGTCCCGCTTCCCGACGAGCGCGACACCCGGGAGCGGCTCCTCGAGACCGGCGTTCAGCGTCCGGAGGTCCTCGACGAACTGCTGGCGCTGCTGTTTGACCGGCGTCACGACGACGGCGTTGTCGTAGCTCCCCTCCCGGATGAGCGTCGCCGCCGCGGTGAGTGCGGCCATCGTCTTGCCGGTCCCGCAGGGACCCTCCATCGCGAGGTAGCCGTTCTCCGCACCGACCGCGATTGCGCTCTCGATTGCGTCGCGCTGGTTCTCGTATGGCTGGTCGAACCCGAAGTACTGTTGCCACTCCCCATCACCGCGAGCGCCCGCGTCCCCGGCGCTGTTCATATGTCTACTGTGGTGTGCTCGGGTTTCAATCCACGGAACCGTCCGACCCGGTGTCGCGTGCGGCGGCGAGCGTAATAGCCCCGAGGTAGCAACAGTAATTTAGCAGATGCAGTCGAACCCCGGCAGTATGGTCGCTGACGCCCTCCGCTGGAGTGTGGTGGTCCGATGAACCCGGTCGGGCGGTTCGGCGAGGTGGTCACGACGTACAGCAAGACGACCATCCTGCTGGTGGTGGTGGTGACAGCGGTGTTCGCCGCCGGGGTTCCGATGGTGGACTCTGACTCGGGCACCGGGCAGTTCGAGCCGGAGACACCGGCGGTCAACGCCTCGGAGTATATCGACGGGAACTTGATGATCGACCGGGGGAGCGGGAACACGACGGTGCAGGTCGTCCAGCGGGGTGGCCCGGACGGGAACGTGCTCTCGCGGGCGTCGCTGGTCGAGTCGCTCGCGCTCCAGCAGGCAATGTACGAGTCGGAGCTGGTCGGGCCGACACTCTCACCCGGGTCGACCGATGCGGTCGCGAACAGGCTCACCGACGCGGCGTTCGCCGAGCGCGACCGGCCCGGACCGGTCACCCTCCAGGACCGCATCGACCTGCTCCGGGGGCTCCCGGAGGCCGAGCTCGACGCGCTCGTCAACCGTGTCCTCGGCGAGAACGGGAGCCGGGAGGCACTCGGGCTGATGCCGACACGCTACGACCCGGGGTCACGGACCGCGAACGCGAGCCTGCTCGCGGTCACACAGCGAACGAACGTCGTCGTCGAGGCGACAGGTGCCGCCGGGGTCGACGCAATCACCGACGCACAGCTCGAGATCCGCGACCTCGCGGCCGAGCAGGACAGCGAGTACTCGGTGTTCGGGAGCGCCATCATCAGCCACGAGATCGACCAGTCCCTGGGGGATAGTTTCGCCCTCGTCGGACCGCTCGCGCTGGTGTTCGTGGTGGTCGCGCTGACACTCGCCTACCGGGACCTGCTGGATATCCTGCTGGGCGTGTTCGGTATCGTGGCGGTCGTGCTGTGGACGTTCGGGTTCATGGGCTGGGCGGGGGTCGCGTTCAACCAGCTCCTGATTGCGGTGCCGGTGTTGCTCATCGGGCTGTCTATCGACTACGCGATACACGTGTTCATGCGGTACCGCGAACAGCGCGTCGACGCGGGCGACGACCGGGGGCTCCGGCGGTCGATGGCGCTCGCGGTCGGCGGTGTCGGGGTCGCGCTGGTGTGGGTCACCGCAACCTCGGCGCTGGGCTTTCTGGCGAATCTCACCAGCCCCATCGGTCCGTTGCGGGATTTCGGTCTCACGAGCGCGTTCGGTGTGCTCGCGGCACTTGTCGTCTTCGGCGCCCTGATACCCGCGGCGAAGGTCGAACTCGACGGGGTGCTGGAGGCCCGCGGGTGGGACAGGACGAGACGTGCCGTTGGAACCGGCGAGTCACGGCTGTCGAGACTGCTGGGTGCCGGTGCGACCGCGGCACGGCGGTTCCCCGTCGCCGTCGTGGTGGTGGCGCTCGTGCTCACACTGGGGGGTGCCTACGGCGCGACACAGGTCGATACCACGTTCGAACAGGAGTCGTTCATCGCGGACAGTCCGCCGGCCTGGACCGGCCTCCTGCCCGGCCCGATGGAGCCGGGCACCTACCAGGCGAAGTCCGACCTCGAGTTCGTGCAGGCGAACTTCCGGCAGGGGACCAGCGAGGGCGAACTGCTGGTCCGGGGTGAGGTGACAGACGACGAGGTGCTACACTGGCTGGACGCCGCGAGATCGGATCTGGCGGACCGGGAGACAACCTTCGAGTTCGCGGACGGCACCGCCGCGGTGACCACGCCGCTATCGGTGATGCGCGAAACCGCGGCAGAGAACGAGAGCTTCGGCGCGCGGTTCCGGGCGGCCGCGGGCGAGGACGGGGTTCCGGACGAGAACATCGACCGGCTGTTCCGTGCGCTGCTCGCGACGAACCCCGGGGCGGCGGCGCAGGTGGCACCGACCGAGCGGATGCTCGGGGAGCGGTTCGGCGGTGCCGACCCGGATGCAAGCGACGAGTTCGAGGCACTGCGTGTCGCCGTCGACCTCCGCGGGGACGTCACCAGCCGCGAGGCCGCCGCCGACCTCCGGGCGGCCGCGGACGCGCTCGAGGCCGAGAGCAACGGCCAGTTGCGCGTGGTCGCCACCGGCGACCCCGTCGTGTTCGACGACATCGAGTCGGAGCTCTTTGCGACGGTCCTACAGGGGCTGGCGGTCACGCTCGTCTCGGTGTTCCTGTTCCTGACCGTGGCCTACCGGGTGACCGGGAGTCCGGCCTCGCTGGGTGTCGTGACACTGCTGCCGGTGTTGCTCGCGGTCACGTGGATTCTCGGCTCGATGTGGCTGCTCGGTATCCCGTTCAACGTGCTCACGGGCACCATCACGTCGCTGACAATCGGTCTCGGTATCGCCTACAGCATCCACATCAGCGCCCGCTACGAGCTAGAACTGGACCGCCAGGGGGAGGTCTGGGCGGCGCTCCGGACGACCACCACCGGCACCGGCGGCGCACTGCTCGGCAGTGCCGCGACCACCGTCGGCGCGTTCGGAACGCTCTCTGTCGCCATCCTGCCGGTGCTCGAACAGTTCGGCATTATCACCGGTCTCACCATCGTCTACGCGTTCCTGGCAAGTGTGCTCGTGCTCCCCTCGATGCTCGTGCTGTGGACCCGCTATCTCGGCCCGGGCGGCCGGTTCCCGGAGACCGGGGACGCGACCGACGGAGCAATCGCCACCGACGGCCGCGGTGACGACACGACCGACCGAGACGACGATACCACCGGCGGGCGCGGGTGACCACCGCGCCGGAGCAATCGACGGCCGCGGTGACGACCGTCCGGTCGTGGCGCGACGAACCGCCTCACTCTTTGCGCGGGAGTCGAAACAGCAGTCATGGGCGCGTACCGTGACGGCGGTCTGTTCGTCCTGCTCTCCGTGCTGTGGGGGTCGTCGTTCGTCGCGATAAAGGCGGGTCTGGAGCACATCCCGCCGGTGCTGTTCGCCAGTCTCCGGTACGACATCGCGGGACTCTGTCTGCTCTGCTACGCCGCGTTCGCGACAGACCGGTGGCTCCCTCGCTCGCGGGGTGACTGGACCGAGGTGCTCGTCGCCGCGGTGCTTGTTATCGCGGTGTACAACACGTTCCTGTTCGTCGGGGAGCAGGGGGTCACGAGCGGTGTCGCGGCGATTCTCGTCGCGACGAGTCCGGTTCTCACGACCGGGTTCTCGCGACTACTCCTGCCGGACAGCAAACTGACACCGCTCGGACTGCTCGGTCTGGCCTGTGGGTTCGTCGGGGTCGTCCTCGTGGCGGTCCCGGACTCCGGAGCCATCACCGTCGAGGATATCGCCGCGCCGGGACTGGTCTTTCTCGCCGCGATGTCGGTCGCACTCGGGAGCGTCCTGCTCGAGCGCACCGAGAGTTCCATCGGCACCGAGGGGGCCGTCGCCTGGTCGTTCGTCCTCGGCGCGGTGATAATGCACGCCACGAGCGGTGCCCTCCCCGGGGAGTCGGTCGCCGACCTCGCGGTCACCACCGAGGCCGTTATCGCGGTCGGGTACCTCGCGGTGCTCGCGAGCGTGGTCGGGTACGTCATCTACTTCCGACTGCTCGACCGTCTCGGCGCGGTCGATATCAACCTCGTCTCCTACGCCGCCCCGGTTGTCGCCACCGTGGTCGGGTGGCTCCTCCTGGGCGAGACGCTCGAACCGCTGACTGTTGGCGGGTTCTGTCTCATCGCCGCCGGGTTCGTCCTGCTGAAACGCCGGGCGCTCGCCGAGCGCTCGCGGACACTCCGACAGACACTCGCCGGACGCTCCTGAGCCGCCGAGCCGACCTGTCGCTGGACGCGTCGTTACCGGCTGCCGATACGTGTCGGACAGCCGTCAGCCGACCGTTCGTCGGACGCGCTCGGAGGGGGGCAACCACAGGACGACGACGGTCTCGCGTCATACGGGGATTTATGAACGTCCGGTGATATGGTTCGGTTGCAGTCGCGACTGCAGTGTCACCGCTCCGCCTTTCGACACGCGTTCGTCACCGCGGTGGCAACGCCTAACCGCTGGGAGCGCGAACATCGGGTATGCTCGAACTCGACGACATCACCGCGGCTCGCGAGCGGGTCGCCGAGACATCCCGGCACACGCCGCTGTCACACACGTACACGTTCTCGTCGATGACGGGTGCCGACGTCTATCTGAAACAGGAGATGCTCCAGCGCACCGGGTCGTTCAAGATACGCGGCGCGACGAACCGCATCGCGACACTCCCGGCGGAGACACTCGAGGCGGGTGTGGTGACAGCGAGTGCCGGTAACCACGCGCAAGGTGTCGCACTCGCGGCCACGCGCATGGGCGTCGACGCGACGGTCGTGATGCCGGAGCACGCACCGATTCAGAAGGTGACGGCGACACGCGCGTACGGTGCGGAGGTGGTGTTGCACGGCGTCGACTACGACGAGGCCGCCGAGCGCGCCCACGAGATCGAGCGCGAGGAGGGGCGGTACTACCTGCCGGCGTTCGACGACTGGCAGGTGATGGCCGGTCAGGGCACGCTCGGACTCGAGATCCTCGAGGACCTGCCCGAGGTCGAGACCGTGGTCGTACCGGTCGGCGGTGGCGGTCTCGTCTCGGGTGTTGCGACGGCGCTGAAGAGCCACGACCCCGATATCCGCGTGATCGGTGTCCAGGCGGAGGGTGCATCGAGCGCGGCCCCCTCACTGGAGAGCGGCGAGCGGGTCGAACTCGACAGCGTCGACACCATCGCCGACGGCATCGCCACCCGGTCACTGGGCGAGCGGACGTTCCAGGTCATCCGCGAGCGCGTCGACGAGGTAGTGACCGTCTCGGACGCCGAGATCGCCGTGGCCATCGTGACACTGCTCGAACGCAGCAAGACACTCACCGAGGGTGCCGGTGCGGTCTCGCTGGCGGCCCTGCTCGAAGGGGCGTTCGACTACGACGACGACGAGGTGATCGCGCTCGCGCTGTGTGGCGGCAACATCGACATGAACGTGCTGTCGACGGTGATAATCCGCGGGCTCGCCGAGACAGGGCGGTATCTGCGTGTTCGGACGGTGCTCCCCGACCGGCCGGGGGCGCTCGAGTCGCTGATCGACATCATCTCCAGCCAGGACGCCAACATCTACGCCATCCGGCACGACCGGAGCTCCCGGGACGTCTCGCTGGACGACGCCGAGGTAGAGCTCGACCTCGAGACCCGCGGTCCCGACCACGTCGAGCAGTTACTCGAGGCGCTGGCGGACGGCGGCTACGGGATCACCGTGCTCACCTGAGTGGGTGAGACGGCCGCTGTGACACAGACACGGCCGGCGAGACTGTCGTGTCCACCGACCGTTTATACCCCCGCACAGCCAACAGGCCGGTATGGAGATTCCGGACCTGCTGAGACATCGTCTCGACGGTGAGCCACGAAACGGGGTCGCGCTGGACGGGGAGGCACTCGCGGTGTTCACCCGGGACCGGACGCTCGTCTACCGCGAGGAGAGCCTGCTCAGCGACGCCACGGTGGAAGTCTACGGCAACGACATCGAGCGGCTCTCGGTCTCGCAGGGGCGGCGCAAGACGACGTTCCGGCTGGAGTACATCGACGACACGAGACAGTTCAGCGTCGCGAACAGACACGCCGAGGCGATGCTGGAGGGGCTGTTTGGGGGTATCCTCGCGTCGGCGGGCGTTGTCGAGGACGGTGAGGAGATCCGCGGGGTCTACCTGTTCAGCGACCTGACGGTGGTGGTCACGGACTCGCGGCTGGTGAAACACGTCGGCCCCGCGGTCTGGGAGAGCGACTCGGAGACGTACCCGTTCGGCGCTGTCACCGGGCTCGACTTCGAGGAGGGTGATGTGGCGACACAGGTCGTGCTCTGGGTCGACGGCAGAGCCGAGCGGATAAAGGCACCCAGCGAGGAGGCACCGCTGTTGCGCCGGACGCTGACCCGGGCGCTGTGTACGTTCCACGGTGTCGACTCGCTCGAACAGCTGAACGAGCGCCTCGGAGCCGACACCGACACCGACGACCCCGCACCACACTCCTCCATCGCGCTGGAGGAGGAGATCTCCCCACTCATCGAGACGACCGACGACCAGGAGGAGGCCGGAACCGACGCCGTCGACGCTGTCACCGGCGACAGCTGGCTCGAATCCGACGACGACACCGACGAGCCGGAGCCGACAGACAGCAGGAGCGCCCGCGCGGTATCGGTCGACGGGAGCGCCGACGACGGTGAGACCGACGACGACCTCGGGGAGCGCATCGACGCGCTCGAACGACAGGTGCGTGAACTGAGCCGGACGGTCGACCGACAGAACGAACTCCTCGAACGACAGTCCCGCCACCTCTCGGCGCTGGCGGAACGGGTCGACACCGACGGCTGAGGACCCCCTGCTTCGCTCCGCTGTTCCCTGCTGGTGCGTTCTCTCACTCGCTGCCGACAGGTCCGTCACCTCCGCGAACCCGACAGTCTCGACTGCTCCTGTCCTCCCGTGTCGGCCAGGTCGATGCCCGCGACAGTTTTATTAAATCGAAGCTCTTAATTACTAAATAGAGCCAATAGAAACTGTAGACTTAGTAATGACCGGCGAGGAGACAGCGCACACGACGCGGCGTACAGTACTCGGGACAGCAGGATCGGCTGCGATTGTCGGTCTCGCGGGCTGTGTCGGCGGAGACGACGATAGCGGGGGCGACGACAGTGACAACAGCACCGGAAACGGAGACGACGGGGAGACAGCCGCCACCACAACCGTGACACTCCTGGCCGAGCAGACGAGTCCACACGAGGACGGTCTGCCGGCGGACAACGTCAGCCACGCCTGTGAACACTTCGAGTTCGGCGACGAGGAGGAACTGACCGGCGCCCCCACCGCCGGCGAGGCCCCCGAGATATCGGCCACACACCAGCTGTTCGACGTGACAATCGACGGTGAGGGCGGTCACGTCGCCTTCCGCGGCGGCGAGCACAATCACGAGGGAGGCCGAGAAGACGGCGGACACGAGCACGGAGGAGACGGGAACCACGGCGGAGAGAGTGACGGACACGACCACG
>CAZFMN010000083.1:0-2686 GCA_964520075.1 uncultured Halobacteriales archaeon | reverse complement strand
GAGGGAGAGAGTGACGGACACGACCACGAGGGAGAGAGTGACGGACACGACCACGAGGGAGAGAGTGACGGACACGACCACGGAGGGGAGGGCGGGCACGGCGAGGACGGAGAGGCGTACGCGTTCTTCGTGGACGGGGGTTCGGCGACAGTCGTCGAGGGGGACACCGTCCACGAGGAGAGCAGCGGCGTCCCGGCCTGTGGACCGGCCGATATGTACGTGCTCGCCCGACCGGAGCAGGGGGGAGTCGTGCTGGAGCTCTCCGGGTGACCGTCCACGGATTATTAACAAATAGAACTTCGATAATAACGCTTTTCATGAGACAGGCACAACAGGGTGATATGAGCCCGACACGGCGCGAGGTACTGGCCGCGGGTGCAGGAGCGGCGGCAGGGGCGCTGGCGGGGTGTCTGGGAGGTAGCAGTGGCGGGAGCCCGGACGGATACGGCGCGTTTCTCGCGCTGTCGGACTGGGCAGACACGGTCGGTGGCGAGCAGCTCACGTTCGAGACACCGGTCGAGACCGGCGAGATGGGGCACGGCTGGACGCCGAACAGCGGAATCGTGCCCGACCTCGTGGCCACAGATGTGTTCGTCTATCTCGATACGCCGGAGTTCCAGTGGGCAGTCGATGCGGCGGGGACGCTGTCGCGTGACTACGGGGACGAGATGACCGTCGTCGACGCGCTGGCGGGTCTCGGGCCGCGGCTGCTCCCGTTCGACGGTGGCGGTGACCCGCCGGAGCCGGTCGACGACCGGGAGTTCACCCGCGAGGAGCTGGCACTCGGGAAGTTCCAGCTCTGGGACGCCAGGACGGACCGGCAGGAGGGCTGGTGGCACGGCGGACGGGGCCACTGGCACGGCGGCCCACCCGACGTCGCGGTCGGTGACGAGATCCCGTTGACGGTAGTCGTCCCACACGCCGAGGACGAGACGATTGCGGCCCCGCTCGGTGCGGACGAGCGGTTCCGCGCCGAGGCCCGGTTCGCGGCAGGGGCCGACGAGAGCGTGCTCGACATCGAGTCACGGGGCGGGACAGTGACGTTGCGGGGCCGGTCGACCGGGGAGACCGAACTGGTGTTCGAGATCTACGACGGCGAGGAGCTGATCGAGGACACCACGGAGGAGCCCGCGCGGGTGAGCGTCGTCGCGGCGTACAGCGAGGACCGAGCTCCGGGCTCGTTCGACCCGCACGCGTGGATCGACCCCGTGCTCGCGGGCGAGATGGTCGGGACAATCGCCGACGCGCTCGCCGAGTACGACCCCGAGAACGCCGACCAGTACCGGGAGAACGCCGACCAGTACCGGACGGAGCTCGCGGCGGTCAACGAACGGCTGTCGGAGGTGGTCGCGGACGCCGACCTCGACGTGGCCGTGTTCGCCGGTCACGACTCCTACCAGTACATCGAACAGCGCTACGGGTTCGAGCTCGTGACACCGACCGGTGTCTCGCCGAACGAGGAGGTGGCGAGCAGTGACATCGTCGACCTGGTCGAACTGATCGAGGCGAACAGCATCGAGACGGTGCTGTACGACCCGTTCGAGGCCGCCCAACCCGGCGAGGACCGTCCGCGACTGGTGGAGGCGCTGTTCGAGGACAGCGGCGCCGAGCGGGCCGAGCCGCTCAGCCCGCTCTCCGGGGTGACACAGGAGTGGGCCCAGAAGGGGTGGGGCTACGTCGAACAGATGGAGCAGGTCAATATCCCGGCGCTGGAGGCCGCGCTGAACCCCACCTGACACCGACAGAGAGAACTGCGTGAACACAGGGCCGGACACGTCACTGGGGCAGCGGGCCACTCGTCACCGGACTGTCGTCCGGTTCCTCGCGGCTCTCCGGAACTGTTGTTCGTGACACTACTACTCTCGAACCACGTGACCCAGAGGTAGTTCACCTCGACCGTGGATTCTACGACAGCACCTGTCTGTACTGTTGAACGGTAATCCGCCCAGAAAGCGCCACAGAACGGAGGAAATGACGACTATTTGTCTGATACAATTATTCCAAATGCGCTACAAGTTCGTGGGTCTTCCAGTTCTTGACTGCATCCTGGTCGTCGAAATCGGTGTCGTCACTCCAGAGATTGACGTCGAGATGAAGGGCGAGAGCCAGGAACGGAACGTCATCGGGGTCCGTCTCCCCGATACGTTCTGCCGCCTGTGACAGTTCGTCCTCGAACTCTTCTTTCGGAACGACCTCTGTGTCCTTGAACAGCAGATCCAGAAGGAGACCGAGTTCATCTTCTGAGAGGTTCGACTTCTCGCTAATCTCCTCCCGGTGATTATCGAGTTCGGTGAAGAAAAACTCCGGCGCGTAAAGCTCTATCCGGTCGCTCAAGAGCAGTTCCCGGGTCTTGCCGCCAGCGATTAATGCGGAGAACACGATATTCGTATCACAGACCAGTTTCATTCGGCGTCACGATACCGTTTGGCAATCTCGTGTTTGACCTCCTCGGACAGTTCGGCGGCGTCGCCTTCGGACAGTTCACTCTTCGAGGCGATTTCTTCCGCCACCTCCAGTCGGTAAAGGTACTCCCGCATCGACTGGCGGGCCACCTCACTCCAGTTTATCTCGGGATGCTCGTCCAGCGACCGCTTCAGATCGTCCGGCACTCGGATTGTCATGTTCGGCACATCGAATCACCTGTGCATGTACTTGCACGCACGGACGCATAAAGCTGATCCGGCGA
>CAZFMN010000082.1:9781-12748 GCA_964520075.1 uncultured Halobacteriales archaeon | reverse complement strand
CATCGCGTGACGTCGCGGTGACCGCGCCGTATGCGGCGTGAGCACACCCGCGTCAGTAACCGACCCGACATCACGAGCGCGGTCCGCACACGGTCGACAGAGACCGACGGTCGAACCGCTGTTCGGGACGAGCACACGTCGGGAGACTGGCAGGTCCGGACAGTCAGGTGAACGCCCGGAGCACACCCCGGCCATCGGTCGGGCCGATATCGGGCAGGGAGACGCGCTCGGGGTGGGGCATCATCACGGCGACGTTGTCGCGTTCGCCGAGGATGCCGGCGACGTTCCCGGCCGAGCCGTTCGGGTTCGCCGCCTCCGTGACCCGGCCCGCCGGGTCACAGTACCGGAACAGGATGCGGTCGGCGGCGGCGAGTTCATCGAGTCCGTCCGCACCGGGTTCGTAGCGGCCCTCGCCGTGGGCAATCGGAAACTCAAGCACCGCACCGGGTTCGTACGCCCGGGTCCAGGGTGTGTCGGCGTTCTCGACGCGGAGGTGGACGTGCTCACACCGGAAGCGGGCGCTCCGGTTGACCGCGAACGCGCCGGGGGTTAGCGAGGCCTCACAGCCAATCTGTGCCCCGTTGCAGATACCGAGCACCGGTGTCCCTGCCTCGGCGGCAGTTCGGACCGCGTCCATCACCGGCGACCGGGCGGCCATCGCCCCGGCGCGGAGGTAGTCACCGTAGGAGAACCCGCCGGGGAGCACGATACCGGTGGTGTCGGCGGGCAGTCCATCCTCGTGCCAGACCCGGGTCGCGTCGACACCGAGTGCCGACAGCGCCTGCACCGTGTCCCGGTCGCAGTTGCTCCCGCCGAACTGCACCACCGCGACCGTCATCGCCGGTCGACCTCGATCTCGTAGTCGTGGAGGGTCGGGTTCGCGAGCAGTCGTTCGGTCATCTCGGTGACGCGCTCGCGGGCCTCCGCGGCGCTGTCGGCCTCGAGGTCTATCTCGAAGCTGTCGGCGGCGCGCAGGTCCGACAGCTCGAACCCGAGTCGCTCCAGCGCCCGGTGGGTCGTCTCGGCCTCGGGGTCGAGCACACCCTGTTCGAGCCGCACCGTGACGGTTGCCGTGTACCCGGTCATCGGATGAGAGACGGTCGGGGGCGTCAAAGACGCTTGTGGTTCGTGTCCCCGGGGTTGAAACCGGAAGGGGAGCCACACCCGGTATGAGCTTCGTCGTCGGACGCGAGGGCGACACGCCGGCGGACCGGCCGACCGGGCGAGTTGGCACCCACCGGGCACTCGATGGAAGCGCGGGCGCGGCGCTGTATCTCGACCTCGACGGCCCACACGCGGTGCTGGTGGTCGGCAAGCGGGGGTACGGGAAGTCCTACACACTCGGAGTACTCGCGGAGGAACTGGCCCGGACACCGCCAATCGCACCGGTCGTGGTCGACCCGATGGGTGCGTTCGCCGGTCTCGCCGAACCCGCGACCGGTGAGTCCGTGGCCGCGGAGGTGGTCGAGACACCGCGGGTCGACCCGGCGACGCTCGACCCGCGGTCGTGGTGTGCGCTCGTCGGGCTCGACCCGGAGGGGGGCCCCGGGGGGCTGCTCTGGCAGGCCGCACAGGGGGCGGCGTCACTGCCGGCCATGCGGCGGGCGCTGGAGTCGGTAGACGCCCCCGACAGACACCGGCGGGCGGCGCGCAACCACCTCGCGCTCGCCGCCTCGTGGGACGTGTTCGACCCCGACGGACTCGACGTGGCGACGCTGGGGGGCAGCGCGGTGACCGTGCTCGACCTCTCGGGGCTCGCCGGAGCCCCGATGAACGCCGTCGTCAGGGCGGTCGGCGAGGCGCTGTACCGGGCACGCGTGACCGACAGTCTCGACCGACTCCCCTGGCTGCTGGTCGACGAGGCACACGGCTTCTTCGACGGTGTCGCCGGCCCGGTGCTCGAACGGATTCTCACGCGTGGTCGCGCTCCGGGTGTCAGCCTCGTGCTGGCGACCCAGCGACCGAGTGCAGTCCCGGCGGTCGGCGTCTCGCAGGCCGACCTGCTGTGTGCCCACCGGCTCACCTCGCGGGCCGACATCGAGGCGCTCCGGGCGGCACAGCCAACCTACATGGACGGCTCGCTGACCGAGCGGATGCCCGCGGAGCCCGGCGAGGTGCTCGTTGTCGACGACGCCACCGAGACCGTCCACGCGGCCACGGTCCGCCGCCGGGCGACTCCACACGGCGGTGACAGTCCGAGCGCGAGCGACTGTCCGGGGGCAAACGACCGCTCCCCGGGCGAGTGACCCGCTCCGTGGCCGCTGTTCGGGGACACGTGTCGACAGGGGCGAAAGATTTAAATTGCGGGGGTTGTTAGCGTATAACACCCACGGCGGACGTGGACGCACACGAACGTTCCGGGTCGAATCGACGACAGTCGAGATGACGCGGAATGGGGGTCGACGCCGACACATCTGG
Organism: uncultured Halobacteriales archaeon; assembly: GCA_964520075.1. GTDB lineage: Archaea > Halobacteriota > Halobacteria > Halobacteriales > Haloarculaceae > Halovenus. Next base: position 10,330 of record CAZFMN010000082.1, on the reverse strand, counting down.
GAGGATGTGGAGGCCCAGGTCCCGAAGGAGAACCGAACCGGTCCAGTGCGCCGCCGCCGCGGCGGTGGCGGAGCAAGGCCAACTACCGGATCACGCGCAAGCGGGGTTCGGGAACACGACGGCACGCCGGTGAGAACCCGGCCAACGTCGGTCTGCGTCGGCAACGCCGGTGAGAGTCCGGCTACCGTCGGCAGAGGGTCACGGACGAGCGTCTGTCCCCTGCGGGACACACGCGAACTCCGCCGGCCCGTCGACGCCGGCAAGACCCGGTGGGAACCCGGGAAAAGCCAGGCGGGTCGGCACGGCGGTGAGAACCCGCAGAAAGCCGTCACCGGTCGCGCGGACCGGGGACAACGTCTCCCGTTCGGTGCGGTACCCGCGTTCGTGGTGGGTGCTATTCATTCCGCATCTCACACTACCAGCATCCCCCCCGGTGTCGGCGACCGACTGGTGACCCGGACCGCGGGGTTCGCGCGCCAGCACAGTGTCGTCAGTACGACTGCGCGCCAGGTCGGGCCCGACAGACGGCACGGGGGTCGAGCGGACAGA
>CAZFMN010000082.1:6233-9681 GCA_964520075.1 uncultured Halobacteriales archaeon | reverse complement strand
CGACAGCGGAGTGGGGTGGTTCGAGCGAGCGGAGACCGGCGACGACCCGGCGGCCGTCCGCGAGGGGCGGGCAGACCGGCCCCGCGAGTGGCCAGCACTCGCCGTCGAGCGGGGGTTCGCCGCCGACGAGTCGGAGTACTACGAGCGTCTCCGCGAGGCGACACTCGCGGCAGCCCGCGAGACTGTCGCCGAGCACGAGGCGGCCGGTGACCAGCAGCTCGTCCACGCGGTACGAGCACTCGACGACTGTGCGCGGACGACGAACGAACTCACAGAGCGGGTCGCCGAGTGGGCCGGCACGCGGGACCCGGAGGCGGCGGTCGACCTCGGGTACGTCCGTGACCTCGCGGGGCGTGAGCCGGCGACACCGGCCGAGGAGCGGGTGGTCTCGCTCGCCACGCGCATCGTGAATCTCGACGAGGAGCGCGCCCGGTTGCGGGCGTACATCGAGCGGACCGCCCCAGAGGTGGCGCCGAACCTCGCGGCGCTGGCGGGACCGGTGCTGGCGACCCGTCTGGTCGCGCTCGCGGGGGGACTGGAGTCGCTGGCGAAACAGCCCTCCGGCACGGTGCAGGTACTCGGCGCGGAGGAGGCGCTGTTCGCACATCTGCGCGGCGGCGCGGACCCGCCGAAACACGGTGTCATCTACACCCACGAGGCGGTCCGTGGCACCGCCCGCGAACACCGGGGCTCCGCGGCGCGGGCGCTCGCGGGGAAGCTGACAATCGCCGCCCGCATCGACCACTACAGCGGCGAGCGAAACCCCGAGTTGGCTGCCGAACTGGAGGAGCGTATCGAGCGCATCCGTGCGCGTGACGCCTCGTGAGCGGGTCCGGGCTGCCCGAGGGGGTCCAGCGCCGGTCCATCGCGGGGGAGACGGGGCTCGCGACCCGCGGTGAACCGGTCTACGGTGAGCCGACAGACGGGGACTGGCGGCGCTGGGAGACCCGGCGCTCGAAGCTCGGTGCGATGCTCGACCGTGGCCTCGACACCGGTATCGTGGGTGGCGAGACGGTGCTGTATCTGGGTGCCGCGAGCGGGACGACGGTCGGTCACGTCGCCGACTTCGCCGGGCCGACCTACGCCGTCGAGTTCGCCCCGCGGCCGATGCGTGACCTGCTCGGGGTCGCCGAGGACCGGTCGCGACTGTTCCCGCTGCTCGCGGACGCCCGCAGACCCGAACAGTACGCACACGTCGTCGAGCCGGTGGACCTGCTCGTGCAGGATGTCGCCACCCGCGGGCAGGCACGTGTCGCGCTGGCAAACCGGACGTTCCTCCGCGACGACGGCCGACTGGTGCTCGCGGTGAAAGCCCGGAGCGAGGACGTGACCCGTGACCCGTCGGCCGTGTTCGAGGAGGTGCTCGCGGAGCTGGAGTCCGGGTACGAGCTGCTCGTCACGGAGCGACTCGACCCGACCCACACCGACCACCTGGGTGTCGTCGCCCGGCCGCGGTGACCGTGTCAGGGCGGCTCCCGCGTTGTTCGGGCAGGACTGGCCGGGCCACGACGGCGGACCAGCCCGACGACGAGGTAGACGAGCGGCGTATCGAGCCCGACCAGGGCGAGCTTGAACAGGTACTGGCCGACCATCAACTCGAATACGACATCGACAGGGAGCCCCTGGAAGGCGAGAAAGGCGACGGCGACGAATATCACCGTATCGAGGAGCTGGCTGGTGGCCGTCGACACGACGTTCCGGAGCCACAGGCGGTCGCCGCCGGTGTAGTCTCTGAGCCGGTGGAATGCGACGACGTCCCAGTTCTGGCTGACGATGTAGGCGAGCAGACTCCCCGTGACGACGCCCGTGCTGGCCGCGAGCGTGTCGGCGAACGGCTCCTGTGTGACGTTCGATGCCTCCGAGATGGGTGCCGAGATGGCGAGCCACACGAGCGCCAGCAGCACGAAGTTCATCAGGAAGGCCACGTTGACCAGCGCCTGTGCGGCGCGCTTGCCGTACAGCTCCGCGTAACAGTCCGAGGCGAAAAAGGTCAGCGCGTAGGCGAACACCGCCGCCGGGACCAGTATCTCGCCGCCCGTCACCGGGAGTGTCACCGGCAGGTCCACCGAGAGGACCTTCACCGCCGTTACCTGTGCCGTGACGAGTGCCGTCACGAACAGCGCCGCCAGCCCCAGCTGTGGGACCCCGAGTTGTGCTGTCGCGTCGGGGGTCTCCGTCTCAGTCGCCATCTGCTCCTCCGGTCTCCCGGGTGTGCCCGCTGCTCCCGGGTTCGTGCTCTGGTGCTCGCATCTCTCTACAGACCGTCGACTGGCGGAAACAAAAAACCCGTCGGCACGGTGACCGCGAGGTGGCGCGTCCGGGTCCTGCTGGGCGCGGCGCGGTCTCATACGGTCGTGCAGAAGTATTCTCGCTTCGATTCGGCCTCGGAACGTGTGATATCCTGTCGCTGGCGCTTGCGCACGACCGTATCACAGGGCAGGCCACACGAGCGGGGGTGTCACCCCGACGACCGGGCGTCGTGGGTCGCCCGGTCCCGGTGGGAGGGCTGTCAGCAGGTGTGTGTATCCGCCACCAGACGCACGGGTTAAGTATGGGCAGACCAACTATGTGGTATGAGTGAGCCAACGAACGTCGAGGAGTTACGGCGTGGGACGGACCTAGTGAAGCGCGGGTTCGCGAAGATGCAGAAAGGCGGCGTCATAATGGACGTGGTGAACGCCGAGCAGGCCCGCATCGCCGAGGATGTGGGTGCTGTCGCGGTGATGCACTTGGAGTCGGTGCCGGCCGACATCCGCAAGCGTGGCGGTGTCGCCCGGATGGCCGACCCGGCGGCGCTCCGTGAGATAATCGACGAGGCGTCGATTCCGGTGATGGGCAAGGCACGCATCGGCCACACGAAGGAGGCCCAGATTCTGGAGGCCGCCGGTGCGGACATGGTCGACGAGTCCGAGGTGCTGACGCCGGCCGACGACCGCTACCACATCGACAAGCGCGAGTTCACCGCCCCGTTCGTCTGTGGCGCCCGGAACCTCCAGGAGGCGCTCCGGCGCATCCACGAGGGCGCGGCGATGATCCGCACGAAGGGCGAGGCCGGTACCGGCGACGTGAACCAGGCGGTCCACCACCAGCGCAACATAAAGAGCGCCATCCGGAAGCTGACGGGGATGAGCCACGAGGAGCGCAAGAAGTGGGCCCGCGAACACGAGGCGCCGATCGACCTGGTCCACGACACCGCCGAGCGGGGTCGCCTGCCGGTCGTCAACTTCGCTGCCGGCGGTATCGCCACCCCTGCCGACGCCGCACTGATGATGCATCACGGCTGTGACGGCATCTTCGTCGGGTCCGGCGTGTTCGGTGCAGAGAACCCGCGTGCGATGGGCCGGGCCATCGTCGAGGCGGTCAACAACTGGGACGACCCCGAGACGCTGACCGAGATCGCCGCCGAACCCGGAAAGGGGATGAGCGGTAGCGCGAACGCCGACCTCCC
>CAZFMN010000082.1:0-6133 GCA_964520075.1 uncultured Halobacteriales archaeon | reverse complement strand
ACGCCGGATACCCCCGACCGGCCTCAGGTACGCTCGCGGACGGACTCCTGTACTGTCGCGCTCACGAACTGTTCGAGACAGGAGAGCTGTGACAGAACCGAGTCGAGATACGCCGCCGCGGCCTCGGGGTCGTCGATGCTGTACTCCTTTGTCTGGACACTCTCCCGGCAGACGAGGATACCCTCCTCCTCGAGGGAGTGCAGATGTGGGTAGACGGTTCCGGGGCTGAACTGGACGCCGAACCGGTGTGTGAACTCCCGGATGATGTCCATCCCGTTTGCCTCGTCACAGCGAAAGAGGATGGCGATGATGAGTTCGTCGAGGTACTCGCTCACGAACGACCGGTCGAGATGGACACTCCCCGCCGGTGGGCCGCCGGAGCGACCGCCGGCTGCGCCGGATTCCTCCGCCTGTTCGAACTGCTGTTCGACCCTGTCTGTGAACTCGGAGAGAAGCGTCTCTATGTTGTTGTCAGTCATGCGTGGCACCTGTCTGTGGTGGGCTGGGTCGGCCTACACCGCCCGGTGTGTCGTTGCGACGGCATCGTCGACGACAGCACTCGTCCGGCATCAGATACTACGTGGGGAGCCAGATGATTAGCTCCGCCCGGTGATTACTCGCGTCCGTCCCGGGGGCCGGGGGTTACTACTCACCCCCCGACCCGAACACGGTCTCGAAGAGCTTCCGCTCGGCGGTCCGGATGTGGCGGTAGAAGGTCTGTGGGGAGATGTCGAGTTCGTCGGCGACAGTCTCGGCCGTGACAGCGCGGGGGGACTCGAAGAACCCACGCCCGTGGGCGGTCCGGAGCACCTCACACTGACGGGGCGTCAGCCGCGAGCGGTACCCCTCCTCCGACCTGGAGTCGGTCTCCGTTTGCTCGCTCTTCGCGACGAGCTCCGGGTCGCCGTACCGCTCGGATAGCTCTCCGAAGAACCCACGGAGGTCGACAGTGTCGGGGACAGAGAGGGTGAACGTCGTGGACTGCGGGTCGGCCGTCGAGTCCAGCACCCGGATGCCACGGTCGGCGAGGTAGTCCGTGAGGGGTTTGTCCGTGTACCGCAACTCGACGAGTGAGTCCTCGCCCGCGTCGGTCACGGGTGCGGCGTCGGAGATTCCCGCTGTCTCCTCGGCGATGTCGGCGACAGTCCGGACATCTGCACCCTCGACGCGGACCCGTGTCCCGGTGTCCCCGCCGGAGCGGGGTGTGACCGTCTCGGGCGTGAGCGAACAGTCGGCACTGGAGGCGATCCGGCAGACCGGGAGTCCATCACCGGTGAACCGGACCGTGACCTCCGTCATCGTCTCCGAGAGCACCGCGTGCTGGTGTTCGACCGCGTTCATGACACTCGCGATCTTGTTGCTGAGGTCGAGCAGCGCCAGCCGCGACAGTTCGTCGAAGAACTCAGCCCGCTCCGCGTAGACAGTGAGGGTTCCGTACGGTATCTCGCGGTACGCGAGCGGGAGGCTGAGCACCGCCCGAATCTCGTGGGCGAGCGCGGTTTTCCGCCACGGCTCCTCGCGCAGACTGTCCGCGGTGTTGCTCACGTAGACCGACTCCCCGGTGGCCGCCGCTCGCGCCGCGGGTTCGGCCGTGTCATCGCCGGGCGGTGAGACGGCGTCGGGATAGCCGGTCGCCCGGTCGTTGCCGGCCGACTCGCGGGGGACGGGCCGGCAACTCTCCGGGTCGTGACCGGTGAGTCGGACCAGCGCGATACCGTCGGCCTCCGACAGGTGCGCACAGACCGCGCGCTCGATCTCCGCCCGTGTGTCGGCCCGTGTGATAGTCTGTCCGATATCCCGGACCGTCGCGTTGAGCTGACGGAGCTGTTCGAGCTGCCTATTCTGTGTCTCGAGTTCGGCCTTTTGTTCCTGGAGCTTCGACCCCCGCTCGACGCGGTCGAGGGCCGTCCCGGCGGTCGCCATCAGTGTCTCGACGAGCTCTCTGTCGAGGTCTGTTACCTCGGAGTCCGTGTCGCCGATGACACAGACACCGTGGTTGCCGAGCGGGACGAGAAACGCCATCTCCAGCGGGAGGTCGGGAACCGGTGCCGTCGCCGCCTCGAGGGTCACCGTCCGTGGCTCCCCGTCGAGAAACGTCGCCCCGAGTGCACTGTGCTGTCCGGGAGGCAGCGCCGAGAGCGACCCCCTGTCGACCGTCTCGCTGCTCGCGGCGGGAGCCAGCAGCCCCGTCTCGGTGTCGAGCAGGTAGACGGCAACCACCGACATCGAGAGCACGTCCGTCGCGGTGTTCACGATACTCTCTGCCACGCCGGCTTTCGACTCCGCGTCGAGCAGCGCGCGCGAGGAGTCGTGCAGTGCCGTCAGCGTCTGCTCGTACCGCTCGCGGTCGGTGACATCGCGGAGGACCAGCAGATGTCGACCCGGGACGACCTCCGGTGTCGCCGCACACTCGGCGACCCGTGACTCCCCCGCTGCGGTGTGCAGGCGGAGTGTCCCGCGGTGCCGGTCGGAGCGCCGTGTGGCCTGCCAGGGCCAGTCGAACGCACAGTCCCCGGGGACGAGGCCGGTGAACGACCGGTCGAGCAACGCCTCACGGGACTGCCCGAACAGCTCGCAGGCGGCCGGGTTCAGGTCGACACACGCGCCCTCGTCGTCGGTGAGCACCATCGCGTCGAACGCCTTCTCGAACAGCGACCGGAACCGCTGCTCGCTCTCGCGCACCTGTTGTTCGCGCTCTCTCCGGTCGGTTATATCCCGGGCGTACATGACCAGCCCGTTCACGTCCGGGTCGTCGAGCAGGTTGCGACCCCGCGCCTCGACCCAGCGCCAGGAGCCGTCGGGCTGCTCGAACCGGAGCTCGACGGAGACCGCCCGGTCGGGTTCGTCCATCAGCGTCTCGAGTTGCTGTGCCGCCGTCTCCCTGTCCGCGGGGTGGACGAACTCTAACATCGGTCTGCCGAGAAGCTCCTCCGGGTGGTAGGAGAGACGCCGCTCCGCCGCCGGACTCAGGTAGGTGAACCGGCCGTCGCTGTCCAGAACGGTGACGACATCGCTCGAGGCCTCGATGAGCCGGGTGTACTGTCGCTGTGTGGCCTCGACAGACTGCTCCGCGCGGTACTGTCTGACGACGTTCGACACGCGGTGTGCGAGTCTGGTGTACTGGTCGGCTCCCGACTGCTTCCTGACGTACTCGGTGACCCCGGCCGAGATTGCCTCGACCGCGGTCTCCTCGTTACTCTGGCCCGTGAGCAACACGAACGGCAGGTCGGGGTACCGCTCGCGCACCGACGCGAGCAGCTCCAGCCCGTCGAGGCCGGGCATGGCGTAGTCGGAGACGATGCAGTCGACCGTCTCGTCCAGCGCGGACAGCGCCTCACGGGGGTCGGTCTCGGGGACGACCTCGTCGATGCTGTCGTTCTCCTCGAGGAACTCGGCAACCACCTCCGCGTACCCCGGCTCGTCGTCGACGAGCAGCACCTGGACGGGACGGTCGGCTGTGGCCGGGACCACCGGTGTCTCCGACTGCTGGCCGGTCCCGACCGCTGTCTCCCGGTCTGTCCGGGTACTGCGTGGTCGCTCCGCCCGGACCGTTCCGTCGCCCGCGAGTAGCGGCCGGGTCCGGGCGACGGCCGACACGACGTCCGACGGGAACCGCTCCCGGCTGTACTGTGAGAGAACGGTGGTGTCCGGACTCGCGGCGAGTGACTCGAGTACCGCCGCGCAGTCGGCGATGGCGTCGGCGGTCGTCTCGCTGTCGAGCACCCACGTCATCTCGATGGCGACCCGGAGTCCATCGAACCCCCGTGCCCGTGTCCGGTCCAGCGTGTCTGCCCAGAACGCGGCCGTGGCCGCCCGGTCGAACTCGCCACGGCCGAGCGACAGCTCCGCGGCCGTGTGCAGTGAGAGCTGTCCGGCCTCGCGGGCCGCTCCGGGGTCGGTATCACCCGTGCGGAGCGCGGTACAGACCGCGGCCGGCGTGTTGTCGTCGGCCACGTACAGGCACCGCTCGTCGCGTGTCAGCCCCCGCTGAATAAACGACGCGACAGTCGCGAGCTGTTCGGCCCGGTCCTCGTAGAGCAGGGCCACGCGGTCCTCCGACCCGCCGGCCGGGTGACGACCGGGGGCACCGTCCGCGAGTTCAGACACGTGTGTGGGCTGGCCGCCTGCCGCTCTGCTCTGACCGCCCGCGGACCCGCGCGGGCGACACACCTGCCGACACCGGCGGTCCGACCCGGTGGGGAACACTGCTCCGCGAGCGACACCTGTCTCCCGCGTTCCTCCCGCGACTGTCTGTCGCTGCTGTCACAGCAGACTGTCCAGTCATGTTTATTCGACAGGATTGGATTCACCGGCATATAACTGTCTGGACCGGATTACCGTATCTGATAACTGTCGGAGGAATGTTCAGTGTGAACGCGGAGCACAACACTCACACGCTGGAGTACCGAATCTGGTCGCCGTGACCGGCGTTCACGGGCCACGACGGAGAGCAGCCGGGTATCAGAGTTCGCTGCCCTGCAGTTCGCTGCGCTTGAACCGCTGCTGGAGCGAGTACTCCTGTACGTCACCGGACGGTGAGAGGTGGAGCTCGTAGCGGCCGATCATGTCCTGTGTGTCCGGGACGGCGCTGCGCTCGACCACCTCGAACACCGCACGCCAGCCACCGTCGTCCGCGCGCTCGACGGCGGTGATACCGTCGAAGGGGTAGCCGAGCAGCGCCTCCGAGAGCTCCGCGACCTGCTCCCGGACGTCGAGCACGCCGAGCTCTCCGGTGTTGCTGTCTGCTGTCTCCTCGCCCGCGCTCTCTGTCTCCTCGCCCGCACTCTCTGTCTCGGACTGGCTCACCGGCTCTCACCACCGTTCTCGAGTGCGTCGGCCACGCAGTCACTGGCGGCCGCGAGCTCCTCCCGGTCGGCGACCTTCGACGCGAGGACGTCGGTCATCACCTCGATACACAGGCCGTTGTCTCGCTCGGCCGCCGGGACCGTCGTGAGCCCCTCGGCGGCGATGATGGCGGCGCGCGTGCCGACGGTCCAGTCGAACTCCTCCCGGACGGTGCGCACCAGGTCGACACAGCGCTCGGCGAGGTCGTCGGGGGCCGCCGGGACGTGTGAGCGGACAATCTCGACCTCGGTCTCGAACCCGTAGTAGTCCATGTAGACACCGACGAGACGGTCGAGCAGGGCGTCCTGTGGCTCGTGGACGCCCGCGTACTCGGTCCCGTTCGAGGTGAGAATCGCGCGGAACTCGGGGTGGACCTCGACGAGTCGGTCGTCGCCACGCTGGCCGGGGAGTTCGAGCACCCCCTCCTCGAACACCGAGAGGAGCGCGTTGTTCGCGGCGGGTTTGGTCCGCGAGAACTCGTTGTAGACCAGCGTCGCACCCTCCCGGACCGCGACGGTGAGCGGGTTGTCGACCCAGCGGTCCCGGACGATGTCGGTGCTTTTCGTGACGTTGTGGACGTAGTTGTCACGGACCGAGATGCGCTCCTGTTCGGCGTAATCGCCGACCAGGTCCGTCGTCTCCAGGTCGGCGTCGCCGTTTATCCAGACGACGGGTCGGTCCCGCTGTGTGGCGGCGCGCATCGCGAGTGCTGTCTTCCCGCATCCGGTCGGTCCGACGAGGTGAACCGGCCGGTCGACCGACAGCCACCGCTCGACGCGTCTCGTGACCGCCTCCGTCTCCGGACTCTCCACGAACGAGTCGAGGATACCGCCGAGGTCACCGACCCCCGTCGACCCGTCGGACGCTCCCGCCCGAGAGGTGGAGGCCTGACTGCCCGCCGACGAGGGTTCGTGTCGGTCCCGTTGGGTCTTCTCTGTCCTGCTGTCCCGGATCTGTGAGCCACGGACCTTCCGCTCGTGACCGTCTCGTCGGGCCATCACTCCTCACCCGGGTACAGCGCCACATCGGGACCGTGCTCGGTTTTGTACTCGTCCATCGACATCCCGTGGGTCTGGAGGTGTGACTCGGTGATGGCCTGGTAGTACTCCCCACAGACCGCACACTCTATCATTCCCTCCCGCGTGTCGTCGACGTCGGGCTCTGTCTCCACCTCGATTGTCTCGGGTCCGGTCTGGTCGTCGCCCTCGGACTCCGGTTCCGCCTCGACAGACTCGGGTTCGGTCTGGTCGTCGGGTTCCGACTCTGTCTCCTCGACGGGTTCGGTCTG
>CAZFMN010000081.1:0-13019 GCA_964520075.1 uncultured Halobacteriales archaeon | reverse complement strand
TCGCTCCCCGTTCGCGCATCCGGTGGCCTCTCTCCGGTCGGCCACCCGCCGCTCATCACCGGACGCGTCTCACCGAACTCATCAGAGGATCCGGCGACCGGTCGTTCCAGGTCGGGGTGTGTTCCGTTCCGGTCTGGACCCGGGTCAGGGGCAGTCTCTGGCGAGCCCGACGGAACAACAACAGACAGAGCCTACAGCCGGACCGTCGGGTCGAGATACCGCCCCAGTTGCGTCCCGAACGTCCCGGCGAGGCTCCCGAGTTCGTCACCGACGAGCAGGTCGTACCCCCCGGCGAGCGCCCGCTCGATTGCAGCCCCGAGTGCGACATCCAGCAGGGCGTCGTCCGCGAGGAACTCGCGTGCGGTGGTGAACGCCCGCTCGCGCTCGACGACGTAGCGGTCACCGTCGAGGAACGGCCCGGAGGCGTCGCTGTCGGCGTAGGCCGCACAGAACGAGGCCGCGTGCTCGCCGACGTGCACCGGCGGTCCCTCGTGGCGCTCCACGCGCGGGCGCTCGACCACCGCGAGTTCGAACAGCAGGGCGACGGTCCGCCCGGTGTCCGTGTCGGGGTCGCTGGTTCCGACACCGGACTCGTGTGGCTGTGCGAAGGCGTCGGTCCGGAACACGTCGAACCCGCGGCGGTCGAGTTCGCCGCCGATTCCGGAGACCGACCGACGGAGCTGTGGCCAGAGCTGGTCGTCGACGAGGTTCGGGACGGTCAGGCGGAGTGCGATGGGTGTCGTCCCGCGGGCCTCGAACGCCGCACGGACCTGGTCGGCGTCGACCGGGTCGGGCTCTCGCGGGACGAACAGCTCCGGTCGCGGGTCGGCGAGCAGTTCGCGGGCGCAGTGCTGGACCCGCGCCAGGTTCTCCCTCGAGAGCACCGCGGCGACGTTTCGCCCGGGGTCTGTCGGGTCGATCACCACGAGCGGGTCGTCGAACGTCGCGGTGCCGTGGTCGCGGGGGTCGAACCGGACCGGCGGCTGCCAGTCGGCGATGGCCTCGACGAGCGCCCGGAACCCGCCGTACTCGATGGTGAGTAGCTCCGTCAGGTACCCCGAGAACCCCCGCGTGCGGAGGTCGCTGCCGTAGACGCCGGTCCCGGTGAGAAACTGCTTCGCGACACGGACATCACTCGCGAGGTCACGGTCGAGTCGCTCGCTCACGTACCGGGTGTGAAACGGTGTCCGGTCGACCGCCGAGCGGATGTTGGTCGCGTCCTCCAGCGCGTAGCAGGGGACAACGTCGACCTGGAACCCGTCGAGTTCCCCCACCACGTACGGGTGTTCGGCGTACTCCTCGCGGCCGTCAACGACGGTGTGGCCGACGGAGAGCCCGTGCTCCCGGAGCCCGTCGCGGTCGAGCGACGGGGGAAAGCGCACGAACAGGTCGACGTCGCGCTCGCCGGCGAGCCACGTCTCCCGGGCGGTCGACCCGGCCAGCACGACGTCGGCCTCGACCGGCAGGTCCGCGATTGCCGCCTCGGCGCGCCGGGTGAGCGCCTCGACGACCGCATCGAGCGCCGCCCGTTCCTCCTCGTCGGGTTCCACCCGGTCGCGCACCGTCTCGATGACGGCGTCGATGTCGTCGCTCATTCGTCTCTGGGTAGCCGACAGACGCGTGAAAGCGTATCGATACGCCCCCGTGCACGGCGCGAAACGAAACGCATTTGAGATGGTTCCCACTACAGAGAGTGCGTGCCGCCGTAGCTCAGTTGGTAGAGCACCACGCTGTTAACGTGGTTGTCCCAGGTTCGAATCCTGGCGGTGGCGTCGACTGGGTGTGTTCTCCGGTATCTCGAACGCCTGCCCGGAACCCGCGCTGTCTCCTGCGTACTGTCCTCGTCGTGTCGATATCGATTGCAGCGTCCCCGCGTTCGACGGGGATTGCCGGTTTCGACCACAGACCGGGCCCCTCGTCGACAGACTCGATACCGGGGAGCTCGTGCCACGGAACCGGCCCGGTCAGAGAGAGCAGGGTCGGCACGTCGGTTCCGGTCCCGTGGCTCGCGGGACCACCGAGCCGACCCGGGCGCGGTCAGGGCGACCGGCGGGTGAGTTCGAGCACGAACAGGCGCTCGAAGGGCTGTGACTCCTCGGCGACCACCGCGGCATCGAGGCCGGCCTCGGCGGCTGTCCGGCGGACCGCATCGGGGTCGGTCAGCGAGGAGACCAGCAACAGGAGGCGGCCGTCGGGTGCGAGCACGCGACCGACGGTGTCGAGCAGTCGGTCGACGACCGCACGGCCGTCCTCGCCGCCGGAGAGGGCCGTCTCCATCCAGTCGCCCCACTCCTGTTCGGGCGGTGTCGGCAGGTACGGCGGGTTACAGACGACCAGGTCGACGGGGCCACAGACGGGTTCGAGCAGGTCCGCCCGGAGGGCGGGAACGCCCGCGTCGCGGGCCTGCCGGCAGGCCTCGGGATTCAGGTCGAGACCGACAACCCGTGCACCGGTCTCCTCGCGGAGCCGTGCCGCGACGTACCCCGAGCCCGTTCCAACGTCGATGGCAAGGTCACCGGGTCCGACACCGCCCCGTTCGAGCGCCGTCTCGGCCAGCAGCCGCGAGTCCTCCGCCGGCTGGTAGACTGTCTCGACGTCGCGCAGGTCGGCGAGCCGTGGCCGGTTCCCGCCGGCACCGTCTGCCGGTTCGTCCGTGTGTTCGTCACCGCTGGATCCACCCTCGACACTGTCTGTCGGTTCCTCGCCCGCGGCACCGTCCGACTCGTCGCCTGTGGGGCTCACGCCGTCGGCTCCCCAGGAGTACCGTGCTCCCACGCGAGGCTGGCGAGTCGTGCGAACGCGGCCGGCGGGAGGTTGCCCGCGCGCTTTCCCAGCAGGTCCTCGTCGGCGACGGCCACGACGGCGTCCGGGTCGTCGAGCCCCGAGATGTGACCCGTGTTTCGGATGGCGTTTCGCATCGTCTTCCGTCGCTGCGTGAACACCGCCCGGAGAAACCGCATGAAAAAGTCGTCGTCGGGAACGTCGTAGTCGGGTGTGCGCGGTCGCGCCCTGACGACGGCGCTGTCGACAGCGGGCTGTGGGTCGAACGCCGCCGGCGGGACGGTCTCGACAACCTCGACCGCGGCGTAGTGACCGGCAGTGACCGAGAGCCGGCCGTACTCCGGGCTGCCAGGGTCGGCGGCCATCCGTTCCGCGAACTCCTGCTGGAAGGTCGCCACCATCGGTCGACGCTCGGGGAGCAAGCGAAAGGCGAGTTCACTCGACACGCCGTAGGGGAGGTTCGACACCGACGTGGTGAACGCCGGCAGATCGAGTTCGAGCGCGTCCCCCTCCTGGACGGTGAGTCTGTCCGTCTCGCGGGCGTCGGCGAACTCCTCGCGCAGGAACGCCGCGAGTCGCGGGTCGCGCTCGATAACGACCACCTCGTCTGCGACCGCGAGCAGACGGTCGGTCAGCGCGCCCGTCCCGCCGCCGATTTCGAGCAGCGTCGAGACGTCGAAGTCGACCTCGGTCGCGTACGTCGGGAGGCGGTCGAGCACCCGGTCGTCGACCATGAAGTGCTGGTCGGCCTCCGGGTTCCCCCGGACACCGGCACGGGCACGGAGCGCGTCGGGGTCACGGCTGCCGTATGCGGTGTCCTCCATCACTCCTCGCGGGCGAAGATGCGGTACTTCAGGTCGTCCTCGCGGAGCTCCTCCAGTATCCGGTCGGCGAGCACCTCACGGGGGCTGTGGAGCCCGTCGATGCGCGCCTCGATGTCGTCGAAGCTCTCGAACGGGCGGCGCTTGCGCGCATCGAGGATGTCGTTGCGCAGTTTCTTGCCGATCCCGGGCAGGAGATTGAGCTGGTGGAGCCGGAGCGTGATCGGCTGTGCCTCGTTGTAGAACTCCACGAAGCGCTGTTCCTCCTCGGCGACGAGGTCCTCGATGACGTACTCGAGTTCACTCACCGCGCCGCGGGGGAGGTCCTCGTAGTCGATCTCGGTGGTGCGCCCGACCTGCGGGCTGTCGTAGAGGTCCAGACGGTCACCGATAGAGAGCGTCGGCTCGTCGAGGGTCAGCTCGTAGAGGCTGAAATCCGTCCGGTCGAGCACGAACGCGAGCGGCTCCTTCTCGTACTGCGGGCGGTCGTCCTCCGTCCGGCCGTGCGGGAGTACGTCGAGCACTATCGCCGTCTCGGCCTCCGCTGTCTGGTCGGTGTCGTCCTCGTTCATACGCTAGGTGTAGGGCGACCCGTTACATAAAGCTGGGCTCCGGACGCCGCGACCGGGGGACGGTGACCCACCGCGACAGTCGGTGAATCCGGGGTGACCGACGGCAGGATTGATGTGGACCGCCCCCGTCGTATGTGGTATGCACCTGGCTGACTACGCCTGGCCGGAGCTTGCGGAGTACTTCGAGCGGGAGTCGCTGGCGCTTGTCCCGGTCGGGTCGACCGAGCAGCACGGCCCACACCTGCCGGAGGCGACCGACGCGCTCATCGCGGAGGGGTTCGCGCGGGCGGCCGCCGAGCGAACGGGCTATCTCTGCACGCCCACGATTTCGGTCGGTGTCAGCCCGCACCACCGTCAGTTCCCCGGCACGATGTGGGCAGACGCCCCGGCGTTCCGGGAGTACGTCGAGAGTGTCACGCGGAACCTGACCCAGCACGGTATCGACCGCGTGGTGTACGTCAACGCGCACGGCGGCAACGTCGAACACCTCCGGGAGGTGGGTCGGCGACTCCGTGACGACCGCGAGCTGTACGCGCTGGAGTGGATGTGGGACGAGAGTATCACCGAGCGGATAAACGAGGTGTTCGACTCGCCGGGGCCACACGGCGGGCCGAAGGAGACCTCGCTCGTCTGGCATCTCGACCCCGACCTCGTCCACCCGGACCGCCTGGAGCAGGCCCGTGACGGCGGTCTGACACACGTCGACGGCGAGACCGGCCGGGTCCACGGTGCCCGGACGTTCTACGACTCCATCGACAACACCGACAACGGGGTCCTGGGTGACCAGACCGACGCCTCGCCCGAGGTCGGTGCCGAACTGTTCGAGGCCGCCTGCGACCACCTGGTCGAGCTCGCGGGGTGGCTCGCCGACCAGCCGTTCGAGGAGCTGATGCCGGTCGAACAGGTCTCCACCCGCGAGTAGGATGCTCGTCGCGCTCGCGGACACCCACGGGACCCGGACACCGCGACTGACTGACCACCTGCGCGAGACGCTCGAACGCGCGGAGGTGGTCCTCCACGCGGGTGATCTCACGACACCGGCGGTGCTGGATGTCCTCGATTCGTTCGGCGGTTTCTGTGCGGTGTACGGCAACAGCGACGACCCCGAGGTGCGGGAGCGACTCCCCGAGACCCGCACCGTCGTGTGGGCCGGAACCCGGTTCGTGCTCGCACACGGTCACCGGCGCGGGCAGACGTCGCTGTCCCTGCTGGCACGACAGGAGAGAGCGGATGTGGCGGTCGTGGGACACACCCACCGGCCGTCGGTTGGGGAGCGTGGAGAGGTGGCGGTTGTCAATCCGGGTAGTCACGCCGACCCCCGGGGCCGTCGGGCGACGTACGCCACGTTCGAGCGGACCGGGGCGGGAGTGGCAGGGCAGTGCCGGACTGTCGACGGGCAGACCCTCGGAACCGTCGAACTGTGACGGCCCGGGTCGACGCATCGATACTTCGTTCCGGATCGCAAAACCTGTGCCGCAGGCTCAAACGGTCGCTTGAAACAACTCGGGGGGCGTACGTCACAACAGTTTATTTGTGTGGGGGGCCAACTGTCCAGTAGTGTATCCATCAGGTGGAGCCAGACCGGCTGAACCCGACCCGGCGACGCGGCTGCCGACCACCGCGGAGCGAGTCCAGGGCGACGACCCCGAGAGGCGGACTCGACACAGGTGTCAGACGGTGCAATCGACAGGTCCGGCGCGGGTGGTGAGAAGCAGTGGCACGGGGAACACAACATTGAAACCAATCGAGTACGAGCTAAACAACTAACTGGACGGACATGAGAGGAACACCGCTTCGGAGGACCGGGAGTACAGACAGGAGTCGACCGGCAGGGGGGCTGTAGCGTGGCGCAGGAAGAGAGCGGCGACCTGGGTGAGGTTGCCGATCTTCCCTCGAAGGAAGACAGACAGAGCGGGGGCCGGCTGTCGGGAATCAGTCGCGTCATCTCACAGACCGCGCGCGCACTCGCGGGGTCGACAATCGATGTCGACAACTACGACCCGAAGCGTCACGGCTCACTGGTCTCCTTCGACGGGCTCGACGGGTACGAGGAGCTCGACAGGTACTGGCTGAACGTTCCCTTCGCGTTCGTCTCGATCAACTACGACCCCGAGGAGACGGACTATCTCTACTACATCGTCGAGCCGGACCTCAGCGAGTTCGAGAAACAGCTCCTCGACAGGCTCATCGAGGACGTTCGCGCGCCGCTTCTGTACCGCGACGACGTCGCCGACGAGCCCGAGACAGCGCTCTGGGAGGAGCTCCGCGAGCGCCTCGAGGAGTACGGTGTCCTGGCCGACGAGGAGATGTTCTACCGGCTGTTTTACTATCTCTACCGCTCGTTTCAGGGGTACGGGCAGATCGACCCGCTGATGCACGACCCGTACGTGGAGGATATCTCGTGTGACGGGCCGGGGATGCCGGTGTTCATCTACCACGAGGACTACACCGACGTCCAGACGAGTATCGTCTACGAGGAGGAGGAGCTGTACAACTACGTCATCCAGCTCGCCCAGCGCTCGGGCCGACACGTCTCGGTGTCGAACCCTGTCGTGTCCACGACACTCCCGGACGGGTCGCGTATCGAACTGATGCTCGGCGAGGAGGTCACCCCGAAGGGGTCTGCGTTCACCATCCGAAAGTACGCCGAGGAGGCGTTCACGCCGATCGACCTGCTGAACTACGGGACGATAGACGACCGGATGCTGGCGTACATGTGGCTAGCGATCGAGAACAACCGGTCGCTGATCTTCGCTGGCGGCACGGCGGCGGGCAAGACCACATCGATGAACGCGATGTCGATGTTCATCCCGCCGCGGTCGAAGGTGATCAGCATCGAGGACACCCGCGAGCTCTCCCTGTACCACGAGAACTGGCTGTCGGCAGTCACGCGCGAGCAGATGGGTGACTCCGACATCGGGATGTACGACCTGTTGCGCTCCTCGTTGCGTCACCGGCCGGAGTACATCCTCGTCGGCGAGGTGCGTGGCGAGGAGGCGATGACGCTGTTCCAGGCGATGAACACCGGGCACACGACCTACTCGACGCTGCACGCCGACAGCGTCCAGACGGTGATAAACCGCCTGGAGAACGACCCCATCAACGTGCCGCGGGCGATGGTGACCTCGCTCGATATCCTCTGGGTGCAGGTGCTCACGAAGTCCGGCGGCGAGCGGGTCCGTCGGGCGCGGGTCATCTCCGAGATCGAGGGTATCGACCAGCGAACGGGTGAACTCGACTACTCGAACACCTACCTGTGGAACTCCACCGAGGACTCGTTCCGCGAGAACAACTCCTCGGTGCTCGAGGACATCCGCGAGGACCGGGGCTGGAGTCAGTCGGAACTGCTCGAGGAGCTCCGCAACCGGCGGCGGTTCCTCCGGTTCCTCCAGGACGAGGGGGTGACCGACTACCGGCGGTTCACCGCGATGGTCAACAAGTACTACACCGACCCCGAGGAGGTGCTCAACCACATCGACAACATGGAGTTCGAGCTTCCGGAGGAGTGAGATGGTCGGCACAGCAACGCCGATACTGCTCGTCTCGCTGGTGGTGCTGTTGTCCATGCTCGGGGTGTGGATGGCGAGCAAAGTCAGCCGCCGGATAGACAAGGTGCTCGACCGGGTCGCGATGACGCTGTTCCGGCGGTTCGTCTCGGCGAGTTTCGAGCGACAGCGTCGCGTCGAGGCCGCCTTTCTGACGGCGACGTACCGCAACTACGCGGCGAAGACACTGCTGTTCGCGGCGATGGCGTTCGTGAGTGGTGCCATTCTCGGGGCGTACGTGATTGCGGTGGTGCTCGTGTTTCTGGAGCCCATCGTCTCCGTGCTGTCACAGTTGCCGGTCGCGGCACCGCTCGGAGTCTCCTCGGACTTCGAGTTCTCGCTGTCCGCCGAGGTGGAGTGGATACTGCTCATCGCCGGGAGTGCGATCATGTTCGGGAGTATCGGGGCCGGCCTCTCGTACGGGGTCCGGTGGTGGCTCCCGTCGAGTGCTGCCGAGGTGCGCAAGCGGAGTATCAACGAGGGGCTGACCCGGACGACCGCGTTCATGTACGCGCTCTCCCGCGGCGGGATGGAGTTCCCGCAGATTCTGCGGACGCTCACCACGTACCAGGGAATCTACGGCGAGACCTCGCGCGAGATGTCGGTCGCCGTCCGCGAGATGGACATGTTCGGTCGCGACATGATAACGGCGCTCCGCCGGATGTCGAGTCGCACCCCCAGCGAGCAGTTCAAGACGTTCTCGGAGAACCTGACGAGCGTGCTACAGAGCGGGAGCAACCTGTCACAGTTCCTCGAAGAGCAGTTCGAGCGGTTCCGCAAGGAGTCCGAGGAGCGCCAGCGGGACCTGCTCGAGTTGCTCGCGACGATCGCCGAGGGGTACGTCACGATTCTGGTCGCCGGAATGCTGTTTTTCATCACGATCCTGTTGATATTCGGGCTGACAATTTCGGATACGCTAACCTTCCTCCAGTTGGCAATCTACGCGATCATCCCGATCGCCAACGCCGGGTTCGCGCTCCTGGTCCAGCAACAGCTCGACCAGTTCGGCATCTCGGGGGTCGGCACCGACTCCGGTGTCGAGGCGTTGCAGAAGCGTGACCTCGCAACACCGGCCAGTGTACTGCCGAAGACAGACAGCGAGAGCACCCGCCCGGACGGCGGCTACACGGGTCGGGACCGGGACAACAGCCGGATGCTCACGCTCCACGACCGGCTGTACCGGGTGAAAAACGCCCTCCGGAACCCCATCGAGATCGTCTTCTGGAACCCGACGAAACTGCTGTGGGTAACGGTTCCGATCGGGCTGTTGATGTTCCTGCTCCGGGTGCCGGCCGCGTTCGCCGCCGACGGAATCAGCATCCGCATCCTCGACGACCTGCTCGTCCAGTCGATTATCTTCGTGGTCTTCACCTACGCCATCGTGCGCTTTTTCTACAAGCGTCACATCACGCGCATCGAGAAGGCGACACCGGAGTTTCTGGAGCGACTGGCGAGTCTCAACGAGGCCGGGATGTCCATCGTGCAGGCCGTCGACCGCGTTCGCGGGACCGACATCGGTGTGCTCTCCCCCGAGGTGGACCGCATCTGGCGGGACCTGCAGTACGGGTCGACCGTCGACGACGCGTTCGTCCGGTTCGGGCGACGCGTCCGGACGACCGCGCTCGCACGCGTCGTCACGCTGCTGACGAACGCGATGCGTGCGAGCGGCAACATGGGCCCGGTCATCCGCATCGCCGCCGAACAGCACCGCGCCGAGCTCAGCCTGCGCCGCCAGCGCCGCCAGGAGATGTTCACGTATCTCATCGTCATCTACATCGCGTTCTTCGTGTTCATAGTGATAATCGTCGCGATAAACGAGATGCTCGTGCCGAACATCCCCGAGTCCTCGCCGATCGACAGCGAGGAACTACAGGCGCTCGGCGCGGGCGGCGCGTTCGGTGACTTCGGTGGGGTCAACCAGGCGGCGTACACGCTCGTGTTCTTCCACGCCTCCCTGATCCAGGCGATCTGTGCGGGTTTCGTCGCCGGCCAACTCGGCGAGGGGTCGCTCCGGGACGGCGCGAAACACGCCGCCGTGATGCTCGCGATAGCGTACTTCGTGTTCATTCTGCTCACCTCACCGATTGCCGCGGTGCTGCCGGGTACTGTCCCGGGTGAGAGTGCGGATGTCGTCATCGACGACGACAACACGTTACAGAGCTTCGACGAGGTGTCGCTCTCGGAGGGCGGGTTCGTCGCCGTCTACGCTAACACCGACGACCAGGGAATAAACGGGACACTGCTCGGCCACACGGGCTATCTCGCGCCGGGGACACACACCGACATCACGATACAACTCGACGACGGGAATCTCAGCAGTCTCAGACAACAGGTGAGAGACGACGAGATACCCCTCCGTATCGTGCCCCACCTGGACACGAACGGCAACGGAACGTTCGATTTCCAGCAGCCATACCAGGAGACCGGGGGACAGGTGGACAAGCCCTACGCCACGCCGGACGCGGGTGGGTCACCCGGCATCTCCGCCACCGGACTCCTGGACGACAACTTCTCCCCTATCCCCTAACCCCTGTCTCCGGTCGGTTCTCGACCTGCCGTAGAGTCTCGTTGCTGTTGGACCACACGCGTAAAGAGTCTCCAGACCCTGTTGTCGGGTAATGCAACGCTCCGGACCGCTGTCGCCGGACCGTCCGGCGGCCGACGAGCCGTTTCGCGTCGAGGCACCGTTCGACCCCGCGGGCGACCAGCCCGGGGCCATCGAGCGTCTGGTGGAGGGGTTCCAGCAGGGGATAGACCGGCAGACCCTGCTCGGGGTGACCGGCTCCGGAAAGACCAACACCGTCTCGTGGGTGATGGAGAAGCTCCAGCAGCCGACGCTCGTTATCGCCCACAACAAGACACTCGCCGCACAGCTCTACGAGGAGTTCCGCGAACTGTTTCCCGACAATGCCGTCGAGTACTTTGTCTCCTACTACGACTACTACCAGCCGGAGGCCTACGTCGAGCAGACAGACACCTACATCGACAAGGACGCCTCGATAAACGACGAGATCGACCGGTTGCGTCACTCCGCGACCCGGTCACTGCTGACCCGCGACGACGTCATCGTGGTGGCCTCGGTGTCTGCCATCTACGGGCTGGGTGACCCGGCGAACTACGTCGAGATGGCGCTCCGGCTCGAACAGGGCGAGCGAATCGAGCGGGAGGAGCTGCTCGCCCGACTGGTCGACCTGAACTACGAGCGCAACGACGTCGATTTCACGCAGGGCACCTTCCGGGTGCGGGGGGATACCGTCGAGATATACCCGATGTACGGCCGGTACGCGGTCCGGGTCGAGCTCTGGGGTGACGAGATAGACCGGCTCCGGAAGGTCGACCCACTAGAGGGAGAGATAGTGAGCGAGGAGCCGGCGGTGCTCGTCCACCCCGCGGAGCACTACTCTATCCCCGAGACGCGTCTGGAGGAGGCGATCGAGGAGATCGAGGACCTGCTGGAGGACCGGGTCAGACAGTTCGAGCGCCAGGGTGACCTGGTGGCCGCACAGCGCATCGAGGAGCGGACCACCTTCGACATAGAGATGCTGCAGGAGACGGGCTACTGCTCGGGGATCGAGAACTACTCGGTGCACCTCTCCGACCGCGAATCCGGCGACCCGCCGTCGACACTGCTCGATTACTTCCCCGAGGACTTCCTGACGGTGATAGACGAGTCACACCAGACGCTGCCACAGATCCGCGGCCAGTTCGCGGGTGACCGGTCGCGAAAGGAGTCGCTGGTCGGGAACGGGTTCCGCCTCCCGACGGCGTTCGACAACCGACCACTGCGATTCGAGGAGTTCGAGGAGCGAACCGACCGGACCCTGTACGTCTCCGCCACCCCCGGCGAGTACGAGCGCGAGCAGTCCGGCCGGGTCGTCGAGCAGATCGTCCGACCGACCTACCTCGTCGACCCCGCGGTCGAGGTTGCGGACGCCGACGGGCAGGTGAGCGACCTCATCGAGCGACTGGACAGTCTGCCCGACGGGGAGCGGGCGCTGGTCACGACACTCACGAAGCGCATGGCGGAGGACCTCACCGACTACCTGGCCGAGGCCGGACTCGAGGTGGCGTACATGCACGACGAGACCGACACCCTGGAGCGACACGAACTGATACGGGACCTGCGGCTGGGCGAACTCGACGTGCTCGTCGGTATCAACCTGCTCCGGGAGGGGCTGGATATCCCCGAGGTGTCGCTGGTGGCCATCCTCGACGCCGACCAGGAGGGGTTTCTCCGCTCGGAGACCACGCTCGTCCAGACGATGGGTCGGGCGGCCCGCAACGTGAATGGCGAGGTCGTGCTGTACGCCGACGAGCCGAGTGCGGCGATGAACGCGGCCATCGAGGAGACGAACCGCCGCCGGCGCATCCAGCAGGAGTTCAACGAGCGCCACGGGCACGAACCCCGCACGATCGAGAAGTCTATCGGCGAGACGAACCTGCCCGGCAGCAGCACCGACACCGGCGACGCCGCCTCGCTCGAACCCGACAACGCCGACGATGCCGCCCGGGCCATCGAGGATCTCGAGGCGCGGATGCAGGAGGCCGCCGACAACCTGGAGTTCGAACTCGCGGCCGACATCCGTGACCGCATCGGCGACCTGCGTCAGGAGTTCGACCTCGACGGTGGTCCCGACGAGGACGGTGTCCCCGCCCCCGACGGCCTGTAGCGGCTGGTCACCGACTCCGGAAGAACTCGCTGTCCTCGAACGGTTCGTCCTCACCCTCGACGGTGAGCACATCGAGCGCTGTGACCGTCGCCTCGACGCCGAGTTCGCCCGCGAGACTCGGCCGTGTCCGACCCTCGTCACCGCTGACCAGCTCCTTCACGTAGAGTCCTCCCTCGCCGTGTATCTCGACGGTCGCCCGCGTCGCCGTGTCGTCCTGTCCGCTGTCGTCTCCTCGTTCGCTCCCGAGGCCGCCGTCGGCGTCGTACACCGCCCGGACACGGGTCTTTGCCGCCCGACGGTGCGAGACGCGCTGTGGGGTGTCCTGTTCGACCGTCGCGCCGTCGAGTGTCGAGAGCGCCGCCTCGAACGCGTCCGCCGCGACCGGTTCCGCGAACTGCACCTCCATCCGGTAGGTCTTGCTCGCCGGGAGTTCCTTCACCCGCTCGACCATCTCGTGGGTGGCCAGCCGTAGCCTCTCAACCTCGACCGTCCCGTCGGCGAACTCGTTTACCTCCGTCTGGAGCTCGTCGGTGTCGACAGACCGGACCCGGGGGGTGTCCACCTCGACGACAAAGGGGCGACCGGTGCCGAGCATCCGGGCGTCGACGTCCTCGCGGCCGGCGCCGTGGA